>CAZDEC010000053.1:0-21787 GCA_964504295.1 uncultured Thioalkalispiraceae bacterium
CGCGGTTGTAACGTGCCTGCAATTGTCGATACATCGTTTCAAACCAAACAGAGTGAGGATGGGCAGGTTTATCCCAAATATTAACTTCAACATCATGAATAATTAAATCTAGATAATCTAAAGGTATACTTTTGTATTCAAAGGCATCTTTTAAGCGACGAAACATCGACTGCCGATTAGCACGTCGTATTGCAGCAGTCGGCACACCGAAAGGTAGCGCATTTTCTGGAAGTTTAGAATTAGGTGGAACGAGTAAAAAATAAGCATCGGGAGAAATATGCCGTTTTATCAACCACAACGTTGCCCACTTATCCGGCTCAATACCTTGCCATGACGTAAAGCGCGTTGTGTCTTTAACAGATGAAGTTGATATATTATTTTGAGTAACAGCAGAAATTGCTTGGCAGCTTATCCCTAAACCAAGAGCAAACAACAATCCTTTTTTTGCAAAAAACAAAAACACTTAACACCATCCCCAGCATTGTATCCATTACTATGCTAAACAGATTATTTAATTCAACACAAAGTATTATATTTTTATATATGAGAGCATTAAAAAAAACCGTCTCAAGTTTGATTTATGGTTATATTTTGAGAGACATCATAATCTGAGAATCATTGTTACAATTTTGTGATAAAGTTTCAAGCGCAGCATATGTTTATTCTTTTGGGGTACTAAAAATTAGAACCAGTCGACATAATTATGATATTCAAAAAATAGTAATGTATAGAAATTAATCATTTAGTTAGAAAAAATAGATAAGGGAAAGTTATTTAACTCTCAATGACTTTACTAATTAATATGTACGTGTTGTTTTTATGTTCATTCAGAAACAAATTGCACATTACAATCTTCACATCGAATGCGTATGTTCGGTTTGCCCCAAACATTGGTATAGCAAATTGGACAGCTATATCGGATTTTAACTTTTTTCTTCGCTGCAATGGTTTCAACAAAATCCTGTGGCATTAACTCTGCGAAGGTTAATGAGTGGAGTTCTTTGTCAAGAAGAGCATCAATCGTGTTTGTGTTTTGTTCTTTTGTTGAGAGAGATGTAATGATATCGGTGGAGATAGCATCAGGCTGATAGAGTCGAGGGAGTGCCTTCCTATCGACCCAAGCCAGTTTGAATTTATTTTCTTCAAATAATTTTCCATAAGCATTATAAAATGGGCCCTTTTTAACAATATAATCGCTCATATGTTCGCCAGTAGCATCGCCACCGGGCTCCCCTGTCGATGATGGCATAAGCCCTATTTCCATCATCTTATAAGCCCATTCTTTGTTATGGTAACAACCTCTTCCTGGCTTTCCAAAGCAATGCTGCCAACAATGCGCCATTTCATGTACCAATGTTTGGACAACCTCAATCATTCGTGATTGCGCAATATAGGATGGATTGATTGCAATTTCGTGGCATTTTTCACCTTTTAAAGATCCCCAACGATCCGGCGTAAAATAGCCCATTACCCCTTTTTGGCGTTGAACCGTAAAGATGACATGTGGAAGCTTGCTATCAAATAATGCGGCATTGAAATGTGCATAGGCAATCTCAAGCGAACGATATAATTCTTCTGTGGGTAACATGGCTAGAGGATAATCTCACAAAATAACTCTATTGTACTAAAGAATTTATGTAATAGAATACTTTTTTGAATCGTACTATAGAATTATTGTACGAAAATTAATCATTTTTTGTATCGTACGATACAATTTTTGGTTGATTTATAAGCAACTTTTGATGTTTTATAGAAATAGTAAGATTTGTGGGAGGCGTTGAATGAAATACACAACATATATTACTCTAAGTTAGTCACACAAACAACGTCTAGAGCCCATAACGAAAAGGATGAAAACTTGAACAATATCTTTATATTATCAAAGGAAAAAATACGCGCTTTTAATGCCGTACCTAAGTTTAGTCATGAAGAACGCGATGTTATGTTCATGATTACTAAAAAGGTCCGTCGAATACTGAATAAAATGAGAACGCCAGAGAATAAAGTAGGGTTTATTCTGCAACGAGGCTATTTTCAAGTGAAAGGTCGTTTCTTTAATGTCGATAAATTTAGAGCGCTAGATAAAAAACACGTAGAAAGGCTACTGGGATTAAAAAAAACAACCAATCTAGAACGATATTCATCCACCACTGCCGCAAATCATAAAGCAATAATACTGCGCCAGTATCATTGGGTTGCACTCTCAAATAAGAAAAAGAACCTGCTGGAACAACATGCATTACTTCATGTTGATAAAAAAAAAAGCGCTGAAAATGTACTTTTTGCTGTTTTTGATTATTGCTGGAAAAGTAAAATTGAAATACCTTCTTATAATCAGTTTGCTGAGATCATATCTCAGAGTTTTATTGATTATGAAAATACAATTTTATCACGCTTACAAGATCAGATAACCGAGAAGCAAAAAATATTACTTAAAGAGTTATTATCAGATAAAAATGATGGTAGTGGCATTACGGTCACACCGTTAAGAAAAATAAATTAATCAAAAGCGACAAGGGTTCTGAATGAAAATGCAGAAATTATTAAATTATGCCGTCGGCACCATACAGCACTAAAACCTTTATTAGATACGATAGATTTATCAAAAGAAGCGGATAAGCACTTTTCTACCTGGGTTTACAAATCCAGCTTTAAACAATTAAAAAGAATCACCAATCAAAACAAAACTTTTTTGTACTTATCCTCTTTCTTAAAGGATCAATATTACTTAAGGCAAGACTACGCACTCGATGCGTTCATTAAAATTGTTAGGCATTATTCTAATGATGCTCAAAAGCATGAAAAAGAAAAAAGAAATCAGGTGGAACCTGAGGTCTTAGATGCTACCGGTAGGCTCGTTGATTACACAAAAACCGCTGAGGAAATAATCAATGTTATATATTCAATTAATCAAGATACGACATTAACAAAACACGAAGCTAGCGAAAGGACGGTGCAGCTCATCGAGAACTATTTAGAAGCAAAAGATCCGAATGTTATTACATCCTTTAACAAAATAAGCGAATTGAATAGCGATAAAAAGAGACGTCGCTATTACTATGAAAGGCTAGAAGCAAGTTCAAGGATAATACAATTAAAATTATCTCCTTTCATTAAAACTCTTGAATTCGATGTCAGTAATTCGTCGCCCAAATTTATTGATGCGATTAATTACTTTAAACGCACGGGTGGCAAAATAAGCAATGATGCACCCACTGCCTTTTTGACTAAAAAGGAAAACGAAATAATCCTTGATAACGAAAATAATATAAGACCATCGCTCTATAAGATTTTATTATTTATATCGTTAGCAGACGCTATAAAATCTAGGAAATTAACGCTTCTTTACTCATATCGTTACAAAGCGAATAATCGATATCTTATACCTGATCATGAATGGCAATCTAAGAAGGATAGCTATATTACGGCAGCAGGCCTCGATAAATTTAAAGACGTTAATAGCATACTGCAAGGGCTACAAGAGAAACTTGAGGATACATACAGCCGAGTCAATACAAATGTTATTAACGGTGACAATCCACACCTTAAATACACCCATAAATTACGATGGGATGTTAAAACGCCTAAAACAGATTACGATGTCTCAAAATACATCCCTACGTTACTCGGTAATACAAAATTCATCCCGCTATCACAAATAATAAGTGAGATTAATCGGCACACTAATTTTTCAGAGCATTTTACACATTCACATATAAAAAATAGTAAAAGCAAAGTCTCTAATAAAATCATCTACGCTCTATTAATGAGCTTAGGATGTAATCTTGGTCATCGAAAGTTAGCAGCATCATCAGTTGGTAATATTTCGGAAGATCAGTTAATAAATGCAGAGAATTGGCTGTTTTCCAAAGAGAATATACAGAAAGCTAATAATGTCATAGTATTAGATGGAGTTATGGGAATTTACCCCCAAATGCCCCGATTCACCCCATTTAGGCTTATCACCATTGCCTTCACCCGGCGAACATATTCCACTTATTGCAAAATCACTTGGCAAAGGTTCTATAACCAGTACCCGGCATATTAGGCGCATTGTACAAGACTGTTTTGATGCCGCTTATCAACGCATGAAAGATGACGGCCTTGAAGATGATGCCAGCGATTTAAAAGCGGCGACTGTTCACTGGTTAAGGCATACAGGAATTTCTGAAGATGTAAAATTTCGACCCCGAGAGCACGTTCGAGATGATGCTGGGCATGCCAGTATGGCGACAACCGATCGTTATATAGAATCTGATTTACGTGAAAGACATGCATCAGGCAAACAAAAAATAGTTAAAGATTTTTAGGTTGGTTCTCTGTTGTTCTGTTAACTTTTGAATCGAGTTTACAGAGTAGGATATGGGATTGGTAACGTTTGCATTATCATATACGTAGATACAGCTTAGATTAATAAAATACTATTTTTTGGGTGTATTATGGCAATAGTATCCCTTACTTTGCTCCAAATTATCCAACTCCGTTTCTTCACTGTAGTGAATAAACGCATTGTGTAAGCGGTTTACCCAGTTGTCTGATAAATGCTGTCCCATTTGTTCGATATGTGTTTCTATCTGCTGAATAGTGGCTTCGAGTAAATCGTAGTTTATCGTAATTTTTTTATCTTTGATGTCGACATTTTTTATGCCCATCATTGTCATCAGTGACTGGTTGATTTTTTCAGCGACATCATCAGGTATGGTCTCATCTAAATGCAATACACGTTGCTTTATAATATTTTTATTCTGATATTTAGCCGATGGTTTACCTATTTGACCAAAATATAAATTAGGATTTGCTTCAAAACGTTCCTTACATTGCTCAGAACAGAATGAGAAATTGATATTTTGGTATTCACAAAATATATCTGACGACTCAGTGAGCATTTTACAAACAGGACAGTGTGATTGATTGTTCATTTTATTAATCAGTCTCGATCTTTAATATAAATATAGTATCATTTAGTGGTAATTTCAGCTGATTTTGTTTTTGGTAAATAAATGGAAATAAATGCAGCAACAAAAACAAACAGCCCTGAATAAATTAGACAAGCAATTAAGCCCTGAGTTTGATAAATCCAGCCAGAAAGTACACTACCAATGAGTCGCCCGCCCGCATTTGCCATATAATAAAAACCAACATTCATCGCAATATCGTCCTGTGCCGACCAGGCAACAATTAAATATGAATGAACAGCAGAATTAACAGCAAAGACAAAGCCAAAAATAATTAACCCAGCTATTAATGCATAATTTGAATGAAAATCGAAGTACAGCATGGCGGCAATGCCTATGGGGATAAAAGAAAGTACAAAGGCCCATTGCCTGGCCGTTCGCCCGTCTGGGCCTGTTTTATGGTTGGTTTGGCGAATAAAGCCCGGCGCACAGGCTTGTATAATGCCGTAACCAATTACCCATAAGGCTAAAAAGCTGCCGACGTCCATAAAACGCCAGTTTAGTTCGCTATACAGATAAACTGGTAATGCAACCACAAACCAGATATCTCGTGATGCAAACAAAAAAAAGCGTGCCGCTGATAAACGATTAATGGCCGTTGTTTTAGAAAAAAGATGTTTGAATTTTGGTTTGCTTTTAGTTTTCCCCTGATTTTTTGGCAGCATAATAACGGTAATAATTAACACGCAAAATAGGCTAATGGATAAAATAGTTAATGCACCACGAAATTCGAATTGCTGTAACAGCAATGCACCGATAAAAAAACCAGCACCTTTTAAAGCATTTTTTGAACCCGTGAGTATTGCTATCCATTTAAATAATTTTGATTCGCTATCGTCTGTGGGAACAAACATTTTTATGCTCGCCTTGGCCGACATTTTATTTAAGTCTTTTGCAATACCTGATAATGCTTGCGCCAGCATCACATAGCTTACCGATAACCATGATTCAGGTACCATTAAACTGGCCAGTGCAAATACCTGCAAGGCCATACCAATATGCATCGTTTTATTTAAACCCAGATGCGCACCTAGCCAGCCCCCTATAAGATTGGTAACAATGCCAAAGAACTCGTAAAATAAAAACAACATAGCAACCTGTATTGGTGAATACCCTAACAGGTGAAAATACAACACCACCAACATGCGAATGGCGCCGTCAGTAATCGTAAAGGCCCAGTAGCCACCGGTAACGGTTAAATAATTACGTAAGCCCTGCTCCATTTTAAACTATAAACTTTTAGCAATTTTTGTGGTTAAGTCCATCATACGATTAACGTAACCCCATTCATTATCGTACCAGGCATAAATTTTAACTTGTGTTTTGTTAATAACCATTGTTGATAGAGCATCAATAATGGATGAGCGGGGGTCATTTACATAATCGACTGAAACAAGTGGCCGCTCCTCGTAACCGAGTATGCCTTTAAGTTCGCCTTCGGCTGCTTCTTTAAAGTAATGATTTATTTCTTCAACGTTAACGGAACGGTTTGCTTCAAAAACAAAGTCGGTTAGAGATGCATTAGTTAGTGGCACACGTACCGCATGGCCATTTAATTTTCCTTTTAGTTCTGGAAAAATGTTTGTAATAGCCTTTGCAGAGCCGGTTGATGTGGGTATTAATGATTGGCCACAGGCTCGTGCGCGGCGTAAATCTTTATGACCTTTATCGATAATTGTTTGGGTATTGGTTATATCGTGAATGGTAGTCATGCAACCATGTTTAATGCCTACTTTGTCATTCATTACTTTAACGATGGGCGCTAAACAATTGGTCGTGCAAGATGCGGCAGTCACCAGGTGGTGTTTAGCTGAATCATATTGATCATCGTTAATACCGTAAACAATATTTAAAGCTCCTTCTGTAGGAGCCGCTACAATTACTTTTTTAACACCCTGCTCAAAATACTGATTCAAGCTTTGCGGGTTTTTATGATGGACGCCAGTCGCTTCAATAACCATATCGCAAGTAGACCAGTCGGTGTCGCTTATGTTTTTATTAGATGAATAAGTTATCATCTGATCATTGAGAATAACTTTATTATTATCCGCTGTTACATCAAAAGACCACGTACCATGAACAGAATCAAACTTTAACAAATGTGCCGAACCAACCGCATCCGTTGAAATTTCGTTTACCTGAGTTATTGAAAAGGCTTTATTTTTCCAGCCCGCTCTAAAACCCAGGCGCCCCATTCGACCGAAGCCATTGATACCAACACGTATAGTCATTATGACTTCCTTAAATCTATTTAAGCACAGCAAGCAGAACCAGGACGGTTTGGCATGTTAGTGAGTGTGCGTAAATCATCTACAAAGGGGATTTGATCACAGTTAGCCAATGCAGTGGTTTTTAAAACCTCTGCCGCCCATGCTGATAACTCCGGATTAATGCAGTAATAAATCCACTGCCCAGCCCGCCGGTCGTTGACTAACCCTGTATCTCGTAACAGGGCTAGGTGGCGTGAAATCATGGGTTGGGATAAACCCAGTGCGTGCGTGAGCTCACACACACAGAGCTCACCTTGAAGCTGTAATAGCATCAGGCATCGTAGACGGATTTCGCTGGATAATGCGGAAAATAGAGTTTTGCTGTCAATATTCATGATTTAAATATACGTTAAATCATATATATGATCAAGCATATATATTATATCGGTTTGTTTATACTTATTGTGTATAAAGAAAAAGGTAAATAAGCTGACTTCGAGATAACAAAATTTACGTCATTCCCGTGGGAAATCTCAGTCGATTTAAATCTAGATTCCCGCCAGAATCACGCGGGAATGACTACATATTTAAGTAGCTCTACTCACTTAGCAGAGCTGGTACTTAATATTGGGGCATAAAAAAAGCCCCGCGAAATTCGCGGGGCTTTTTAAGAATCAAACTTACAAATTTAAACTTGAATGTTTGAAGCTTGTGGGCCTTTTGGTCCGTCTTCTACGTCGAAAGTCACTTGTTGACCTTCTGCTAGAGTACGGAATCCTTCAGCTGCAATTGCAGAAAAATGAGCAAATACATCTTTGCTGCCATCGTCTGGAGTGATAAAGCCGAAGCCTTTGGATTCGTTAAACCATTTAACGGTTCCTGTTGCCATAATAAATTACCTCAATAGTATTAAAAATTATATGTGTTACAAGTCTTGCGAGGTAATTAACAGGAGAAAACTTCCGAAATAACCAGGTAGAGAATGTAGCAATTGATAGTTTAACCTTTTTTCATCTAAAAACAACAATTTATTTCATTTTAATCCACAAAAACAGACATTTAACACAATTTATACGAGCAAATTCACATCATATCCCGATATTTCAGCAATACAGGCGGTATATAGCACGATTCATCTGTGATATACTTCGTCACACAATTTCTGGTGCGCTCTCGGTCTGCACCTTTTCAAACGCTGTTAACGTACTCTGTTTGTTTATAGCGTTACTAATAAGTTACCGCCTGGACCGTCCCTTGCAATGCATTGGGCAGGCGATTCCACTGTACTCGTTCTGGAGAACATTTTACATGTCATTTGATACTCTCGGCCTATCGGCTGAAATACTTCGTGCTGTTTCCGAAAAAGGCTATAACAGCCCTACTCCCATTCAACAACAAGCTATCCCTTTAATACTTGAAGGCCGCGATATTATGGGCGGTGCGCAAACTGGCACCGGTAAAACCGCTGGCTTTACCTTACCCCTTCTCGAAAAATTAATGGCGACAACACAACCCAGTAAAAAAAGACGCCCAATTCGTGCCTTAATATTAACGCCAACAAGAGAACTCGCCGCACAGGTGCATGAAAGTGTGCAAACCTATGGGCGTTTTCTACCGTTAAAATCAACGGTGGTGTTTGGTGGTGTCAGTATAAACCCACAAAAAATGAAGCTTATAAAAGGTGTTGATATACTTGTCGCAACACCGGGTCGATTGCTTGATCATGTTAGTCAAAACTCAGCCGATTTATCAAAAATTGATATTTTAGTGCTCGATGAAGCCGATCGAATGCTTGATATGGGGTTTATTCATGATATTAAAAAGGTACTTGCCTTATTACCCAAAAATAAACAGACCTTACTTTTTTCTGCAACCTTTTCGAATGATATAAAGAAACTAGCCAATAATCTACTTAACAAACCGGCATTAATCGAAGTGGCTCAACGCAATACAACCGCAGAGCGTATCAAACAAGTGGTTCATCATGTTGATAAAAAACGTAAACGTGAACTCCTTTCATTTTTAATTGGTTCAAACAACTGGGAACAGGTACTTGTATTTAATCGAACAAAACACGGAGCTAATCGCCTGGCCGAGCAATTAACAAATGACGGCATTGCATCAGCCGCCATTCATGGCAATAAAAGTCAGGGCGCACGAACCAGAGCATTGGCAGACTTTAAAGCTGGTAAAATACGAGTATTGGTAGCAACCGATATCGCAGCACGTGGTCTGGATATTAATCAACTACCGCATGTTGTTAACTTTGAACTACCCAATGTTGCTGAAGACTATGTGCATCGTATTGGTCGAACAGGTCGGGCAGGCAATGAAGGCGAAGCAATGTCGCTGGTTTGTGTTGACGAATTAAAATTGCTTAAAGATATTGAACGTTTAATTAAACGCGAAATTCCAAAGATTGAAATGGACGGCTATAAACCCGACCCGTCGATAAAAGCTGAGCCTATTAATAAAGGCCGAGGCAGACAAGCACCTAAATCAGGAAAACCGGCTCGAAACAGACGTGCAGGAACTAAAAGGCATACTGCGGGTAATGGTAATAAAAACAAGAGCAGCGGACACGGGCAGTCAAAAAACCCAAATCATTCGCGACATCAATCAGGCAACCGTTAAATCGCTCAATGGGCTACCCTGACGATTTAAAAGTGCCAGGGATGGCGAGCGAGTCCGTTAGCCAGCATTCCCCATGTCATGTCCTACACTTATACTCGATTTAAATTAACGGGCTTGCGGTATGTTTAATTAAATACTCATCATTGTTATAGTTAGCATTTAAATTAGACAAAAAAATAATGGATCCTATATCTCAGGCTTGCTTTGGTGCCAGTCTTTCGCAATCTGCAACAAATAACAGGGTAAAACAAATCAGTGTTTTACTTATTGGTGCGCTTTCCGGAATGGCGCCTGACCTTGATGTATTGATACGCTCAGCAACGGACCCACTGTTGTTTTTAGAATATCACCGTCAATTTACCCATTCACTTTTTTTTACTCCATTTGGCGCTCTAATTTGTGCGCTGATATTTTATCCTTTTTTTAAAAAGAATTTTTCTTTTTCTAAAATTTATCTTTATTCATTTTTAGGCTTTGCGACACACGGTTTACTGGATGCCTGCACATCCTATGGTACCCAACTGTATTGGCCGTTTTCAAATGAACGTGTAGCCTGGAATATAGTATCAATAGTGGATCCGTTTTTTACGATACCCATTACGATTCTTATCTTTATAGCCGTGTTTAAACAAAAGGTTTTATATGCTCGCATTGCATTTATCTACGCCATAATATTTTTAAGTATAGGTTTAATACAAAAACAACGCGCAGAAAATGCCATAGAGAAACTTGCCAAGCAGCGTGGCCATAAAGTTGAACGTATGCATATTAAGCCCAGCTTTGCCAACCGGCATTTATGGAAAATGATTTATGAATACAATAACCGCTATTATGTGGATGCCGTTAAATTATTATGGAAAACAAAAGTTATAACCGGTACATCAATTGAAAAATTAAACATTAAACGTGATCTTTCATGGTTAAACATGCAGGATATACAAGCAAAAGATATAGAACGGTTCAGATGGTTTTCTAACGATTTTCTGGCGATTAACCCACTACAAAAAAATATGATTATTGATGTGCGTTATTCTTTTGTGCCTAACCAGATAAAAATGATGTGGGGAATTGAACTGTCTGATAGTAAACAGCATGTTGCGTTTAAAATAAAAAGTCGCCCTGATAAACAAAGCAGAAAAGAATTTATAAATATGTTGTTCTGATGTTAGCCCATTGAAGTATCGTAATATTCATATCGATTTTTACCTTCTTTTTTAGCTTTATACATTGCAATATCTGCTTGTTTAACAAGTAAATTCAAATCTTCACTATTGTCGGGGCATAAACTAATGCCAATACTTGCGGAAATATTAAAGGCATTGCCATGTAATGAATAAGGTTCCTGAACTATGGTTAGAACCTTTTCGGCGATTGCGTTAATAGAATCAATATCGCCAATGTCATTTATTATAAAGGTAAATTCATCGCCGCCAATACGTGCGATAGTATCGGTTTCGCGTAGCATACTAATAATTCGTTTACTGACCTGTTGTAATAGTTCATCACCTACACCATGGCCATAGTCATCATTAATATTTTTAAAGCCATCAAGATCCATAAACATAACGGCAATACGTTGATCGCTTCGTTTAGAACGTGAAATGGCCTGCCTTAAACGGTCATAAAATAACATACGATTAGGCAAGTCACATAAACTATCATAGTGTGCTAAATGATAAAGTCTTTCATCACCTTCGCTTTCAGTTGAAACATCAGAAAATATACCGATGTAGTGACTGACGATATCGTTATCATCGAATACAGCGGTAATAGATAACCATTCAGGATAAATTTCTGAATTTTTACGCCTGTTCCATATTTCTCCCTGCCAACGGTGTTCTTTTAAAATAACGTTCCACATCCGTTCATAAAAACCCTGGTCATGGTTTCCAGAATGTAAAACACTGGGTTTTAGGCCGATAACTTCTTCGCGACTGTATTGCGTTACATTAATAAAAGCCTGATTAACATTTAAAATATGAGATTCAGAATCTGTAATCATTACACCTTCTTCTGCGTTTTCGAATACTTTTCCCATTATTGTCGCAATTAATTTAAGGTCAGATTTTATTTTATTTTTTAGAATATGTATCTGGGTACGTAAATCATTGGATAGTTGTAAGAACTCGTCATATTCATTACAGATTACAGCCCTTTCGGGTTTCGAATTGAGCAGCAAGTTATTGGATACCACAATCATATCCTCATGGATTTCACCTAACCTAACAAAGGCATCCATCGTAACAAGTTCTTCTTCTGTTACATTGCTGTACCAACGACTGAAATGGTTATCGTTTTCGATTAATTTTGACTGGTTTGATTCGATACGGCAAACTAATGCACGGTTAACTTCAGACAACCATTTAATATGAAACTCTAAGGCTAAATCTATATCACTTAAATAATTATCAAGCTCATTTTCGGATAGTTTTTGAAATAGTGAATACGACATAATTACAACTACACCCCTATCTACACCCTTGCTATAATTGTATAATCAAATCAATATTTTTGATGGTTATATAGTGTTCAAACACTTTGTTTTGATGATTTAGATCAGTTATAAAAGAGACCAAGCGCTAAAATGTATTCTATGAAAGACTATATGGCTATATTACTCACAACTAAACATTGTAATTTGCAAACAAATTGATAAATACAACTAAAAAAAATGTTGCAGTATTTGTTGATGTTCAAAATATTTACTATACAACGCGTGATCAATTTGCAAGGCAATTTAATTATCGTAAATTTTGGCAGATTGTTAGCGCAGAAGCGAAGATTGTTTGCGCTAATGCTTACGCGATACAGCGCGACGATGATAAGCAGATTAAATTCCAGGATGCACTTCGGCATATTGGTTTCAATGTTAAACTTAAACCCTATATTCAACGCAGTGATGGCTCGGCTAAAGGCGATTGGGACGTAGGAATTACCATTGATATAATGGAACAAGCTCCTAAGGTCGACAAAGTAATTCTGTTGTCTGGCGATGGTGATTTCGATTTATTACTTAAAAGAATAAACAAGAACCACGATGTTGTCACTGAGGTATTCGGGGTGTCGGCGTTAACAGCTAAATCGCTTATTGATGCTGCCAGCCACTTTACTCCGATTACCGATAAACTTTTGCTATAAGTTTTTTTCCAGAATGCGAACAACCATATCGACCGTTAAATCAAGCGACTCAATTTTACTTGCTCTATCTCGCCCTGCTTTGTTTGCACGAAAAAAATGCGGAGTCATTAACAATAATTGATTTATTTGTTCTTTATTAAGGTTACCCGTATTGTAGTTGATATACTGCGTATCGCTTAAAGTAAAATCCTGTTTTGTCGCATCGCTAAGCGCCATTGGATTCGATTTTTTCACCTCAGTGTAAATTATTTCTCGTAATTCTTTTAAATGCTCCGCTTCCGGCTCAACCAATATAATTTTGCCTCCCGGCTTGAGTACTTTATTAAATCCTTCGAAACTATAAAACCCGAATACACATAAAATAATATCGATACTATTAGCATATAATGGTGGCGCTCTATTGGTTCCCACTACCCATGTTATCTGGCTATTGCGTTTTGCTGCTTCTGCAATCGCTAGCTTTGAAATATCTAAACCAATATATGAATACTTCCCAGTATTTTTATTGAATGCATTATAAAGATAATTCAGATAATAGCCTTCACCACAACCAGCATCGAGTAAGCTAGTGTATTCAGAAGATTCAAAACTGGAAATGATTTCTGTTATAGTATCCGCAACGTTCTGATAAACACTCGAATTTAAAAAAGACTTTCGCGCCAGAACCATTTCTTTGCTATCGCCTGGCTGTTTGGAGCGTTTATGTTGTACCGGGAGTAAATTAATATAGCCTTGTTTCGCTATATCAAAGGTATGTCCATTAATACAGCTATATTCTTTTTGTTTTTTTTCTAATGGCGCACCATCGATCGGGCAAGCTAGTTTTATAGTTTGAGTTATGCTCACGTTTAAAAAATTATTTTTTATCGAGCATACTTTTTAAGTTAGCAAATGGATTATGGGTTGTCGCACTGGTTTTATCTTCACTGGTTGCATTATTTGCTTCCAGTTGACGTTGATGCTCATTGTCATGGCAGTACATACACAATAACTCCCAGTTGCTGCCATCTTCCGGATTGTTATCATGATTATGATCACGGTGATGCACGGTTAATTCATGCAGGCTCTCACGCGTAAATTCACGGCTACAGCGACCACATATATGTGGGTACATCTTTAATGATTTTTCACGGTATCCCTGTTCACGTTTTTCACTTACCCGTCGAGCATTAGCGATTAACTTATCACTTTCTGATGTTGTCATTTGTTTAAACCATCAATAACCGTATTAAAAGTTGCACTTGCACGCATAATTTTTGAAACTAATTTTTTATTGGGAAGATAGTAACCTTCGAAATCAACAGGTTTGCCTTGCACGCAAGTTAGCTCGTCAATAATTTTTGTTTCATTACTTGTTAGCTGTTCGGCCACCGCTGTAAATATTTCTTTTAGAGCGGCGTCGTCATTTTGCGTTGCCAATGCTTGCGCCCAATAAAGGCTTAAATAAAAATGACTGCCACGGGTATCTAACTCGCCTACTTTGCGGGACGGTGATTTATTATTGTTTAAAAACTGGCTATTGGCTTTATCTAAAGCGTCGGCTAATACTTTAGCTTTTGCGCTGTTTGTTTTTTGTGCCATATCTTCTATTGAAACGGCTAAAGCCAAAAATTCGCCGAGTGAATCCCAACGTAAATGATTTTCCTCTAAGACCTGTTGAACATGTTTAGGGGCTGAGCCACCTGCGCCGGTTTCGAACAAGCCACCTCCGGCAAGTAAAGGAACAATGGATAGCATTTTTGCACTGGTACCTAACTCTAAAATAGGAAATAAATCGGTTAAATAGTCACGTAATACATTGCCAGAAACCGAAATGGTATTGTCTCCGGCTTTAACGCGTTCTAGCGTATAGAGTGTGGCATCAAAAGGAGACATGATCTGTATTTTCAGGCCTTTGGTATCATGATCTTTTAAGTAGGTTTCGACCTTAGTCATTATGTTCACATCATGCGCACGATTTTCGTCTAACCAGAAGATAGCCGGTTGACCTGTTAACCTTGCGCGATTAACGGCCAGTTTTACCCAATCTCGAATTGGCAAATCTTTTGTTTGACACATGCGCCAGATATCACCTTGTTCAACGCTATGTTCTAGTAATGTGTTACCCGCTGCATCGGTTACCTGCACGGTTCCTTTAGCTGGTATTTCAAAAGTTTTATCATGTGAACCATACTCTTCTGCTTTTTGTGCCATCAGGCCAACGTTACTGACGTTGCCCATGGTGGTGACATCAAATGCACCGTGCTCAATACAAAAGTCGATGGTGGCCTGGTAGATACCGGCATAGTTACGATCCGGGATCATGGCGCTAGTATCATGGAGCTTGCCATCTTTGCCCCACATCTGCCCGGACGTACGAATTGCCGCCGGCATTGATGCATCAATAATGATATCGCTTGGTACATGCAGGTTTGTAATGCCCTTGTCGGAGTTAACCATCGCCAATGCCGGGCGGGTTTGGTAAACCGCTTCAATGTCGGTTTCAATTTGTTGCCGTTCACTATCGGGCAGTTCACTTATTTTGCTATAGGCATCACCCAGGCCATTGCGTGTATTAACACCTAACTTTTCAAAAGTGTCGGCATGTTTAGCAAAGACGTCTTTATAATAAACATTTACCGCATGGCCGAAGATAATGGGGTCGGACACCTTCATCATGGTGGCCTTTAAGTGCAGTGATAACAACACGCCTTCTTCTTTTGCTTCTTGCATGGCCGTTTCATAAAATGCACATAACGCCTTAACACTCATAACGGATGCATCAATAACTTCACCCTGCAAAACAGGCGTTTTTTCTTTTAGTACCAGATTTTGTCCATCATCACCGATAAACTCAATTTTTACATCACCCTCAGTGTCAATCACACAGGACTTTTCACTGCCATAAAAGTCACCGTCTGACATTGAAGCAACATGTGATTTTGAATCACTCGACCAGGCACCCATCGAATGTGGATGCTTTTGTGCGTATTCTTTAACCGGGCCAGCCACTCGACGGTCAGAGTTACCTTCACGCAGCACTGGGTTAACTGCACTGCCTAGTACTTTGGCATACCGTGCTTTAATGCTTTTTTGTTCATCGTTTGTAGCTTCTTCCGGAAAATCTGGAATATCAAAACCTGCCGCCTTTAATTCTTTAATAGCCGCTTTTAATTGCGGAACCGATGCGCTGATATTGGGTAACTTAATAATATTGGCATCGGGTGTTTTAGCCAGTTCACCCAGTTCACTAAGGGTATCGGTTTTTTTTTGTTCTTCTTGCAAATTATCAGGAAAATTCGCCAAAATACGTGAAGCAAGTGAAATATCGCGTGTTTCAACGTCAATATTGGCTGCTTTTGTAAAAGCCTTAACAATGGGCAAAAAAGAATGGGTCGCTAAAGCTGGCGCTTCATCGGTTTCGGTGTAAATAATCGTGGAGCTGTTTTTGTTGCTGTTTTCAGAACGAGGCATTTGTGATATCTCTAAGGTATGTTAAGGGTTGGGTTATCCATAAAGTCGTGCATTATATTTTAGATCGTAAAAGGGTTCACGTCTAAATTTAATGCAGACCTGCTTTTTCTATAAATACTTATGGATTATTCAGGCTGGACGATGCAGTACGCATATAGGTGGCCATTTTATTCATTAGCCGATGAAAATTAATTTTATTGCGGTTACATAACCGCCCTTGCTGTTTCGTGACTAGCTGGCGGTATTGTTTCATAATGATATCTACCTTGCTTTGGTCAAAATAGTTACGAAACAAGGCATTCGCGTTCGGAGCAGAAATATGCATCATACTTTGGCCACAGTTTTGCGCTAACTGAAACGTTTCGCCCATATGTGCGGCTAGTGCCTTGCTTTGTGCAAGTAATTCCTTTTTTGTAACGGTATTAGGCTTAGATTTAATACGATAAGGTTCCGCGGGCACGGAAAAAACCAGAGCCCCCCATACAAGAATGATTAATGAAAATGTTTTCATGGCTCACCCGTTGACTAGATTTAAATCATTAGCCGTTATATTTCACATAAAGTAACGACTATTGTCAATTATTTTGAGTTTTCCTTAAAGATGCCCGAATAATAAGCATGCGAACTATATGGTTATTATAGTTGAAAACCACGTGTGTATGTAGCAGAAGTTGAAAATTTCGGAAATTATAAGAAAAAAAGCTCGACCCAGAAATATCTCTGTGGCCAAGCTTTTTTGTTAGTGCTTAACACCCTGTACTAACTTGCTCATCCTTTAGCGGTGGTATCTGAATGACAAGGTGTATTAGCCGGTGCTTTATTGAAGCTTGCATGGTGTGTCCCTACAGGAATATTGCTTTGTGTATGCATACCACCGTAAGTTGTTTTTTGAGGTGCGGTCGTTTCATGCATATATCCATGTCCGCCTGTTGTGTTAGTCTTTTGGATAGTTTGGCCCATCATGCCGCCGCCTGTGGTGGTATTACCCATATGATCAGTATTTTGTGCAAAAGCCATTGTACCCATTGCTAATGCTAAACCTGCAACACCACCCAATACGATATGTAACACTGTTTTGCTTTTCATAATGTATCTCCTTCATTTAAATGTTTACTTGTCTTACAGTTATAAGTAAAGCATTTGCCTGTAACGCATGTATGACAGGGAATGGTATTTTTGTAACAAAATATGTCGCAGCAGCTAACGGTTACAATGCGTTACAATTTTAATTAATAATTAACAACGAAGTTGCTGAAGGACTTTATTAAGATTTAAATCTCCTGTCGTATCAATAGAAATAACAGAATTAAGCTCATTTTCTTTAAGTGCTTGCGTATTCGCAAGTTGATGTTCTAGAACCGTTAAATCGGCATCCGATACACCCTGTTTTCTGGCAACAATGCGTTGTCGCAATACCTCGGCAGTGGCGGTTACGTTTAGAATTTTAAACGGAACCGATAACCGATTTGCCAGCGCAGAAAAAGTTTCTCGTTGTGTATACTTTAAAAATGCGGCATCAACAATCACGCTATATCCGGCTTTAATTATCACTTCCGAAAGTTCTAGAAGCTTCTCGTAGGTTTGCTGAGATGCCCTTGATGAATAAATTCCAGCATCAATTTCAGAAGCAGATTTATCTGCCGTTGAAATACTAAAGAGCCTTTTGCGTTCAACATCAGAACGAATTCGTATTGCACCCAGTGTATCAAGTAATTTTTGCGAAACACTGCTTTTACCCGATGCAGAGAAGCCTCGCATAATAATCAGTTGGGGGGATGTTGCGTGTATGTATTCAGTTGCAAGCTCAAGATAAGTTTTAATTTCTGAAAATAGTGCGTCGGTTTCTTCTGTTGTAATATCTTTATTTTCTAATGCCTGGCTCAGGCGCAAGGTATTGACTTTTGCTCGTACCATTGCTCGATAGCAAAGATAAAACTTAAGTACCGACAGGCCGTTGTAATTGCCGGTCACTTCAAGGTAAGTATTTAAAAAACGGTTAGCAAATTGTAATTGTTTCCTGTCCTGTAAATCCATCACCAAAAAGGCAATATCACTTATTACATCAATCCAGCGAAATGCCGGATTAAATTCAATACAGTCAAACACGACGGGTTTATTGTCTAACCAAACCAGATTGCGTAAATGCATATCACCATGGCATTCACGAACAAAGCCATCGAGTTTACGTTGTGTAAAAATTGAAGTTAGTTTTGAAAACTCGGTATCACTCCACAGTTTAAGTTTGTTTAAAGCCGCGTGAAACGAATTGTCTGTTAGCTTATTATGGATTTGTAAAAAATTATCCGCGACCGGCTGCTCAATACTATCAAGGCTTCCATAGTCCATCGCTTTGTTAGCAACAGGAATCGCTTGATGAAATTCGGCAACCTTAAGCGCAAAAGCATCCATATGTTCAAGATTAAGTTCACCGGCTGCCAGCATTTGATCCAGTTGGCATGATTGCGGAAATTCTTGCATCTTAACCGCATATTCAAAGGCCTCGCCCTTTTGTGAAATATGTGGTTTATCCGCAGTGCCGGTAATAGAAACAACCTCAAGGTAAATGGAAGCGGCCAGGCGCTGATTTAACTGTAGCTCTTGTTCGCAAAATATTTTTCTATTTTTTAAGCTAGAAAAATCGAGAAAGCCAAAATTTACCGGTTTTTTAATTTTATAGGCAAACTTACCCGTTAGAAGAACCCATGAAATATGGGTTTCAATCAGTGTAACACTTTCAACCTTATGGTCATAAACCGCAGGGTTAAGCATGCTGGAAATATTAAAGGGCATTATCGTCAAAAGTTAATTGGCAGATAGAAAAAAATAAAACGCGCATGATCAATATCAACCATCAGTTTAGCACCATGCGACAGCCCATAGTCCACATAGCCCGGAATAGCACTGTCCTGATGGCACTCACTTGAATGCTGTGGCGACTCAAAGTCACGATCCCGGTCATACCACGAGAGCAACATAAATTCCCCCAAATGCCGCTGCGCTTCGTTATTCGCAATAATCGTAGCGGCTTTGTAGTCGGTGGGTGCCGGCTCAGGCATCAACTCCACCAACTGTACGGTGGATAAATCTGCGCCTGATTGTTGTAAATGATGGGGCATTTAAAATCCCTCCGGTAGGCCTATCCTGCCAAGATTTCATTGAAATGAATAGGAAATTTTCAGGAATTACAGATCATTGGAGGCAAAAAAAAGGATCCTCATACTTAAAGGATCCTGGTCAATATATGGCGGAGAGGGTGGGATTCGAACCCACGGATCGTTTCCAATCGCCGGTTTTCAAGACCGGTACTTTCGGCCAGCTCAGTCACCTCTCCGAATTTGAGCTTGAAATGTGCAAAGTTTGCCCTTACATATGCTCAAGGTGCGGCATAATACCCAAACAACGAGCATTTTGCTAGTGGTAAAACTTAAAAATTTACAACATAAAGGCTTGATATTAGAAACTATTTCGGTATTGTGTGTTCTTAACTTTACATTATTAATTTCTGAGGAAGAAAGCTATGTTTCCAACCCAATCTGCTGTAACTCGTTCATCTAGTTCGATTTTAGCAACCAATAAAGTACTTAAAAATACTTACCTTTTATTGTCGATGACGCTTATTTTTAGCGCTATTACGGCCTATTACGGTATTTCTAGTGGTGCTTCTCAAGGCGGTGCAATGATAGCGACTTTTGGTGCTATTGGCCTGCTTTGGTTTGTGCTTCCTCGTACGGCTAATTCTGCTTCTGGCATCCCTGTTTTGTTCCTGATTACCGGCATGCTCGGTTATGGCCTAGGCCCAATGCTTAGCTACTACCTTGCTATGTCTAATGGCCCACAGCTTGTGATGACGGCCTTAGGCGGAACCGGTATTATTTTCTTAGGTTTATCCGGTTATGCCCTGACAACCAAAAAAGATTTTAGCTTTATGGCTGGTTTTTTAATGGTTGGTTTTTTTGTGGTTATTGCGGCTTCTCTGGGTAATATTTTCTTCCAGATTCCAGCGTTAAGCCTAGCAGTAAGCGCAGCGGTTATTATGATTATGGCGGGTATGATTTTATTCCAAACCTCATCAATCATTCGTGGTGGCGAAACTAATTATATTATGGCAGCGGCTGGTTTATTCCTTTCTCTACTTAATATGTTTACTGCTTTATTACAATTGCTTGGTGTTTTAGGCGATGACTAATAATTAAACACATTGTTTAATTGAATGAGGAGCCTCAGTTTTGCTGGGGCTTTCTCGTATATAGGCTTTAGTTTTTTTTGAGGTTTTAAGATGGATTGGTTAAAAATTGGTAGTGCGGTATTTTTAGTTGCGATGCTGGTTTATATGTTTCCGCGTATGCGCCATGCTATCAAGCATAGTCCCAAAGGTACGATGAAGGATTGGTTGGGTTACTTGTTCCCGTTGGGGTTTGTTGTATTGTTTGTTGCGTTTTTGATTATGAGTGTGCGCTAAGGAAGAAGATTGCCGCGCTGCGCTCGCAATGACATAAAAACGGGGCACTGCGAAGGAATAAAATGACTGTGGCAATCTAATTTAATCTGCAGCAAAAGTTACTTTGCTTGCGTTACCACTTCCACGCCATTCATATAAGGCTTTAATACTTCAGGCACTACCACACTACCATCTTGTTGTTGATAATTTTCCAGCACTGCAACTAACGTACGCCCTACTGCTAAGCCAGAACCATTTACTGTATGCACTAATTCTGGTTTACCTGTTTCTGGATTACGCCAACGTGCTTTTAGGCGACGTGCCTGGAAGTCTTTAAAGTTACTGCAGGAAGAAATTTCGCGGTAAGCACCTTGTGCGGGTAACCATACTTCTAAGTCGTATGTTTTTGCGGCAGAAAAGCCAGTGTCACCACCACACAATGTCATTACACGGTAAGGCAGCTCTAGCAGCTGGAGAATTTTTTCAGCATGACTGGTAAGTTCTTCAAGTGTTTTATCCGATTCAGTTGGTTTGACTATTTGTACCATTTCAATTTTTTCAAATTGATGCTGGCGGATCATGCCACGGGTATCACGACCATAGGCCCCCGCTTCACTTCTAAAACACGGTGTATGACAAACAAATTTGCGAGGCAAATCGTTTGCGTCAATGATGGTATCACGGACTATATTGGTAACCGGTACTTCGGCGGTTGGTATTAAATAAATATCATTTTCGCTACGCAGTTTAAATAAATCTTCTTCAAATTTGGGTAACTGCCCGGTACCTTGCAAGCTTTCTTTATTTACAATGTAAGGCACATAGGTTTCGATATAACCGTGTTCGCTTGAGTGGGTATCTAACATAAATTGAATTAAGGCGCGATGTAGTCGCGCAATGTTGCCGGTCATAACAGCAAAACGTGAGCCGGTAATTTTAGCGGCAGTTTCAAAATCCAG
>CAZDEC010000054.1:0-21608 GCA_964504295.1 uncultured Thioalkalispiraceae bacterium
ACACATAACAAGGTGGTATTAGACTTGCGCAAAGTCTGTATATACTAATCAATGACTTATAGAGTAAATAAAAAGGCATTAAAGCTTCGATCAAGGCTTGGAGTTGCTGCGCGTGAGCTTAACAGGATAGATCGTTCGGCAGATTTGCCACTACGTGAGGACATCGATCACTATATTAAAATCACGGTTGAGCGCAGCGTGACAAATGAAGTAGCCGTGTTTGAGCTGTTCGAAGGCGACAGAATTGATAATTACACGGTGATTTGCAATGGTAAAAATCAGGGCGTTCAGTCGATTACAACATTGACCAAGAATATCAGGAAGTCACTGCCTAGATTTAGGCGTACCAGCCATTAATTTGTTTTTTTGAATCGACGCTTAATCATTAGCATCATCTGGCGCGAACTTGGCATAACTAGCCAGCCGGTAAGAAAGGAGATTATCGACATTAAAATCATGTCTGATATGCTTCGACCCTTGTAAATCTTTGTGTACGTCTGGTTTATCGTTTGCGCGGAGTTTGTTGTTGTCTGCTTCTTGCCAACAACTGCGCCCGTTGCCACTTCCTGCTTTTTATCGCCTACTACGATCTCTGTGTCGATCTCTAATCCTTTAGGCGATGGCAGTACAGCCTTTAAAGCATCCATTGGCGTACAGGCGGCTACAGTAATACTTGAAATTAGAAAAAACGCTTTGATGCTCACAATATCAACTGTGTAAAGATATTTTAAAATAAGTCCATGTGGCAAAAAATACAACAGAAACAAGTGCAGCAGCGCCATATTTCATTAAATGCAGTTTTATTTGATCAAGAATCTCGACGCGTTTTATTTCGCGCTCAATTTTCAACTTAATATAATCATGGTGCCGGTTGTGAGTATCGTGATCAATGTTTCTATTTTCTTCAAGAGCAGAAACGACTGCTTCGGCTATCTCTTTAGCATCACTCATTTATCACCAACCGTCTTTAATAGTTAGTTCAAATTCATTTTGACCTTTCAGCATTGACATAAATTCAGCAAATCCCTGACGGCTTGACAGTACAGCAGTATCACCCTGTAGCGTGCCAAATTGTTCGCCGATGATAATACATCCCCTGCTGTCGTCATCGATATTTCCTTTATGGAATAGTATTTTACTGCGATTCGGCACATTTACGATATTGAACGTATCTCCGAACCGTGGCGAGTTCTTATATCCGTATTCGGGAGAAGCCACGCAACGCATGACATTATATTCGCCAGACGGAATACACGACACGCCGCGCATATTATCAAGCCACTGGCGCTCAACGGTTAAGGCAAACGGTCTGCCATCAACAAGGAGTACTCCGAATGTGCCTTGATCGCCGGTAACTACTCGGTGTAGCGTTAACCGAATCATTTGCTCTTACTGTCTATATAGCCCTGTGCAGCGTTGTAAGCCACGCCAACACCAGTGAACACACCGGCAACCTCTGGCGTCATTGCCTTCACAGCGGCAAGTACAGTCGTTGCGGTGAGTATAAATAGCGTTACACCCAGTTTTCTGCTCATTAATTTATCCATGATTTCACCTTTCTAATTATTCTGCGCCAAAATGCCATCAACCCGCCTATGAACCCGCCTAGGGTAAAGGCGTAGCCACTTGCCCCGATGTTGCCGGAGTCGTCAGCATCACCGTTGGTGGCTTTGGGGGCAGCACTATTGGCAGCACCTCATGTACCCATTCATCTGGTGAATAAACCGATACCCGCATTTGCTTATCTGTTGCTGTTGCTGTTGCATAGATTGTTTTACCTGCAAACAATTTATTATCAACTACCCACTGGCAGGCTGTAGTATTCACCGGGCCGAACTCATAAGCGCCAGATGTAAAGCCGTAGTACCAGTTTATCGTGTCGCCTTCAACTGCCCAGTCTAAAACATCACCGTTTTCACGCGCTATTGGGTACGCACAGTTGAGATTGCTTAAAGGCTCTTTTAATGGATCAACTGGTTCAGCAGTAAACGCACTGAATGAGATTAAAAGTAAAAATGTTAGTAGTATTTTTTTCATGAGATTCTCAAATTACTAGTTATTTTTAAACTATAGATAGCTAGATAAGGCTTGTAACTGCCGGGAATAATAAATCGCTAACAAGCTTTGTATGGCCTTGACCACTAAGATGTACACCGTCAGATAAATACTGGCTACTGATGCTATGACCACCTAAATCAGTAAATAAATCAACAACTTTATTCACATCTGTTAACTCTAGCATCTGCGCATTCATTGTATTGAGGCGATACTCTCGATCTGAAATAGATAAATATGTCGCATCTGTTCTTGACGGAATATTAATTACAACCTGCTTGCTAACTCCTTTTGCTTTTAAATTATCAATCTCTACCTGAAAAGCGTTGCGCCATGTGTTGTCTGTTATTTGCGCAGTAGGAAGTGCTGATACGTCAGCTAGATCGTTTGTACCAATGAAATGGATAATCATATCCGGTGCAGGATAAGCGGATGTCATTTGAGCAACTCGCTCAGACAAAAGCCCTGCAACAGTAGCGGCTCCTGAGTGGATAACGCCTAGTCCGCCAACAGACCAATGCTGTATTCTGTTGGCACTAGGGTTTTTATTGGTTAATGCTAACCTGCCATGCAATGCGGGAGCAAGAGCTGTTTCTTTAAGCGTTGCGCTGCCTGTGGTAAAACCCGCCTCAGCATCACCGTCTACAGCCGCCGCTTCTATTTCTGCATTACCGGCCACGTTTGGATAGGTGCCTTGATTGCCTTGCGAATCACCTAGTAATGCTATAACGATAGGTATATTCGGCACTGACATTATTCTGTTGTAAAACATTACATTGCGGATCGAGCCTGATTCAAGACCGGGGCGTGAAGTTCCATTTTGAGTACCAGCGCCTAAAACGAGGTAAGTCCCCGAACTTGGATTCCACTCAGCATCAAGCCATATATAGCCATTTACATACATTCGCATATAGCCGTTCCCGCCAACAAAATGCACGGGTAGCATATCACCTGACGCGCCGAATCCTGCAAAATCATAATCAGTGTTTAAGCTTGTGCCAGCATGATTTAATGCTCTGCACCTTGCTCTAGCGGCTCCATCGACATGTATAATATACGCCTCGGTGCCTGCTATAAGCCTAAAATAATACTCGATACCAGCGACTACGGTTGTAAAGTCGCCACGGAATAAATCAGCTGACATCTCCATACATAAAGTAAAGCCTGTTGTGTCTATATTTGCCAGTGCTGGTAAAGTGGTAGTGTCAAACGTGATGCTGCTTAATACGTTTGGAAAATATCCGTTCGCGTTAAACACACCAGTAACGCCCGCAAGATTTCCGCCCCCTATGTCGCCGGATGATGTAAACGATGCTGCCATCACAAGCCCATTTGAGCCTACTACGTCCTGACCGTATGCAGGGAAAACTAAAGGGTTGTTATACATGGCTAAACCTTCGCTAAAAAGAAGTTACCGGCACCTAGTGTCTGACCTGTAGCCAGTGTTAGTGCCCCTAAAGAAACTATTGGCACATCTGTTAAAGCATCACCATTAGGATTTGTTCCGGTTAAATCTACATCTGGCGTTGTACCTGCAATTTGAAAATAAAACGTTCCTTGAGAAACCCCCCAGGTGATAGTGGCAGAGTTAGCGCCGGCATTTGTAAAAACTAATGAAGCCAGCGGAAAACCGTATTGAGTCAAATCGCCTATAGCAAGTGTTCCGGCAACAGCGATAGCTGCTACGTTTCCATCGGCTAAATAAGCAGACTTAACGCTGTAGTCTTCTTTAATGCCGACCAGCCCCACAATACTGCCATCGCTTGAAACCCCAGTATCTAACACAGGTACATCGATGGTTATCGGTTCGCCATTGGCATCGTATGCCGCCGTTCTTATTGTGTTCATTTTATTACCTCGATCTGTTTGTTATGTAAGTTTATTTTAGCAACAAGTGCCTCACGCAACATATGAAGCGCAAGCTATTTAATAATAGTTGCTCTCATTTTAGCCCCTTTCATTTTTATGGCTGGCAGTGATGATTTATTAACAACGGGAGCTTTAATCACGGAATTAATAACATTTCTCGCTCTTTCGAATTTTAAACTATCGATTACTATTAGCCTTTCTGTGTGATTAGCTTCAGCTTTTACACCAATATCAACTGGCAACGGCTCCAAACTTGTAGCACAATGTAAAACTTCACCGGTGACATCATCTACAATTAATTTACAGTAAGTTTTCATTTTTAAGCCCTCACGTATCTAAAATCTATATCATAGCTGCCAACAGAACCAGAAGTATTTTGTATGGAAATCCTTGGCGAATCTGGGTTAACACCATCAGTATCATCTGCCATCAATGATGATCGATTGCTATCCCCATCTAGCGCGTGGAGCATTGGGAAAAAAACATAAGCATAACCAAATACAACATCTGTTGTAGTCAACGAGCTTAAGCCACCAGAAAGACTAACAACCCCCGTGTAAAGCTCTGATCTGTGTACTGCGGTTGCAGCTATTTCAGAAACACCAACGGCATCAGCGGCTATTTCAGATGCACCGACAGCGTTAGCTGCTATTTCAGATGCACCGACAGCATCAGCCTTAATTTGCGCCGCACCAACAGAATCCGTATCCATCGCCGCAAGCTGTATCTTAGGCGCGCCCGCATCACCTGCTGCAATCGCAGGCGGGTTATCCCGCAACGCTGTCACCAGCGACGTGGTTATCGGGCTTTCAGGGTCAAGATCACTATTTGGTATATTTGTCCAAGCCACTTTTATTCCTCAATAACTTCTGGTATTAACTGTGTTCTGCGTTCTATTACATGAGTACAGCGGATAGCATATTTTTTATGCCAACCAATATCAGGTTCATCGCTCATCAAACCAACGCCTTTGAAATACTCACAATTCGGGCAAGCATTCGCAGCACGGCGCGGTCTAAAGTCTATTGCAGGGCACGGGATAACTACCCGAGAATCTATTTCAACATCTATTATTTTAAGCATAATTTTATATTATCTTGTAAGCGTTAGTGTCATCAGCAAAGACTCCGCTGTCTGGAGCAATAAAAGCATACGCCTGCCTGTTTGCATCGCTTTCTGCGCTGTAGTCGCCCAATGTGTCCGGGCCTATAAATCCGTATAAGCCATTATACACTGAAATCATAGCCTGATATTCGAAGCGGTGGCCCTGCTGTTTCTCTGTAACCTGCAATACTTCAAAGCGCGTTACTTCATTTGCACCTGTATTGTCCTGTATAAATCGCGTGGACACATCAACCAAATCGCCCGGAACTTCTGTTGAATCTTTCGCATCAACCGCGTAGTTAATTATTTTTGGCGATTCAAAAAACCGCGCCAGTCTCCGACCAGCCAACTGTGCGGCAAGTGCTTCGGTTGTTATCCAATCACTAAAAATTATCTCAACATTTTTCGAACCGTAAAGATCATCGCCTTCACGGATTAAATCGGAATCGACATACAGATTATGATAATTTTCAGCATTGCCAGATTCTGCATTGTTGATTTTTGAATAGTAAACCCACACCTGCGAAACGCGCTGCTTTTCATCGACAACCAGCTTTACAGAATTTTCCAGAATATTAGATGCTTCGTTTAGCTGCGTAACAGCCGCATTTCCCTTTGGTGGTGCAATGGCGCGTATCTTTAGCTCCTGATCTGTCTGGTGCCAGAATATATTAAATAAAAACTGCTCGGTTAATTCCGAGATCAATTTATTGATACCAGTCGGCTTTGAAATAGTACGCGTAACGTTTGATGACGACAGATATAACGCTTTTTCATCATCCCATTCATCGTCTACGCCAGTTGCCGGGCCGCTTATGCCCTGATCGTAGGGTATCCAGCTAGCTGCGTTAAAACCATCGACATAGTTATTCAGCAAATCATCAATAACATCGATAATATTTGTGCCGGTAAAAACTTTGCACAACTGCACAATATCATCAGCTTTATGGCTTTTAGCCTCTGTGCCATTTACGCTGCGAGCGGTTACTGTTATAGCATCGGCAGACCTGGTAAAGGTCATTTCTTCTGCACCGATACGCAGGGTGCCGCTGGCTGGATACTCAGTGTTACCAATACCCGTAGGCGTTAAACTAAACGATGTTGCACTGATTGTAATATCAGCCAGCAATTTACCCGTAGATGCCACAGGACATTGTGATTTTTTATCGTTCGCCAGAGTTAAAACATCTTTGCCGGTAATGGTTACATAGCCGCTTTTATCTGGGCCTTTTATATCGTCGATAACAAATACATGATCCTGAAAATTCGTCCAATCCCACGGGTCAGTAAGATAACCTGCACGTATCCGCATAACACGCCCTGCGTAATACGGCGTACGCGATAGGAACTTCCCCCAGAACGTGCCTTGATCTTCAGGCGTGTAGCTTCTGTTAGAGACATATTTATCAACACCACGATCATGGTGCGGAATGTCTTTGATCTTTATGCTAATGCTTGAGCGATAACCAAGCCCTTTGCCCGGTGTTATTTTACCCGGTACAAATGTTGGATTGCCGACTAACGTAGGAATCATGTCGATTGTGACCGGAAGACCGCTTAATGGCTGGCAAAATCGATATATCTTTGTTGTTTTAGTGTAGTTCGGTGTGTCCTGACACGTTTTACGTGTGTTATAACATTCTGACCCAGCCGCACCACTGGCCGTACATGGCGCAACGCCATAGGTCAGCGAGCACGAATCAATATCCAGCTCTACAACGGTAATCGGTGTGCTTCCAAGACGCTTTCTTTCAGTCGCGAAAGTCATTAGGTGTTCGCCTTAACCTTTAACGATGCGGTCATGTATGTCTGACTACCATAGGTCGGCGGTTTTATTTTTCCAGTTGTCCAACAAAACGCGACTTCTGTCGGGTAGCTGTCGTAATTCCATGCAAAGAAAAACGGTTTAACTTCTGCATGTTGTATAAATACATCCCAGCTACTTCGTGCAAATTCAGGCGTTAGAATATTAAATGATAAATTCATCGATGAGCCGTTACTGATTAACCGACGACCTAAAAACTGACCTTCATCAGACGTAGAGTTTAAGTACTTGTTGGTGCGCGCAAGATTTGCCGGGCTAAAACCTGCACGCATAGACTCTGGTATGGTTAGTTTTTCACCCAGGGTGATAACGCCAACGGATGACGGTGCAGAGGCTTTAATAACTTCAAAGCGCCAATATCTTGAGGCAAGGCTGGTAAACTCTCGATAAATTAATTTACTACCATCTGGCGCTATTGCAGGATATGTGGCGCTTGTTGTTTTAATATATGGCTGTACTTTAGACGTTTCTGTTAATTGAGCGCCCCATAAATATACATAGTCACCAGCAGTAGGATTTTGAACCAAATCAAACCGAGACATTATTTGGGTAGCTGTCTGCGCCGCATCAAACGTAAATGTAAAATCATAAAGTGTTGGTGTTGTCGTTAGCGTTATAGTTTTATTAGGACTCTCAGAAGGGCTGCCTGATATTGCAATTATAAAAAGGTTAGACTCTGTTGGTTGTCCTGCATCTGTCCACGCATAAAAAGATACTGTGAACGTGCGTGATGCCAATACGCCTACTGTGTAATTTTGATACAAAAATGGATCAATCGTACCATCTGAAATAATTTTATCTGCTGTCAGCGTGCCGTCTGGAGCGGTTGCAGCATTAGGAAAAACAGTAGTATTAACTTTAATAAACGCAGCATTATCAAACTCTTCCGAATATTTCAGCATGTTCTGTGCAGGTATATCAACATCATTAACATCAGTCGAAAAATTATCATTGCTGTACTGCAATTTAACGCTATCAATATCATGCGCATGCACGGCAAAATAATCCGCACTTGCATCAGCGCCAGCATCAACCGTGATGTAGTGCGTGCCACTAGCCGCTGGCTTCCACACATCACCAGGATAAGGCAGCCAGTCATAAGCGTTCTCTTTAGGATAATCGGCATCTTCGCTGTCAACCGTTACCGTACCTGTTTCAAATATGTTTCTATATGCAATAGTCGTCATTATGCGATCACTATTTTAGTGTTAGGCCCCATGTCTTCAGCAACTTCCTGTGCACGCTCGATAAACCTACGCATTGAACTTACACTAATCAGCTCGTCTTCGTCGCCGAGATTTAGGCTGACTTGCTGCTGTGGCTCTGGTGGTGGCGTTGGTTCTGGCTGAAGACTAATCGAATTATTTGTATTTACAGGTAAGCCCGTTGCTGGATCAGCAGCAAAGGTTGCTTGTGCATCATTCCCCCCGCCTTTTAATATTGCACCAGCTTTCAAAACGCCGGTAGCAATTACAAGACCTGTGCCGATAGATGCGCTTACGCCTATTTTGCTAAGTTCAGCCGCTCCCTTTGCTTCTATAGCGGCGGCAGCAGGTGGTCCAGCAAATGGGCCAAGCGTTGCCATTGCGTGCATGGCTGCGGCAGAGGTATAAGCTGCTACCTGCACGGCTGCTGTGGCGGCTGTTTTTTGGATTTCGTTAAGAGAGGCTGCTGTTTGTAGCGCAACCAATAATATAGCGATTGCTTTGCTCTTACCGGCGAACATTTGTAGCAGGGCAATTCCGTGGTTATATTCAAGCGTGCGCAGATTATTGACCGCTGTATTTTTAGACTTCTCTAAGCTAACTATTTTTCTTTGCATTCTTTCAGCAATCGCAAGCATCTTAGCTTGATGCGCGTCCTCTAAAGCTTCAGCCTGCTGTTTACGTTCAGCATCTAACAGCGCTGCCTCTTCTGCTGCTGCGTCAGCCTCTAACTTCGCCGCTGCTGCTACTTCTGCTTTTATTAAAAGCGCGGCTGCGGCTGCTTCTTCCGCTGCTTTCGCAGCTTCCGCAGCTGTTGCTTCTGACCCTGCTTTTGCTTCTACCGCTTCCTTTTCTTCCCATATCGACGCTATTTTTTCATCTACCGCTGCTCTTTCGGCTTCTCTATAGCTAATAATTCGCTTTGCTCCGTCTAAGTCAAAGCTTAATAAACTTGCAGCAATCGCTGCATAAGCGCCAAGAGCATTACCGAGGTCTGTAAATTCGAGTATAGCCTGTTTAACAGGCTTTGAGATATTACCGATTAACTGTGTTGTTGCGCGTAGTGCAGGGTCAAACCTTGAGCCGAGCAACTCACCAGCTGAACTCCACTGGGCACCAAGGTGCTCAACATCGCCATCAAGATTATCGGTTTGTATCGCCGCTTGCTCCATAGCGGTTTTTGTCCCTGTTATTGATTGTGTTAGCGGGTCAAGTTCGCTGCGAAGCGCGATAACACCAATCGCTGCATTTAAATTTTCCCGTCCAAATAAATCAGCCATTTCACTTGTTGACAAATTTGCTTCTGCAAGATTATCCAAAGCTGTAGACATGCCGACGATTGTCGGATTAAACTCATCCCTTGCTTTAGTCGTCAAAGAAATCAGAACACCTTTTAACTGCGTTCCAGCATTGGCTCCTTTGATTGATTTCTTACCCAATAATTCAATTAACGCTGTTGTGGTTTCGAGCGATATACCAAGTGATGACGATAGGCCGCCGACCTTAACCATTGATTCACTCAACAACCCGACCTCAACCGATCCAAACTTAGAGGCTGCTGCAAGGACGTTAATCACCCTGCTGCCTTCTGACGCATCAAGCCCAAACTGGTTCATCACGCTTGCCAGAGACTCAATACTGCTGGTTAAATCATCGCGAGTGGCCTGTGATAAGATCAACGCTTGCTCTGTCATGTCCTTAAGTGCTTGCGTATTTTTTAATAGCTCAGGCTTTGCAGATGCCATCAACTTCATAGCACGTAATACGTCATCACCCGTTTTGTTCATTTCGATGCCAAGCTCTTTGGCGGACTCAGAAAGAAACTTTAAATCTTTACCTGTTGCACCTGTAATAGCAGACAGATCAGACAATGCAGCACCGAACTTTCTATAACTATCAAACGATGCGCTTAAAGCTTTATATGCAAGGGCGACAGCGCCAACGGTTACAGCTATCTTTTTAAGCGATGAATTTAGCTTGTCAGTTGCTTTCTCAGTTTTACCAGCTTTCTTGCCTAGATTGCCAAGTGCGGCAGCGCCTTTATTAACAGAGCGACTGTCTACCGATAAGCCAATATCGACAATATCGGTACTCATTTCTTACCCCGTAACATGCTAAACAATGACATCAGTTTATTCTCGACCTTCTTAGCGTTTTCGATCTTTATTTCCATGTATGGATTGTCGCAAACCGTATTATTTGCAGCATTATATTGACCGGCATAATTAACAGAGAGCAAGTGCAAAGCGTTGTATTCAAATGGCGTTAAATTCAGCCCCATCAACTTAACCCAGCATTCAATTTCTACCCATGTAAGCGGTCGCATATATTCACCATCGCTACATGACCAGCCCATCTCCGCCATATAGTCGAGCAAGTACCCAAGTTCTCCTGTATATGGGTAGTCTATCTCCTCATCTAGCCGGTTTATACGTGTGAGGCGTGTTTCCCTTTCGCCTTCTGTTTTGTAGCATGAATAAAGCCATGCCCTGTGCCTGATGGCTAGTGTAACTTTCTCAAGCTGGGCTATAAAAAATTAGTACGCTCACCAACAAATACATCAACCTGCTCGCGTATCCATAACTGAGTCATGTATAAATCAACGGCTGCATCATAACTAAACTCAAGCGGCTGACCGTCTTTAACAAGCCCTGACCATCCAAGCGTGCAAGATGCCAACAACTCGCAGGACTCTAAATCAGTGCCGCCAAAATCAGCTTTTCGACCTTTGGCAACTTTATTTAATCGCTTGTTTTGTAGCGCCCGCGACTTGTTGCGATACTGCTTTGAATCAGTACCCGCCAAGCGAATAGCCCATTTTTTCCCGTCAGATTCCAAAGCCTCACCGGTGCCAGGATGCTCAAGATATAAATCAGCGCCCTGCTCGGCCTTCTCCGTTAGATTAAAGTCATTCAAATCCATGATTTACGCCTCGTATAATGTTTCTGGATCGACAGCAATGTCAACCACGGTAGTCTCAACGCCGTCAGACTTTATCGCACCAATGCCCGCCTTCATAACCTTGCCGGTCAAGTTAGCAGTGGCACCAGATGGCAGTGTAAGCTCAAAGGACACGCTCGCAGCACCATCTAAGGCTGTCTGTAGTATCACCTGACCCGCATCAGCATCAACTTTGCCAAGTGTTAATGACAGATTACCGATATTGTACGTGCCTTTTAATTTAGTTGGGTAGTCCTTATCAACTGCTTGATGTGTGATTTCATTAAACGCTTTAGCAATCTCACCAACGTCTACGATTTCGCCAGCAAGTACAAAAGTCAATGCCCCATATCCGGCTGCGTCAAAAGTTGCTGGGAGTACCGCACTTACTCCAAAGGTTGTACCGTTCATTGTGCTAACTGCCATGATTATTTCCTCATTATCGGGCTATAAATGCCCTATAGTTTATTCTGATGACTATTTGGTAATAGCCCCCGTCATTTCGTCCACCGTCACGGTTATTCGATACGATGTATGTTTTCTGCCCGCCATATGTCACTGCCCCGCCGATAGGGAATAACGCTATAACAGCCTCAGCTTTCGTCTTAACATCAAACGCTCCGGCATCTGCTGGATACTTCAATATGATCTGAAATATCCCTATATCCTCATCAGTGTCGGCCAAAGTAAAGGCTGACTTACCTGCTGGGAATACTTTTAATTCTGCAAACTCTCTGCCAGGTGTCGGCGTATAAACTCCGGGTGTCGATGTATATGATGTTACCCATGTTGAATACGCGCCGTTCTCGTGCACTAAGTCAATCGCAAGGCCACCTGTTAGCATCGTTTCAGTGAATGCTTGATCGATGTTTAAGCTACTCACCTGCGTAGCTTCCTTGCTTGCTCTTTCACGTTTCTTTCTACCCTTGCAACATTAAGCGCAACCATCGCGTCCTCGTCTTCATAAACTTTTGCATAAGGCAAGTTGTTTGTAAAATACGTCAACCCGTCTGGTGTTGCTTTAGCTGCTTTTTTAAGACCTTTATCTCCAGACTTATCAATAGATTCACTGGTCGATAAATCTGGTGTGGATTCCTGTATATTCCAGTTACCACGAAGCCGTCCTGTATCAACCCTTGTATCCATTACAACGCCTGAGAATATTTCAATCTTTACGCCCTGCGCCAATGTCTCTAAATCATCAACGCCTTTCGCTGCAAGCATCTTTAAATCAGCCGCCCAACTCATAGCCTAACCTGACAAAAATAGACCACCGGAGTAGCATCATCCGGCTTGATGGTTTTAATGCCAATGACGGACCAGCTTTTTCCGTCGATGACTGGCTTGTCATCCATTGTCGGTGTCTGCTCATTACTCAGCACTAACTCTTTATCGCCGGTCATTATCCGCGTGCCATTGATTAAATTATCTGGGTATGGCTTAATCAGTCCCGTGGTCGTCACACTGGCATCAGTACCGGGTACTGTAACGCCCGTTACAGGGTCATAACTCGCGCCAGTTGTCCGTGTTAGCGTTATCGACTTGCCGAACTCTGCCAACAACGACAGAGCTGTAGCCGCCATGTCCTCATAAAAATTCATGCACGCACCAACTCAACAGAGTACAAGCCTGATCGTTTTAATAACGTTGCAAGCAAAGCGTCACCTGTTGATGTGTTCGTCATTTTCTGATCGTTGCCTGATATTGCGTATTTAATCGACACCGCGCCAGACACTTCTTTCTCACTTGCGATCAGATTCGGGTTAGCGGCTTTATTCCACAGATCAACACCGTTGTGCACATCAAGCGCATAAGCTTGTTGCGCTAAAATAACTTGCCGTGGTATTTCGTCGCTATTCCACGACCACCCATTAACCAGTACCCGCCAGCGTGGGAACGCCATCGGATTATCACGATTGGTGCGTGTACCCTGTAGGTTTGGCTCGTGCTGATCGATGAATGATGCGGCTTTGATTAGTTCCTCATCGGCTGCTACGGCATCGGCAATCGTAACGCCAATACTCGCAGCGTATGCGATATAGTCAGCGCGTGAAATGTACGAATTTGAGTTCGCGACAATAGACCCATCTTCAACCACAATTCCCATTACTTAGCCTTTAGTTTATCAGCCGGTTTTTTATCGCCAGCCGTAAAGCGTCCTGACTTAATCAAAATCTTGCCGTCTACATCGCTGCACTTTACCGGCTTGCCATCTTTATCATATACGGTCATATGTCACCTCAGTTTAATATGCTTAATGTGAGAGACTGTTGCCAATCCCTCACGGTTAAGCACATTATCCAAGTAATAGTGCTGTGTGACGTGGTGCGATCACTTTCTGACCCCATGCAAGCGCGATTTCGTATCGCACTTTACGGTAGCCCTTGTACATCGCAAACTCGAAAGTCAGCCCGGAACGTGGATCAGTGACAAGCTGCACATCGGACGCTAAATCACCCTCAGCAGGTCGAGCAGGTGCGCGGGTCGCTAGTACAATCGCAGAACGGTTAAATACCATATTGCGAGCGGCGGCGGCTACGATAGTCATCGCAACGTTGTTAGCAAGTGCGGCGCGTAGTCCCGGCTCTTGTAACACGATAGTACCGGGAGCGGTAACGCCTGTTGCGACAACGTACTTATTTGTATCACCAGCGAACGTAACAACATCGCCAGCAACAACAGTACCAGAACCAGTATCGATAGCGACTGATGTATCACCAATAGCATAACCACCTGCGTTGTTAGACAGATAGCTTGTACCAGTGCCTGCCGTCGAGGTATTAACCTGTGCAGACTGGCGCAAGTCCATACCAGCCAGAGGCAGTAAAATGCCTTGACGTTGCAGCGAGTCAGTACCTGTAATATTAGCCTGTGCTTGCTTGCCCTGAATCGTCGCACCTGCCGTGGTATTCATCACGATGTGATTGTCGAACTCAGGCGCGCCGTTATCAACTAGGATTTTCTTAGCAAATGACGCATCTGTAAAATCACCAGCGGCACTAAATGGAGTTGTCCCAGCAGTACCGTAAGCGCGTGATGCATTGATATGCAAGCCACACAAATCGGATTCGACATCATTTACCAGACGGCGGATACGTTGTGCGATTTTCTGAGCACGCACACCCATGTAGCCGGGGCCGGTGTTTAAGCCTTTCTGATCTTCACCGTTAAAGCCGAATTCATAAGCCTTAGAATTTGAAATAGTGATAGTGGTCGAACCGGATACTTCGCCAGTTGGTTCTGGTACAGACATGGCAGGGCTGATGGTCGTACCTGCTGGCGCGTCTGGCTCAACGTCAACGACGATGTTTTGATTAAGTGTAGCAGTTGATGCGCTTGCAGATAGTGTAACCGCTGGGATCATACCAGTGATCTCACGGCTGACAACATCAAGTGATTCGTAAATGTCCGGCAGTAGTGCCGTAATTGTATTTTCAGACATTTGAATGTCTCCTAAATGAGTTTAAGGAGACGTGCGCCTCCAATATAAAGAATATATGGAAGCGTGGCTTCTAAGGCATTACAGGTCGTTGATCAATAATGCGATATTTCTAAGGCTTATTATAGTAACTACATATAGCGCGTCAAGTAATTATATTTTCTCTAATTCTGGAACCTTCTGAACTATCCAGTTTAACAAAGCCATTCTTAGTGTTTCGTTTTGTTTGTTTGCTACGTCGATTATGTGATCTATCTTTGCTTTCCAGTATGCTATTTGTGCTTCTCGAATAGTGTCGTAATAACCAAGATGCCTATTTTTCCCGTAGCAACTTAATGTAGCCGTGAATTTATTATGGTCTTTCTTCCAAAAAACTCCCTGTGGGTATTTTCCGCGCGCAGCGCCTCTATCAATCAACATACCGTTTATTTTTTTTGGTACAAACATACAATTATTTGGCGAATACACTTTATTCCCACATACTAAAATATCCTTGTCTATTTCTTTGCCTTGCCAGTCTTGTTTTTCCATCCATCGCTTAAAATTACTGAATTTCAACCATTCATTGCAGACAGTACAGCCTATATAAGTTGGCTGTTTGACTTGGGAGTTATGGTCATAGCAACGTTGAATCATCCCTTTCCATGTTTTGTAGAATTGACATAAAATGTTTTTTTCGTTAATTTCTTGCCTTATTTTATAATCAGCGTCATTAATTCCAACACCGTAAACCGGTTTCCTTGCTGATAAGCTAATTTTATTAGGCTTAAGTGAGTAATCGAATTGCTGTAGAATACCTGTATTCATTGCAGTACCTATTATACTGTTATTGATAGGGGCGTGGCGTTAGTAGCGCCCCGTATCCCGATTATATCACGTTACGCATCAACGACTTTACCCGCGTCTTTAAAAAACGCCATCCGTTCAACAGCATCCAGCGCATCAAACTGCGCCCGTGTGATCGTCTTGCCTTTGCCGCCGTCGCCCTTCTTACCGGCACCGCCAGAACCTGATGCCTTTGAACCAACAAGCAAAGGTGCGAACGCTGTATTGCCTTCAATCTCAGCTTTTAAATCTTGCAATGACAGGGCAGACGGTTTGCCATCACTACCTACGACACGAATGATAGGGCTACCATCTGCGACTTCGACCGATAACCGGCGCTCGATGTGCGGCAGTAATGCCTCGGCGCTTCCAGGCAGGGCAAGCTCTGAAGCCATCTTCTGAGCCTCTGTGCCAACCGTCATACGCTTAATCATTGTCTGGTAGTCAGTCAGCGAGCTATCACGTTTAGCATTTTCAGCCTCTAGCTTTGCTTTCCACGACGCCTCAAGAGCTTCAATGTCACCTGATTTTTTCGCCGCTTCTTCTGCTGTCTTTGCTGCTGCTGTTGCTGCATCGTCGGCTTTGGCTTTCTCAGCCTTTTGTGACTGTATCAGTTCACGGTTTTTCTGCTCAAGCTTTTCAATGCTCGACTGCAACGCAGCGACCTGTTCAGGTGTTACTGTTGGTTTTTCTTCTGTTTTATCTGCCATTTTTTTCCCCTGTTTAAAGCCCGGCTTTAGTAAATGCGACCGGATCAAGTTTCTTCATCTGCTCAAGCGTTAACGGCTCAAAGTTTTTTCCAATCTGCAACTCTGCAAATCTGTCTGATGTCAGCCCGCCGTTACGTAATAGCTGGCCACGTGACTTGCCTATTATACTATCCTGCACTGATGCTGGCTGTGTTTTCATCCAGCTATAATATGTTTGATTCTTGACTTTGATCGATTTACCTTTCATCAACTTGCCGTCCTTCATCTTCACATCACGTGCAGCACGGGTGCGGCCTTTAGAAAGGAACTGTAATGATTCTTTGAGGTGGGCCACTGTGCTGCAACGACAGTTATGTGTTATAATGCCATTTACCGCATAAGTATGGTCTAAAGTTTGGAGGTTATAAATATGGCAAGGCAAATCAAGTTTTCTAATACTGACATTGACAATATCGTCAGCGACTACCGTAGCGGAATCACCCTGAAAAAAATAAGCAGGGACATCGGTGTCAGTTTCAGAGTAATCAGACGAATTATTGTTAGTAGAGGGATTCCTATCAATTCCACGCCGCGACGCAATAACAGCATCAGCATTAACGATATTCTGCCCCTTTATAATAAAGGTATCGGAGTCGGAGGCATTGCCCAAAAAATTGGTTTTGCACGTTCCACTATTAATCGTGTTCTTATAGAAAATGGCATTAAGCCAAGAAATAGAAGCGAGCAACAACAAGCGCGCATGGACCATGCTACGCCGGATGAAATTTATAAACTTACTAAGGCCGCGCACGACGCTGTGCGCGGCAGCGCTCCATCTTTGGAAACCCTGATAAAACGTGCTAAAGCTCTGGAGGGGAAGATCTCCTCCCCTCGTGTCTCCACTATCGAAACGAAACTTGCCAAGATGCTCGATAAGTCCTGTATTGAATATAGGCAGCAAGTTGCGTGCAATCAATATCTCTGCGACTTCGTTATCTCCGGCATCCCCGTGGAAGTCTGGGGAGGACACTGGCACTTTTACGGCTATCATGCGCGAGTCTCGCCTAAGCGTTTCAAAGAGATCCTTAAACATTATAAAGCTGCGGTGATTGTTACTATTACCGACTCTAATCCCCTTACACCGCGCCTGCGTGATGCACTTATCGCCCACGTTCAGGAGCTTAGCGTCAACCCAGCCTGTCGTGGTGAGTACAGGATGATTTGGCGTGAGGGTGACTACGTTACCGGAAACCGTCTCAATGGTGACAACTTCGCCTTTATATATCCGTTTAGACGCGACAGAAATCCCAGTAGCGGACGTTACGCGGGCGTCACCTAAAACACAATTCATGTGAAGCGGTGGTAACGGGCCGTTGCCATCTTTAAAGAACTTTCCATCAAGTGCGGCATCTGCCGTTCCAGTTCGACTATCCAATGTTGCCGTCCAAACATATCCGTCAATCGCCTTGCTATTTGCGCGCATAACCTCTGCGCGTGCTTGATTAGCTGTATGAGTTAGCGTTGTGCGTACCATCATCTCCTGCTTTCGCTTAACCTGTGCCAGTGTACCATCGCGAAACTGGGCTGCTGATGTACCGCGCACTCGCTTGATTATCTGTGGTGTGGTCTGTCCCTCTGCGTAGCCTAACCTGATGACATTGCCGATACGCCTAGTTTCGGCCTTGCTAAAGTCTTTATACACCTCGCTGAGTACCTTTCCGCCAGACGCAGATATAGGCGCTGCATTAACCGCTGCCATTATTTGAGTATCAGAGGGTAGTTTAAAATTAACACCATCGACCACGTTCTCAAGCGTTTTTCGCTCGAATGCAGCTTCGTTAATCGCAATCTCCTTTGTGCTGTCAGCCCAGACCTTGCGATAATCTTCAAGCGTTCCTGTCATTCCGGCCTCGATCTGTTTTATCTGTGCTTCTAGTGCTTTGCGTGTGACGTTATCACCCTGCTTTGTAAGCACCTCCCTGATATCTTTGTCGAGCCGCTTAATAAACGGATCGAACTTGCTAACCTCGTGACTTTTGAGCCGTTCGAAATGGCTTTGGTGCCGAGTTCCAATTGTTAGCAGTGATTCTTGCATTATGCGCCAAGATCAGGCATTGATGCCGTGCCAACCTCTGCGCTAAATGCTTCTATCGTCTTTTCACTATCGACAATATTATGATCCTTTAGCCAGTTAAAATAATCAGACAAAGGTATTGCGCCCTGCACATAGCCTGCAATTATCGCCTGTATATCTTGAGCAGTTGCATCATTCTGTATAAAGTCTGATTTTGGCTGAAACACGATATTATCATCTGGTGCGCTCATATACCGGGCTGCCCATTTAAGCGCCTGCGTATAAGCTGATCCAATATTACCTGAGATGATGGACAATGCTGAGTGCTGGACGGCTTTGTCGTTGTTTGACTGTGATGCAGTTAATGCCACACCACCTGGCTGAATGTATCGCGCTCCTAAGCCTATCATGCCCTCAAGCTTATCGATCATTGCCTGCCTTACCATTGGGTTCGGCTCTGCTGATGCAAAGCCAAATGATTCACCTGATGGAACGCCCAACAGAGTACGGCTGCCGACATACATCTCGTTCTTCTTCATCAGATCAACGTGTGTTTGAGTTACGCCTGACATCCACGGCTGCGCTTGACCGGCAAACCACACAGAGTCCTCATAATCAGCACTATTGCGATAGTGAGCAAGGTTTAGTTTAGCAAGTCCAAGCATCATAGAGTTGTCAACATCGGTTGAATTTGACATTGCGCCGACAAAGGTAAACGGTATTACATCCCACGGATTACCAGCGCCATCGGTCGGCATACTTTCATCGATGACTATCCATTCATCTTCCTTGTTTTTCTGCCACTTGCGCTCAAAGAATACACCTGACTCCAAATATAACTCACGCAGTTGTTTAACAGATTCGACCTTGTCGCCATCAGCCTGCACGACTTCCACTTCTTCTTCAAATACGACTAGCGATAACCTGATCTGTGAGCCGACCGCTTCAGTTCGCCAGTTAATAATCTGTTCAGTCTCTATCTCGTGGATAGTTGCGAAAAATTCACCCGTCTGCATGTCTGCTTTAGATAGCGGGCCATTGACTTTTGGATATGTCGTAAACAGAGCGCCACGCGCTTTGCCAATGATATCCAGCCCTAAGTCTTGAGATTGTTGATATATAGATACGCCTGATCCGTCTACATTTTCAGCAACATATTCCAACGCTGGAGGTACGGTTAAAACAGGTGGCTCTGAATACAGCAAAGAATTAAGACCTTCAGCAGTTCTACCGGCTATCTGATAAAAGACAGCACGCTTTTTATATGCTGCATTACGTGCTTTATTCTCATCGGATAAATCATGCTCATTGAGCGGGATTAAATACTGCTCAACATCTTCACCGTCTATGACGTTGTCAATCATCTCCCACTTATCGATATTGTCTGAGTATTCTTTGTGTTGGTAATCAATTGCCATGTTTGTGCCTCTATCTCGCGCTGCCAATGCCGGTTATTAGTATTTGTGAGTCTATCGCCCATTCACGCGCTATACAATAACCGATTGCCGTGGTTATGTGCTGGTAATCATTGCGCTGGTCTTCCTGAAACGATGAACCCTCTTTTAGCTGTACCGTTGCCAGTCCTTTATTACACCATTCGGCTTTCTGCGGATTAACGTATAAAGACCGTTCGCCTGCTGCGTTGCATATTTTAGCACGTACAGCGTTCTGCCTGTCTTTGATAGCCGGATGTGATCTGTCTACACGTCTTTCAAATCGCCATCCGTTTGCCTTTAGCACGTCCTCTATTTCAGTGTAATCCGATGGATGCCCGTGTTTTTCGCCTGCCCGTCCAGCTGGATCGCCGTAAATTAGTACGTTTTTATTTTGATGATCTTTGTACTTATCGACAAATTCAACCGCTGACTGTCTTGATACCGCACTAGTCAAGACTATCTCATCAAGCAGATAAAGCGTATCACTATCACGAACACCAACAGCAGATGACAGCGGCGTAAAGTTCTGATCGTGCATCCACATTAGCTGCTCATGCGGCTGTATTTCTCTATCCGTATGGTTTTCTGTTGAGTAGTCGTTGTATATCTTGCCTTCTGCTGTTTCAAATGATGCCTCGTATTCCTGCCTAAACTGGCGGGCGCTCATCCGGCGTTTAGCGGCTTCGATTATCTCCGGTGATAATATATCAGCAGATTTCCAGTGGTATAACTTCGCATCTGGCGTTTTACCTGATTCAGCGTCCATACACATATCGTAATAAGCGCCTAGCCCATCAGGTACGCCGAACATCCAGCACCACGCATGATAGCCTGGCCGTGATGGGTTCTCAGTGTCCAATGCAGGCATTACATTCTCAACGATGGCTTTCGGCTTTAGGTCTGCAATCTCGTCAATCCCGCCACCTGTCCAGTTAACACCTTCAAAACGTTCAGGCTTATCTAGTCCAATAACGTGTATTTCAGAGCTGTTCGGTAGGTATATTTTAAGCTCTGTCTCAGATGGGCGCTTTGGGTGAGCGGGTGAATAGGTGAGCTTTTTTAGATCATCCCAGAATATCTTTTTTGCCTGTGAATATGTTGGTGCCGCTGCAAAGTACAGTTCACCACTGTTTGCTGCGGCCTGCTTTGTTACAAAGCGTTTAAACCGTTCTGTTTTTCCCGAACGTCTTCCAGCGCAGGCTAATGGAAATCTAATCCCGTCTCTAACCGCATTCATTAGATCGCGCTGTACGGGATGCTCTTTGAGCGGATACCACCGAGCATCACATTTTGATAATGCGCTCATTCTTGTTTGCTGTCGATTAGCTCTGCTAGTGATTTTGCTATTGAGTCGATGCTGTCAGTTGCTTGTTCGTTGCGTGGCTCACGCTGTCCGAGGTACTGCTTGCCTAGCCATATCAGCATTGTGTAGTTGCCATCGTCCAGTGCCTTCCACTGCTTGCGCCTTAATGACATCCGGCCTTTATTCATTCCGTCTTTATAGATGCCGCAAAATTTATCATCTCTTTGAAGGGTATCGACGCTACAGCCTAGATATGATGCGATCTCTTCCTGTGTACACTGCAATGATGATAGTTTTTCAATCTGATCATAATCGAGTTTTATTTTTGGTCTTCCTGCTGTCATTATGCAGTATCCTGATGTTTTCGAGTTTATCCACTATTTTACGCTATTTTTCTTTGGTTGCAACTATATGATTTTATTGCGCTTAGTTAATTAGTTTGTATTTATCTGTATTATTGCTTGATACTTTGTGCGGTTGTGCTATTGTTTAGTTATGGTTAATAAACAGAGAGGGAATGAAATGATTAAATTCAATGTATACGCTGGAAACATGCTTTGCGGCTGGCTTACAGTCGTTATTGGACATTCACATAACTACCTGAGTCGGTCTAATAGCGTGATATGTCATCGTTATGCAATTGGTAAGGTGGCTGGATATAAACATTTGCGACTAGAGAGGGTTTGAACAGCAAATTGTAAAAGAACGTAACTTGTTAAATTATAACACAAAATAGGTGATTTATGGACTTAAAACAACTCAATAAAGCCATTGCCGAATGCAATCCTTATGACCAGAAAGAACTGCGCGCCTACCTCGTCGGACTACGGCGCAAGCTTGAGCG
>CAZDEC010000055.1:0-21274 GCA_964504295.1 uncultured Thioalkalispiraceae bacterium
CGACCTTCGGGTTATGAGCCCGACGAGCTACCAGGCTGCTCCACCCCGCATCAGAGGAAGCGCATTGTAGCGATGTGTCGAAAAATTGACAAGTCTTATTCGCGATATTTTGTATTTATTTGTATATTAATGAACATTTACAAAGAAATGCCGGACTTACAACTTCAGATATCAACAACAAAGAATGCAATTTGCAAATAAAAACACCACATACAACCCCTTCTGTACTAAAGAACTGCGTTTTTAAACCGATATGTTAAAGTATACTATCAAATAAATATAATTAACCAACAAAAGTACTATCCGTATTTAAGGAGTAGAGTTTATGAATACACAACGCCGAACCTTTTTGTCAGCCTCGATGGCTGCAGGGACTATCGCCGTTGCCGCCAGTGCAGGCATATTAGTGCCAAGCACTGTTTTAGCTGCATGGCCAGCAAAAGCATTTCAATCTAAAAAATTGAATGAGGCAATGAAAGAAATTATCGGCACTGCGACTGCCATTGACAGTAAAGATATTACCGTTGAGGCACCTGATATTGCTGAAAATGGTGCCGTTGTCTCGGTTACCGTTAAATCTAAAATCCCAAATACAGAATCCATAACTTTATTTGTTCCTGTAAATACATTCCCTCTATCAGCAAGTTATGCCATTGCTTCGAATACCGATGGTTTTGTAACGACACGGCTAAAAATGGCGAAAACGTCTGACGTTATTGCCTACATTAAAGCCGGTGGCAAGCTGTATAAAGCGAAAAAAGCCGTAAAAGTAACACTCGGTGGTTGTGGCGGTTAATAACCAGCTCACGAAATAGCTAACAAATTTAGAGGAATATATTATGGCTAAGAAAAAAATGAAGATTCGCGCCTGGACAGACGGCGGAAAAGCCACTGTAAAAGCAATTATTTTTCACCCAATGGAAACCGGTTTGCGTAAAGATAAAGCATCTGGCAAAAAGATTCCTGCAAACTACATTACAGAAGTTAAATGTGAACATAACGGCAAACTCGTTTTAACCTGCTTCTGGGGTGCTGGAGTATCAAAAAATCCATTTGTTTCATTCAGATTCAATGAGGCTAAAAAAGGAGATGCATTGAAAATATCATGGGTTTCCAATACTGGTGGAAGTGGCGCTAAAGAGATTAAAATTGGTTAATCTTTAACTCCATTCTACACATACAAAATGCCACTCAAATTAATGAGTGGCATTTTTTTTTGCCCTGAAATTATTTAGGGCATAAAAAAATGGGTGCCGAGGCACCCATTTTATTTACAACAAAAAACCTGATATTAAGGTTTAATATAATTGTAACCACGTTGCTCAAGATGAGCAATTTGGGCTACGCCAGAAGGGATAATTTCTGCATTTTCATTGATTTTGTTTTTATTGATTTTTTTACCACGAATAGTGTTTGCACAAATTTGAAACTTAACACCACGGTTAGCAAGGCCAGCAACAGTATCAGTAAAGTTATAAACTTTACCTTTTTTGTTTTTCTTGCCCATAGAACCTTCAACTAATGCGAAAGCACCACTACTGTGAGTAACAACAATAATATCAAGGTTTTTGTCGCCAACAGCGTTTAAGTGATTTTTAACGTTACGTAATGCACCAGTTGCAGAATGAATATTATTAAGATGATAAACAACTTTTTGTTTGTCATAGCCATTCTTAGCTGTACCCGCTTGAACAGCAGAGACAGTTAAACCGATTAATGCTGATGCCAGTACCAGTGCTTTAGTGATTGATAATTTCATTTATTTCTCCTCTCAGGTTTCAAAAACCTATATTTAATTTGTGTTATTGCTAACACGGTAATTACAAAAAAAATCTATCCATGAAGTAAACAATATCTGTCCATTAATTTATCAATATTTATACAGTAGTCATAAATAGTTTAAAACCCTTTTGATGATAACATTTAAAATACTGCAAATTGCATATTTTAGATTATCAGCAAATTCTAATTCAACTAAGCTCATCCGTATTTTCATAGCGCCGCAGCTTCCGCCACAGAGTTGTTTTATCTATCCCAAGAACTTTTGCAGCCTTGGTTTTCTTGCCCTGAAAACAGCTCAAAACATGGCTGATATATTCTTCTTCCAGCTCAACCAGAGAAACAAATTCTTCATTAGAAAACTGTAGAATTCCTTTCGTGTCATCAACCTGCCTATCATTGTGCCAATTCAAAATTGGCCCATCAGCTAAAATAATACTTCGCTCAACCGCATTACGAAGCTCCCTGACATTACCTATCCAGGTCGCATTGCAGATACGGTTTAAGGATACACTATCAAAACCCTGCACTTTCCTGTTATAGCGTTCAGAAAATTCGTTTACAAAAGCCTCAACCAAGCTGGGAATGTCTTCACGACGCTCATCCAGAGATGGAACAGTAACAGAAACAACGCTCAACTGATTATAGAAATCTGTCCTTAACTTACCCTCCTGTAAAAGCTCATCCATTTCATAATTACTTGCAGCAATAAGCCTTACGTCAACATTAATTTTATTACTACTGCCCACTCGATGAATATATTTTTCATCCAGTGAGCGCAATAATTTCACTTGCATGTTATCTGAAATATTACTTATTTCATCTAAAAATAATGTCCCGCCATTTGCCTGTTCAATTAGCCCTTTCATGTTTAAGGTTGCATCGTTGACGCCATGCTGAACATGGCCAAACATTTCACGTTGAAAGACAGTTTCATTAACCCGGCCACAATCAACGCTAATAAACGGTTTGCTTTTGCGCGGACTCTGTTCATGTAATGCACAGGCAACAAGCTCTTTACCAGTACCAGGCTCTCCTAGGATAAGCGCGCTACAGTCAACTTCGGCAAGTTTATCAATGGTATCAAATAATAGTTTCATTGCCGGTGTATCACCAATTAAACCAAAGCGATTACGCTTGGAACCTAATTGCCGTTTTAATAATTTATTCTCATTACTAATTTGAACCGCTTTGAATGTTCGCTCGATCATTATTTGCAACTCGTTAAAGTCAAATGGCTTTTTAATAAAATCACTTGCTCCACGTTTCATTGCTTCCACAGCATTTTCAACGGAAGAATAACCAGTCATAACCAACACAGGAATATCAATATCGATTTGCCTTAGCTCACTTAGTAAAGTAAAGCCATTCATACCTGGCATACGTAAATCGGTAATAACAATATCTGCCCCAACCTGTGAAAATTTATTCAAACATGCTTCGGCATCGGTAAATATCTGGCAAGCATAAGCTGCATTATCACAATTACGTTTCATTACTTTACCAGTGATAACGTCGTCATCAACAAACATAATTCTTAAGGGTTTATTTGACATGATTTACCTCACTAGAGTCTTCTAAATCTACTGCATTGACAGTCTTATTCTTACTATTAAATGATGGAGATTTTTCATTACAACTCACAGCCTTAACCGGTAGCACGATACTCACTTTAACCCCACAAGGAATGACTTTTTCAATATTAATCGTACCACCATGGCGTTTTACAATTCCATAACTTACAGACAAACCCAGGCCAGTGCCTTCGCCTTCCTGCTTGGTTGTAAAGAAGGGATCAAATACTTTTGAAACATTATTATTGTCAATCCCCTTGCCATTATCCAGAATCTCGATATGTACAAATTTATTTGCAATATAAGCAGAAGCAAAAATATTGCTGCCTTCAGGGGAAGCTTGAATAGCATTGAGGATAATATTAACAAGCACCTGCTGTAACATATTAGGATCACCCATCATCATTAATGGTGACTGTACCTGGGTTACCATATGGATCTGAGCTGTTTCAATACGGTGATGCAGTAACGATAACGTTTCGTTTAGTAATTCACTCATATCAAACTCTTTAAATTGCGGCTCATTTTCTTTTGCGAAATTTAAAATACCCTGAACAATATTGGCACAACGTTTTACTTCTTTTTGCAATAATTGCATATCACTCACTGCTTGCTGATTTTCTACCTGAATTTCATCTTCAACCAGACGGGCAAGAGAACTAATATTCATTAGTGGATTATTAATTTCATGTCCAATACCAGCCGCTAACTGGCCTATCGATGCCAAACGCTCGGATTGACAAACAGCTCGCTCTGCTTTGTCTCGCTCATCCTCGGCTTTTTCCAGACACGTAACCAGGTAATTAAAGGCTCGACCAGCAAAGCCTATTTCATCTTTGGCATTCGCGTCACAGCGAACGGCATGCTCGCCATCAGCATAACGGGTGATAATACTCGCGAGCATATGGACTGGCTTCGCCAGCTGAAACGCAGCCCATACCGCGACAACTAAACTGACACCCAGTAAAAAAATCAGCAAAGTCCAGATCGAATTACGCATATTTTTAATAGGAGCCAGTACAAAATCGGTTGCAACCTCAATAACAATAAGCCAACGGGTGTCTTTATTCGGATAAGGAAACACATTACGATAAAAAAACATTCTGCCATCGTCTTTATAGAGTGATCCATAACTCTTTGAATTACGTACTAACAGCCATTCTTGAGGGGTAAATTCTGTTGATAAACGATGTTGGCTACCCACCTGGTTTGCAAAACGCTTACTGGTATCCTTATGATACAAATAAATACCATCTCTCTGAGGGTCTTCACTCACCTCTACAATATAGGCACTACCTGGATGACCAGCGAGCGCGGCTTCCATCGTTGAGTCAACGCGTTGCCCCCACATATTAACAATTAATACACCTTCGATCTGTTCAAGTTCATCTTTTATCGGCACTGAGTAACGAACCATCGCCGGGCAAAAATCTGCACCTGGCACGACCTGCCCAAGTTCAAAATTTGACATTACAACTTTATTATCACCCTTAATAGCATCTTTAAAAAAAGGACGACTAGACTGATTTGCAACATACATTCGCTTTTTTTCTGCATCAAAACGCTTAGCTTCGACCGGCTTGCCCTCTTTAACTTTTACCAGTGTTTTGCCGTTTGTATCTAAAAATCGAAGTGCCTGGATACTTGTGACTGAATGCTGGTAATTTAAAAAGAACTGCTCAAGCTCTTCAGCACGTTGCTTGTAAAGGGCGGGATTTTTACGATAAGCATCGAGAGAGTTACTGGACGAGAAATTTCTAACAGCTGGAACACGTGCTAAACCATTTGCTATGGCTTTTTGGCTATTAAGAATAATGAGCACCTCGCCTGCCATTTTATCAAGTTTGGTATGCAGCTCAGATTCAGTGCGCTGCGTTATCTCATCTTCCATTCTATCCACCGCACCAAACAGCAAAACCAGTAATGGAATAGTCGTCAGTAAGGATAAAACTAGAAAAAATTTAACTCGAAGGGACATAAACTCTCACTTTAGTTGCATTATGCAACGAGTTTAGCAATTCTCACGATTGATTAGAAGTTACACAATTAAATTCCACTACGATGGTTGCAAAATGCATTGCATTTTATTTTATAGTGAAATTACAGTGACTTACGATGTAACAAAGGAAAAACAAGGTGGCGGAATATAAAAGATGGGAAGGCAAATACGACAAATAAGCTAATAAAAATAGCATAAAACTCCCAGTCCTGGCTGTGAGTGATACCCATTGTTTTCTGCTCAAGCCCACTGGCAAATAAAACGCTTAAAACAGCAAAAGTAAGCCATTCAAGTAAACGCATCCAGATACGCTTTGCGCCGCCAAAAGGCGGGGCGAACAAAATAAAAAAACGCTCGCTTATCCAGGGTAAATTGGCCAGAAGAAATGAAACGCCTAATATCAGATATATACTGCTTGTCATTTGCGAAGCTTAACAGATATTAACTGGCATTCACTACTTTTAAGCAAAGACTTAGCAATGAATCTGGAAACAAACCAATCAACAGAACAAAAATAGCATTCAGGCTAATCAGTACCGACATATCTTTTGAACAACGAATCGTTTCACTCGTTTCTGATTTATCAAAGTACATGATTTTAATAACGCGCAAGTAGTAAAAGGCACCAATGATTGAAAAGAACACACTGGCTATGGCAAGCCAAACCATATCAACGGCAATCACTTCACGTAATACAGAGAGCTTAGCCCAGAATCCCAGGAAGGGTGGTACACCAGCCATTGAGAACATCAAGATCATCATCAAAAAGGCATACCAGGGACTTCGCTCATTTAAGCCTTTAAAATCGTCCAGTTTTTCTGCTTCGAAACCTTTGCGGCTTAAAAGAATGATCATGCCGAAAGACCCGAGTGACATAAGCGTGTAAGTAATAGTATAGAACATTGAAGCCGACACACCGGCCTGGGTTCCTGTTGTAACGCCTAACATTAAGAAACCAATATGAGAAATTGTCGAATAGGCTAGCATACGTTTGATATTAATTTGAGCAATCGCAACAATATTACCAACCGCCAGCGACAGCAATATTAGTAAGATTAAAATATCCTGCCACTGCGCCATTACCGAGCCCAGGCCATCAATCAATAAACGCATCAGCATTGCAAAGGCTGCAAGCTTAGGAGCCGAACCAATAAACAAGGTTACCGCTGTTGGTGCACCATGATAAACATCGGGAACCCACATATGAAAGGGTACCGCACCCAATTTAAACGCAACACCAATCATCAGGAAGACAATTCCAAATACCAGGACCAGTTGGTCACTCACTTTGGGGGCTTGTTCACTGATAACAGCCAAATCAAGGCTACCGGTAATACCATAGATCATCGACATTCCGTACAGCAACATACCGGAAGCAATCGCACCCAGTACAAAATATTTCATTGCCGCTTCTGATGCCTGGGCAGAATCACGATGCAGCGCAACCAGTGCGTATAGAGACAATGAAAGTAGCTCTAAGCCAAGGTAAATCGTTAAGAAATTATGCGCCGAGATAAGAATCATCATACCTAATACTGCAAATAAGCCTAGAACATAAAATTCACCTTTAAATAAATCACGGTCTTTCAAATAATCTTTGGCATATAAGAAAACCGTAAAGGTAGCAATATAAATTGCAATTTTAAGCACATCAGCTATGCCATCGCGCACAAAAGTATCACTAAAAGTTAAAACCGGTTCACCAACAAAAGTCGCAATAGTAATTAAAACGGCAATAACCAGTGTTGCCTGAGATAGCATATAGGTTGCGCCACGGTTTGATTTACTTAAAAACAAATCCACGACTAAAATAATGCAAGCCATGGTTAATATAAATATTTCCGGCAGCGCGGGCATTAAATCAGGGGTTTCAAAACTCATTATATTAATCTCTTTAACACTATTTTAATTAATTTTAGATTGCATAACATGTTGCAATAAATTTTCAACGCTTGGGCCCATTATTTCCAGTAGCGGCGCTGGATATAAACCAAAGAATAATACCGCAGCAGCTAAAATACTTAAGATTAAAAGCTCACGGCCATTTACATCAGTGAGATTGGCAACCTTTTCATTCGCTACATCACCAAACAACACCCGTTTCACCATCCATAAGGTATAGGCCGCACCGATAATTAAAGTTAACGCTGCAGCAAAGGCATACCAGAAGTTCGCTTTAAAGGCACTTAAGATAACCATAAACTCACCAACAAAACCGGAGGTTCCAGGCAGCCCTGCATTGGCCATTGAAAATAAAACCATAAAGGCAGCAAACACCGGCATGGTATTAACTACGCCACCATAATCACTAATATTTCGTGAGTGCATGCGATCATACATAACGCCTACACAGAAGAACATTGCCGCCGAGATAAAACCATGCGATACCATTTGAACAATCGCACCTTCAATCCCCATCGCTGCACCAGAGAGGCTACTATCTTTTGAAGCAATGCCAAAAATAATAAAGAAACCTAAGGTAACAAACCCCATGTGGGATATAGATGAATAGGCGATAAGTTTTTTCATATCTTGCTGGGCTAAGGCAACAAACCCAATATAAACCACAGCAATAAGTGACAATGCAATCATCAACCAGTCAAGGTAGCTACTGGCATCGGGGGTAATCGGTAAAGAAAAACGTAAAAAACCATAAGCACCAAGCTTTAACATAATGGCCGCTAGTATAATCGAACCACCGGTTGGAGCTTCAACGTGAGCATCCGGCAACCATGTGTGCACAGGGAACATTGGAATCTTCACAGCAAACGCAAGCAGGAAGGCGATAAAAATAAGTATTTGTGCATCCAGATCTAACTTGAAGGCATGGAAATCTAAAATTTCAAAACTACCTGCCTGCACCGCCAGATATAACAATGCGACCAGCATAAAGACCGAACCAAAAAAAGTATAAAGGAAAAACTTAATTGTTGCATAAACCCGGCGTGGTCCACCCCAGATACCAATAACAATAAACATTGGTATTAGCATAGCTTCCCAAAATACATAAAAAACGGCGGCATCAAGTGCGGCAAAAACGCCAATCATTAGCCCTTCCATGATAAGGAAAGCAGCCATATATTGCGCAACACGTGTTTTAATAACATCCCAACCAGCAAGTACAACCAACACAGTTGTAAAGGAAGTTAAAATAATTAATGGCAACGATATACCGTCGATGCCAAGATGATAATTAATGTTAAAACGTTCAATCCAGGAAACATTTTCTACAAACTGCATCGTTGCAATTTGAGTATTAAATTCCGTATATAAAGGCAAAGATAGTAAAAATGTTGCAAGCGCAATGACAAGTGTAAGCACTTTAGCTTCTACTGCATTTTTATCGCCACCGGTTGCCAATACCAATATGCCACCAAATACTGGTGTCCAGATAACTAAACTTAAAAGAGGCCAATCCATAAACATTTAAAACAACCTTTATTTATATTAACTTATGTACATATATTGCTAGTAAACCAACCAAACCTAAAATCATGGCGAAAGCATATGTGTAAAGATAACCCGTTTGCATACGGCGCATAATTAATGAAATCCAGCCAATTGTTTTTGCTGAACCATTTACAATAAATCCATCGATTAATTTCATATCAATGTATTGCCATAAAAATTTACCCAGACCACGACTACCACCCGCAAAGACAATTTCATTAAACCGGTCAAAACCGTATTTATTCACAAAGATACTATGTAGCAAAGAAAACTTTTGCTGAATCACCGCAGGGAGATCTGGACGTTTCATATAGAGGAACCAGGCCGTACCAACACCCCCTAAAGCCAGCCAGAACGGTAAGGTAAAGATAGAATGCAACATCATCGCAAACGGTATAGATTCACCTTCATGGAAGTGTGTCGCGAGTTCTCCTAGAACGTCATGCTGTGGTAAAACAAAAATTGCGTCACCAAAAAACTTGCCAAAAGCCATATCACCAACATACATATAACCAATGATGACAGAAGGTATGGCTAATAAAATTAGTGGCAAGGTGACTACCCATGATGGTTCATGTAAATGTGAACGAGTATGTTCATCCATGCGCTCTTTACCATGGAAAACAAGGAAGTACATACGGAAGCTATACAGAGCCGTAATAAATACACCGGCAAGAACCGCTATATAGGCGTAGGTATGCCCTGGAGTTGATGACTGCGCAACCGCTTCAATAATAGAATCTTTTGAGAAAAAACCAGCAAAGCCTGGTGTACCAATTAAAGCTAATGAACCAATTAATACGGTAATCCAGGTAATCGGTAGGTACTTACGTAGGCCGCCCATCTTGCGCATGTCCTGCTCATGATGCATGGCAATAATAACCGAACCGGCACCGAGGAATAATAAGGCTTTAAAGAAGGCATGTGTCATTAAGTGGAAAACCGCGGCACCATAAGCTGATGCGCCTAAGGCGACTGTCATATAACCTAGTTGAGATAAAGTAGAATAAGCAACAACCCGTTTAATATCATTTTGCACCAGGCCTAAGAAACCCATAAACAAGGCTGTTGTCGCACCAATAATCATAACAAAACTTAATGCCGTGGTGGAAAGCTCAAACAATGGCGACATACGCGCAACCATAAAGATACCCGCTGTTACCATCGTTGCAGCATGGATTAAGGCAGAGATAGGCGTTGGGCCTTCCATTGAATCAGGTAACCAGACATGTAAAGGAACTTGCGCCGATTTACCCATGGCACCAATAAATAATAAAATACAAATAACGGTCAACACCGACCATTCCTGACCAGGGAAAATACTCATGGTTAGGTTATTTACGCTCTCTACATTGTTAAACACCATTGCATAATCAAGGCTACCGAAATACATCAGTATCGCTGCGATACCAAGCAAGAAACCAAAGTCGCCAACACGGTTAACGAGGAAGGCTTTTAAATTTGCATAAATTGCCGTTGGTTTTTTATACCAGAAACCAATTAACAAATATGAAACAAGGCCAACCGCTTCCCAACCAAAGAATAACTGCATAAAGTTATTCGACATAACCAGCATTAACATTGAAAAAGTAAATAAAGCAATATAACTGAAGAAACGTTGATAACCATCATCGTCCTTCATATAGCCAATGGTATAAATGTGTACCATTAATGAAACAAAGGTAACCACCACCATCATCATCGCAGTAAGTTTATCGACCAAGAAACCCACTTCAAAACGTACGCCATCACTGACCATCCAGGTATAAACAGCCTCATTAAATGTAGCGCCGCCGTCAATTACAATATATTTGAAAACGTACAAGGATAAAACGCTGGCAATTGCCACACCGGCAATGGCTGCAACATGGGCACCGGTTCGACCGACAACCTTGCCAAATAAACCAGCAATGATTGAACCGACTAGCGGTGCAAGTACTACCCACAAATAAACTGTTTGCATATCTTCAAACACAATAAAGCCCTTTAACTATTTACCCGTTGAGGGAATCTAATTCTTCTACATTGATTGTTCGTTTATTACGGAACAATACAACCAGAATGGCCAAACCAATGGCCGCTTCAGCTGCCGCTACCGTTAAAATAAAGAATACGAACACTTGCCCGGCCACATCACCAAGGTAATATGAAAAAGCAATAAAGTTAGTATTTACAGCCAGCAACATCAATTCAATCGACATTAATATAATAATGACGTTTTTTCTATTCAGAAAAATACCAGCAACACTAATACTAAAAAGTATCGCGCTAAATATTAAATAATCTGATAATGCCATTTTTATTCTCTTTTAATTACTTTAACTAAGTTATTCATTGTTTATCTATTAATACTGCTTATTTCTTCGCTTCGGTTTCCATTTCAACAATGCGCATACGATCAGCTCGTTTCACCGCAACTTGTTGCACAGGATCCTGCCGTTTTATACCTGGGCGTCGACGATGCGTTAATGCAATGGCCGCAATAATAGCCACCACCAGGATAACCGAAGCAATTTCAAACGGGTACACATAAACGGTATACATAACCCGGCCTAACTCTCGAATATTACTATAATCGGCTGCATGTCGTGTCGGTTCCATAAATTGTTCTAAACCAAAGTGTGCCGGCCCGACGGCCATAACCAATAAAACAGCAAGGCCAACCGCAACCAGTAAACCAATAGGTAAATAACGAATAAACCCAGCTCGTAATTGCGCAATATTGATATCTAGCATCATTACCACAAACAGGAATAACACCATTACGGCACCAACATACACCAGCACCAGTGTAATCGCTAAAAACTCCGCTTCCAGCATTAACCAAACGCCTGCTGCCATAAAAAACGTTAGTACTAAAGACAATGCCGCTTGAATAGGATTTTTTGCAGTAATAACCATCAGACTGCTCGCGATGGTTAGTGAAGCAAAAACATAAAATATAAATTGTTCTACAGACATTTTAGTTACCGATACTGTGAGTCATTTGAACGCGCCATTGCGATATTCGTTTCGTACTTATCGCCAACAGCAAGTAATTTTTCTTTAGTCATATATAAGTCACCACGAACTTCTCCGTGGTACTCGTAAATATGTGTTTCAACTATTGAGTCAACAGGACACGACTCTTCACAATAGCCACAAAAAATACATTTTGATAAGTCAATATCGTAGCGAGTAGTTCGACGTGACCCATCATCGCGTTGCTCAGACTCAATCGTAATAGCAAGTGCCGGGCAAACAGCCTCACACAATTTACATGCTATACAACGCTCTTCACCATTTGGGTAACGACGCAATGCATGCAAACCACGAAAGCGTGGCGAAATGGGTGCTTTTTCTTCTGGATATTGCAAGGTGAACTTACGCGCAAAGAAATACCGCCCGGTAAGCTGCAAGCCTTTTAATAATTCAACCAGAAATAAACTTTTAATAAATGCTTTCATTATTTTAATTCCGCCCCACCTAGTTCCACCAAGGTGGCAAACCTGCCAATATAAAAATACCAACCACTAAAATCCAGACGATGGTAACCGGGATAAACACTTTCCAACCCAAACGCATAATTTGGTCATAACGATAACGTGGGAAGGTTGCTCTGAACCACAAGAAGAAGAACATAAAGAATGCCGTTTTTGCCAGGAACCAGATCATACCGGGCACCCAGGCAAACCACGCTTCTAAATTAAGCGACACGCCAAACAAACTAAAGTTAATGCCATCAAATGGTGACAACCAGCCACCCATAAACATAATGGCCGCAAGCGCCGAGATTAAAATCATATTGGCATATTCAGCCAGGAAGAAGACCGCAAAGGTCATACCCGAATATTCAACATGGAAGCCCGCTACAATTTCAGATTCGCCTTCAGCGACATCGAATGGAGCACGATTAGTTTCAGCAACACCGGAAATAAAGTAAATAATAAACAGCGGAAACAGCGGCAACCAGAACCAGCTAATAAAACCCATACCCGCCTGTGCTTCAACGATGTCACCAAAGTTCATACTTTGTGCCGCCATTAACACACCCACCAGCGAGAACCCCATGGCAATTTCATAAGAAACGATTTGCGCTGCCGAGCGCATAGCACCCAATAAAGCATACTTAGAGTTAGATGCCCAACCCGCAACAATAACGCCATAAACACCGATGGAAGTGATCGCTAAAATAAACAGTAATGACGCATCCACATCAGCCAAAACTGTCGTAGCATCAAATGGAATAACCGCCCAGGCAGCAAGTGCCGGCGCAAGTGAAAGAACAGGTGCAATAATAAACAGAAACTTATTCGCCCCGGTCGGGATAATAATTTCCTTAAACATTAATTTCATTGCATCTGCAATTGGCTGCCCCAGCCCCCACATCTTAAAGCCAAAGAAACCGACAATGGTTGGCCCCATACGCACTTGCATGGCACCGATAATTTTACGCTCTGCATAGGTAAAATAGGCAACCGCTAGCATTAACGGCACCATAATAATAACTATCTTAATTAAGATAATAATTACCGGCACCACTGGTTCCGGTAAAAAACTTAAGAAAAATAAACTTAACCAATCAAACATATTATTAACTCGTGTTAACTCTTATAATTTTAGCTTGCTGTAATTTCCAAACTGCCATAGCTGTCTGCTAGGTCGTTTGTCTCTTTAATTGAGGTTGCAACTAAGGCACAGTTTTCCGCAACACCATCATCGACAATAACGGGCAAATTTATCGCACTGCCATTTTGAGTAACTTTTGCGTTACCACCTTGTTCTAAACCTTGTTGTTTTGCTAATGCCGGACTAATAATAATACTCGCATTGGCAGAATCTTTGGTTGCCTGTAATGCCTGCGAACGACGCACCAGAGTGTCGACTGAATAGATTGGTAAAAACCCGACTCGCTCAATACCTGATACATTCATGTCGATAGAGGCAGGACAAGGCCATTGATATTCTGTTTGTTCTGCCGCCGCGGTTTTGCTTTGTATTTCTGTATGCACTTCGGCAATGCTTACAAAATCGAAACCATCAAGCTCAAACAAATTACCTAATACACGCAGCACTTTCCAACCAGGACGAATTTCTGCTTCGGCCGTTACACTGGCGCTAAAGTTTTGCCATGTTCCCTGCGCGTTTACAAAACTGCCGCTGGTTTCAGTAAAGGCTGTAATTGGTAATAAAACATCGGCATATGATTTCATTGCATCGGTTGCAAACGTGCTAAAGCTCACCACAAAATCAGAATCGGTTACCGACTGTATTGCTCTGGAAGGCGATGCACAATCGAACTCGGGTTCAATATTAAATAATAAATAGGCATTGAGCGTATCGTCCAGCATACGATAAGCATCGAGGCCCTCGGTTACGTTAGAAGCCGCAATGCCTCGATGCGACACCGCGCCAGCTAACCATGCACCAGCAGAGTTAGCCCCATCTGTTAATTCACTTAAACCACAACCGGCAAGTTTCGCAACCGCAAAACTTAAGGCCCGCAAGCTGGAAAAATTACTTTGCAAGCTCGCTTGTGTCCCTAAAATAACAGCCGTGTTTTCAGCTTCGTATAATGACTTAGCAATGGCCGCATGTGCATCACTTACCGATGCTTTGCTGATTAGTTTGTCCAACCCGGCTAAATCAACCGCTTTAGCCCCTAAATCGATTAAAGCTTTTGCAACAGCGGCCAAATCCTGTGCCATTTGTGATGGCGCACTGATTACTTTTGTTTCAAGGCCAAAATTAAAATCATAATCCAGAGGGTTGATGGCCATCATCGTTGCGCCTTTGCGACTTGCTTTGCGTAAACGATGTGCTGCTATCGGTTGGTCTTTTCGAATATACGAGCCAACCAGTAATGCCGCATTCACATTTTCTAAATCGGCAATATTGCTATTCAGCGCAGGATACAACGATGCACTTGTCTGGTCGCTAAAATCTGACTGTCTTAAGCGGTGATCGATATTATTAATACCTAGGCCACGAAGCAGCTTTTGCAATAAGTACATTTCTTCGGTTGTTGCGTTTGGTGAAATCAAACCACCTATTTTATCAACACCATCTTTTTCGATAACGGTTTTTAAACCTTCAACGGCATAATTCAATGCTGTTTGCCAATCGACAAACTTCCACTGCTCACCCTGTTTAATCATGGGCTGTTCTAATCGGTCAGCACTTTGTAAACCTAAATAACTATAACGATCCCGATCCGACAACCACATTTCATTGATCGATTCATTTTCTTTCGGTAACACCCGCATCACTTCGTTACGACGCGTTTCAACAATTACATTCGAGCCAATGCAGTCATGCGCTGCAATGCTTTCTGATTTTGTATTTTCCCATGGTCGGCCATGGTAACGATAAGGTTTTGAGGTTAAAGCACCAACCGGACATAAGTCGACAACGTTACCTGACATTTCAGAATCCACCGTGCGTGCAACGTAGGTTGCAATACGCATATCCTCGCCTCGACCGGTTGCACCTAATTCCATAATGCCCGCTATTTCCTGACCAAAACGAACACAACGAGTGCAATGAATACAACGCGTCATTTCTGTTGCTATTAATGGCCCAATGTCTTTATCTGCAACAACCCGTTTACGTTCGGTATAACGTGAGCTGGAATTACCAAAGCCCATGGCAATATCCTGTAATTCGCATTCGCCACCCTGGTCACAGATAGGGCAATCAAGCGGATGGTTAATAAGTAAAAACTCCATCACACTTTGCTGTGCTTCTAATGCACGCGGGGAGTGAGTAAAAACTTTCATGCCATCTGTTACTGGCGTAGCGCAAGCTGGCAAAGGTTTGGGAGCTTTTTCTACTTCAACTAGGCACATGCGACAGTTAGCCGCAACCGATAACTTTTTGTGGTAGCAAAAACGTGGAATAGTAATACCGGCTTCATCGGCAGCTTCGATAAGCATTGCACCATCAGCAACTTGAAGAGGTATACCATTAATTTCAATATTAGCCATACTGTTCTCTAACCTTACGCTTTACTGCCAAACTGACACTTACCGTGATCAATATGATATTGAAACTCATCACGATAGTGCTTTAAGAAACTTTGTACCGGCATTGCCGCAGCATCACCTAATGCACAAATGGTTCGCCCTGCAATACGAGTTGCAACGCTGTCGAGTAATTCTAAATCTTCCTGTTTACCATGACCGTGCTCAATACGATGCATTACACGAGATAACCAACCAGTGCCTTCGCGACAAGGTGTGCATTGCCCGCAGGATTCTTCATGGTAAAAATGTGAAAGCCTAGCTAAAACACCAACCATACAGGTTGTTTCGTCCATAACGATAACCGAACCCGCACCTAACATTGAACCGGCTTTGGCTATCGAGTCGTAATCCATATCCATCTCCATTGCAATTTCTGCTGGCAGGACAGGTACCGAAGAGCCACCGGGTATCACCGCTTTAAAGGTATGGCCGTCGCGAATACCACCGGCCATTTCCAGTAATTTTGAAAACGGTGTTCCCATTGGTACTTCAAAGTTACCCGGATTATTCACATGACCCGAAACACAAAATAATTTAGTGCCGCCATTATTCGGTTTACCTTTTTCAAGGAACCATTTACCACCTTTTTCTAAAATAACGGGAACCGAGGCTAAACTTTCAGTGTTGTTAATGGTGGTTGGCCGACCGTACAAACCAAAACCCGCTGGGAACGGTGGTTTAAAACGTGGTTGACCTTTTTTCCCTTCAAGTGATTCCAGTAATGCTGTTTCTTCGCCACAAATATAGGCACCTGCACCAAGATGTGAATATAAATCAAAGTCGATACTCGAACCTTTTATATCAGCACCCAGTAAACCGGCTTTATAGGCTTCTTTGAGTGCATCTTCAAATCGCGAGAACGGTTCCCAGAACTCACCACGAATATAGTTATAACCTTTTGTAGCACCAATCACATAACCGGCAATCGCCATGCCTTCGATTAACTGGTGCGGGTTGTAACGCAAAATATCTCGGTCTTTACAGGTACCCGGCTCACCTTCGTCCGAGTTACAAACAATATATTTTTGACCGGGTGCCGTGCGCGGCATAAAGCTCCACTTTAAACCAGTAGGGAAACCAGCGCCGCCACGACCACGTAATGCCGACAATTTAAGCTCTTCAATAATTTCTTCGGGCGGTGTTTTTTCTTTAAGAATCTTTTGCCAAACAGAATAACCACCGACACTTTTATAACTTTCCAGTGTATACGGCTTATCTAAATGCAGGGTACGAAAACAGGTTTCGCCAACTAAGTTAGCAGCACTCATTATTCCCCTCCCCGTCTATTGTTTATTTTTAGTATTTGCATTTTATTCTTAATATTTTGTTTGTTTGGATTAATCTAAACTATCAAGCAGTTTATCTATTTTTTCTGGTGTTAAATTCTCATGATAGTTTTCACCAATTTGCAGCATCGGTGCATTCACACAGGCGCCTAAACATTCCACTTCTTTTAATGAAAATTTTCCGTCTTCGGTTATTTCACCAAAGCCGATACCTAATTTGTTTTTCAAATGGCCAACAATTTCATCCGAACCACATAACATGCATGAAATATTAGTACAGACGCAAATTTTATGTTTACCAACTGGTTTTAATTCGTACATTGAATAAAAACTAGCAACTTCGTATACAGCAATGGATTCCATTTCTAAATATTCTGCAACCGCGTCGATAAGGTCATTGTTTAAGTAACCAGCATTTTGATCTTGCGCAATTCGCAGTGCAGACATCACCGCAGACTGTTTTTTATCTGCTGGATATTTTGCTATCCAGCTGTCGATATCTTTTCTTGATGCTTCGCTTAAAAGCTCAACTTTATTATTGCTATGTTTGCGTAACATCATCGGTCAATTTCTCCAAACACGATATCCATCGTACCAATTACAGCAACCACATCGGCAAGCATATGCCCTTTGGTCATTTCATTCATTGCGGCTAAATGCGCAAAACCTGGCGCACGTATTTTTAAACGGTAAGGTTTATTTGCACCATCCGAAACAAGATAAGTCGCAAACTCACCTTTAGGATGCTCAATCGCGGTATACACTTCACCTTTAGGTAAAGTAAAACCTTCTGTAAACAATTTAAAGTGATGAATTAAAGATTCCATATCACCTTTCATATGCTCACGACTTGGTGGCGTTAATTTGTGGTCTTCTAACATCACCGGACCCGGATTCTGACGTAGCCAGTTAATGCATTGCTTAATAATTCGGTTAGATTGACGCATTTCTTCAACACGGATCAAATACCGGTCGTAGCAATCACCTTCAACACCCACTGGAATATCAAAATCAACTTTATCGTAAACTTCATAAGGTTGTTTTTTACGTAAATCCCATTCGATACCGGAACCACGTAACATTGGGCCGGTAAAACCAAGGTTCATTGCACGTTCAGGCGAAACAACCGCAATACCAACGGTACGTTGTTTCCATATACGATTATCGGAAAGTAAGGTTTCGTATTCATCAATACAAGTTGGGAAGCGATTGCTAAAGTCTTCAATAAAATCAAGCAATGAACCACCACGCGCTTTATTCAAGCTTTCGGTTTGTTGCTCATTACGATATTTTGTTTTCTTTTCAAAGCGCGGCATACGTTCAGGTAAATCACGATACACACCACCAGGGCGGTAATAAGCCGCATGCATACGTGCACCAGATACCGCTTCGTACATGTCCATTAAATCTTCACGTTCACGGAAGGCATAAAGGAAAACCGTCATGGCACCAATATCGAGTGCATGGGTGCCTATCCACATTAAGTGATTAAGTATACGAGTGATTTCATCAAACAAGACACGAATATATTGCGCCCGCTCCGGCGCCTCAACGCCGAGTAATTTTTCCAGCGATAAAACATAACCATGTTCGTTACACATCATTGACACGTAATCGAGTCTATCCATATAAGGTATGGTTTGATTATAAGGTTTACTCTCGGCTAGTTTTTCAGTGGCACGATGTAACAAACCAACATGAGGATCGGCGCGTTCAATCACTTCGCCGTCCATCTCTAATACAAGCCGTAATACACCATGCGCCGCAGGATGCTGTGGACCAAAGTTAAGTGTATAGTTTTTAATCTCAGGCATCGCCATCCCCTGCTTTATTGGCTTCTGCACCTGAAATAGCATTCAGAGCAAGTGCGGCTTCACGTTCTGCATAGCGATGGTCGTCGCGAATAATACGCGGTGTATTCACCCGAGGGTCGATTGAAACAGGTTGGTAAATAACACGCTTAGCCTCTTCGTCATAACGCATTTCAACATTGCCTGTAAGCGGGAAGTCTTTGCGGAACGGATGACCGATAAAACCATAGTCGGTTAAAATACGGCGTAAGTCTGGGTGACCATCAAATACAATGCCGAATAAATCAAACGCTTCACGTTCAAACCAGTCTGCCCCACTCCAGATATCAATCACGGAGTCCACCACCGGCGGCTCACCATCTAAAAATGTTTTAACTCGAATGCGGTGATTATTTTTAATGGATAGCAATTGATAAGCAACCGCATAACGTGGCCCTTCCCATTGCGAATCATCGTAAGCACTGTAATCCACACCACATATATCAACGGCTTGTTCGCAATAAAAAGCGGCATCGTCATGGAGTATTTGGCAAACGTCATGTAAATCATCGTGATTAGCAATAACATTAACTTCGTTAAACGCAACCGTCACTTCGGTGACCTTGCCATTTAAGGTTTTACGCAAGCTTTCTGCTAATTTATTATAGTATTCAGACATAAGTTTTATCGTTAGTTAAATAAGATTTTAAGCTCGGTTCATAACACTGCTGCGACGTATTTTGTTTTGTAACTGTAAAATACCATAGAGCAAAGCTTCTGCCGTTGGTGGGCAGCCAGGGACATAAATATCAACCGGTACAATGCGGTCACAACCACGTACAACCGCGTAAGAATAATGATAATAGCCGCCGCCATTCGCACATGAACCCATTGAGATAACCCAACGTGGTTCGGCCATCTGGTCATAAACTTTGCGCAATGCAGGCGCCATTTTATTTACTAAGGTACCCGCCACAATCATGACATCGGACTGACGAGGACTAGGCCGAAAGATAATACCCATGCGATCCATATCGTAACGAGCTGCCGCAGCATGCATCATTTCTACCGCGCAACAGGCTAAACCAAACGTCATTGGCCACATCGAACCGGTTCTTGCCCAATTCACCATGGCATCCATATTGGTGGTAAAGAAACCTTGTTGAGTTAAACTTTTTTCGATAACACGACCCGGCTCCGGGTTTTGTGCATCAAGCGGTTTAATTGTTTCGTCGGTAAAAGTACCTTCAACAATATTGTCAGTGGCTAACATTTTTGAATCTGCTCCCATTTTCGAAACTATTCCCATTCAAGGGCACCCTTCATCCACTCATAGATAAAGCCAATGACTAAAATACCCAGGAACATCACCATGGCAAGGTAACCAAACAGACCGATTTCTTCAAGCACAACCGCCCAGGGAAACATAAATGCAATTTCTAAATCGAAAATAATAAAAAGGATGGCGACCAGATAGTAACGAACGTCGAATTTTAATCGTGAGTCTTCAAAAGCCTCAAAGCCACATTCATAAGGTGAATTTTTTTCGGCATCCGGTTTTACGTTGCCCGTAAAAAAACTTAGGCTAAAGCCTAATGCAATCATGACACCGCCAACCGCCAGGCCAACGATAATAAACATGAGCACTGGTAAATAATTTGCCAGCATTTGGTCGCTCCCCCCTTAATGAACATGTCGGTAGCTATATTGCTACTAATAATTTCTTCATACATGTTAGTTTTTAGTGCCAAGCAGTGTAGGCGTACCGTGGTTATGTGTCAAGCATACCAAAAGAGATATTTTATAATAAAATCAATGTATTACGTTATTTTAGGGAGGTATAAAAAATTTCAGTTCTAAATTATTAGTAAAATTTATAGAGACTGTTTGAGTGTGCGGGCTATATTAACATATACTAATTTAGATTTAGTTTAAAAAACTCAAAGTAACATCAGCTAAATTGCAACACGTGATTGTAAATTTAACTTTATACTAAATCTAAGCCACAAATGTTTTAACCGTTATCTTTTCTAATTACAGCTTTTTAGTTTCATTGTGCAACCACACTCTTAAATACGATCACGTTTCGGTTCTTTCCATTCTCAATTCAAGTTTTAATGCTGCGTTGTTTTGTCCTAGTTTGGTAAAGGCCCTAAAAATTTCATTTTCGTTAAATTTAAGTTTCATAGCCCGTCTCTATTTTATAAACATATCATGCGGAACATAATAGTCACTTTCAAATTCATCCGGCACAGTAATAATTAACGGGATAGGTTCTTTTAAATCGACTTTTTCAATCGCTTGATTGACACAAATAATAGCCATTTTAATTGGATTACCTGAAGTGGACCCCATCCTTGACACAGTCAGTCATCATTTATAAGTGATAATC
>CAZDEC010000056.1:0-20600 GCA_964504295.1 uncultured Thioalkalispiraceae bacterium
TGAAGCCGAAGTTCGAACTGACACGGGGAAAGGTGCGAGCCGCCGCCTGCGTCATTTGGACAAAGTACCGGCTGTATTATACGGAGCGGGTTCAGACCCTGTTGCAATCACACTTAGCCATAATGAAATGTTTCATCATTTAGAAAATGAAGCATTTTATTCTCATATCTTAACCATTAATGTGGGTAAGAAAAAAGAAAAAGCTATCTTAAAAGATTTGCAACGTCACCCGGCAAAACCACGCTTAATGCATGTTGATTTTCAACGTGTGAACATGAAAGAAAAAATTCGTATGCATGTTCCTTTGCACTTTATCAACGAAGAAGAGGCTCCAGGTGTTAAAGCTGGTGGTTTGATTACACACAGTTCAACAGACTTACACATTGCCTGTTTACCAACGGATTTACCTGAATTCATCGAAGTTGATTTAGGTGAATTAGAATTAGATGCAAGTTTACATGTATCCGATTTAACCTTGCCTAAAGGAATTGAATCTGTTGATTTAGGCCATGGTGATGATAGTACGCATGACCATATCGTTGCAGCAATTCACTTGCCACGCGCTGAAAAAGCAACAGATGAAGATGACGAAGATATGCCTGTAGCAGAGGCTGATTCTGAAGACGCAAGCGAAGAAGAAAGTTAATTCTTTTTCGCTGTTACCCTTATAAGGGTAGCGGTTGCATAGACGAGAAGCCGACATTGAGTCAAAGTATTAAACTAATTGTTGGCCTGGGTAATCCAGGCAATGAATATGTTGATACCCGACACAATGCCGGCTTTTGGTTTTTAGACGAACTGGTAAAAAATTATCCGGCTAATTTTAAAGCCGATAAGAAGTTTTTTGGTGAGACCGCGCGCGTAAACATAAAAGGCCAGGACGTCTGGTTATTAAAACCGACTACCTTTATGAACTTAAGTGGTCAAGCTCTGCAAGCCCTTGCGCAATTTTATAAAATCAAATTAGAAAATATTTTAGTTGTTCATGATGAACTTGATCTTGAGCCTTATACCGCGCGTTTAAAAAAAGGCGGTGGTCATGGTGGACATAACGGATTACGCGATATTAGCAGCCGCATGGGCAAAGATTTTTGGCGTTTAAGATTAGGTATTGGTCATCCAGGCGACAGAAACAAAGTAACAGGTTATGTTTTAAATAAACCGTCAAGCGATGACAAAATATCAATTGACCGCGCGATTGATAATGCACTGCGCGTCATAGAAGATATTATTGCAGGTGATATGCAAAAGGCGATGAATAACTTGCACACGGGATAGAAAGACAAAATATTGTTCAACCACGGTGGACACGAAGAACACAACGAAAAAGAAATTATTTAATTATGGAGGATTAAATGCTAAGCATACGGGATAGGCTTACTACGTGTGATGAATTGCTTATTAATAAAATACCTGGTTGTGCTTTATAGGTTTTCGTCATGTTCGTTGTGGTTAAGAAAATAAAATTTAAAGGTAAAATATATGGGATTTAAATGTGGCATCGTTGGTCTACCAAACGTTGGTAAATCAACTTTATTTAATGCGTTAACAAAAGCAGGTATTCAGGCAGAGAACTATCCATTCTGTACGATTGAGCCGAATGTAGGTGTGGTGCCGGTTCCAGATCCACGGCTTGATGCTTTAGCTGCCATTGTTAATCCTGAACGTGTATTGCCAACCACAATGGAGTTTGTTGATATTGCTGGTTTAGTTGCCGGTGCTTCAAAAGGTGAAGGGCTTGGCAATAAATTCTTAGGCAACATTCGTGAAACCGATGCGGTTGCGCAAGTGGTGCGTTGTTTTGAAAATGATGACATCGTGCATGTAGAAGGAAAAATTGATCCCTTGCATGATATTGAAATTATTAATACCGAGCTAGCACTTGCAGATTTGGAAAGCATTGAAAAATCATTATTAAAAGTACAAAAAGTTGCTAAGTCAGGTGACAAAGAAGCCAAAGTGAAAATGGCTGTGCTTGAACAGTTAAAAGATCACCTCGATAAAGGCGAGCAAGCACGCACGCTTGATTTAGATGATGAGCAAAAACTTCTGGTGAATGATTTAAATCTGTTAACCATTAAACCGTTGATGTTTATTGCCAATGTTGCCGAAGATGGTTTTACTGATAACCCTTATTTAGAAATCGTTCAAAAATTTGCTGCCGATAAAGAAAATGGTGCGCCTGTTGTTGCTGTCTGTGCATCCATTGAAGCGGAAATGACCGAACTTGAAGAAGACGAGCTTAATGAATTTTTAGCTGACCTGGGTTTAGAAGAACCTGGACTTAATCGTGTTATTCGAGCTGGCCATGATTTACTCGGTTTACAAACCTACTTTACGGCAGGCGTTAAAGAAGTGCGTGGTTGGACCGTTAAAGTGGGCGCAACTGCTCCGCAAGCTGCAGGTGTTATTCATACCGATTTTGAAAAAGGTTTTATACGCGCCGAAACCATGGCCTACGATGACTTTATTCAATATAACGGTGAGCAAGGTGCAAAAGAAGCCGGCAAGCTACGCCTTGAAGGGAAAGACTATATTGTAAAAGATGGCGATGTTTTACATTTTAGATTTAATGTTTAAGCTTGGTACTTAATTGCTTTGGTTTGTGAACATGCATGCCACTGCGACTAATATCGACTATCCCCGCGCGTTTATATTCACTAATAATACCTGATACAGTTTGACGACAGGTGCCGATCATATCTGCAATGTCCTGGTGTGTTGTTGGTATGTCGATATAGATACTATTGTTACTCCGTCGGCCATACTGATTACTTAAGTATTGAATAAGTTTTACAAAACGTATGTTGGCGCTGTCGCTGGCCATATACAAAACCATATCCCCTAACGCATGTATGCGTAACGATAACTGATCGATAACCAGTAAACTCAGCCTGGGTTCTTTTAACATGAGCTGATTAAAATCGACTTTTTTCATTTTTAAAACAACGCAATCGGTAATCGCCTGTGCATAAACTTTGTTTGATAAATTATTTTCATCTGATATACCAAAAATATCCCCCGGCATACAAAACCATTGAATCATTTCATTACCAAGTTGCGACATACGTGAAATTTTTATTCGACCGGTTAGCATTATATAAACAGATCGGTCGCTTTGATCGGCGGTAAATGCGTATTCACCTTTATTAAATTTATATTCGTTTGATATAGATTGTATTAACCGAAATTCACTCGCATGCAATTGCTTAACAAAGCTGTGAGGTAAACATTGTTCTGTTGGCATAACTCGTTTCCTCTATTATTAGTAAATTACGTTATAGTAATTTACTTCTTAAGCTAAATTAATAACTGTCGTCTATACGACAGATTAATCTTTCAAGGTCGTTAGAATAACATTTCGAATCGCAAAGTCTAGTTAAGAAATTAAGCCTGTTCATATTATTTTAACTAACTGTTTTTTAAACTTTTGTGATGAATTATAAAAATTATTGAATGCTGTTATTTGTATTGTGCCGTGTTGTACGGGACAGGAGCTGAGATACCGTTAAAAAAAATCAGCTAATGCTCTGCTAAATGCACCAGAGATAATAATCAATTTGTTTTGTTGGTTATCAGGTTCGTTATTATTGTGATCTGTGGTACAAAGTAAATCGCTGTTCTTTAGGCTTACAAAGTTATAAGAAGTGTAAGGAGCGGTTAATGAAAGATAATTTGAAACACGGAGGAGTAAAATGAAAAAATTATTTAACCCAAAAGTAGTATTAAATCTAGCGTTCGGAGTGATGCTAGCTACGATCTTTACGAGCGTTAATGCTAATGCAGCTGAATATCCAAGTCGTCCCATTACGTTTATGACCATGACCCAGCCCGGTGCACAAATTGACCGCCTGGCACGCGGCTTAAGTCAACGTATGAGTAAAATTCTTGGGCAACCTATTAACGTCAAGAACGTAACTGGCTCTCATGGTACTGTGATGGCGACCGAACTGAGCAGAGCCAAGCCTGATGGTTACAACCTTGGTGTTACTTCTTTAACGGCCTATACCTATGCGCCACATCACGCCAAGCTAATCTACAAGCCAGAAGACTTCGATTACCTAACTCTGGTGGCATTAAACTCGAGTGGTTTTATCTCTAAGAGTGACAAGCCCTGGAAAACCTTGAAAGAGGCTTTTGCATGGCATAAGAAAAGGGATAAGGCTATGGTTGCCATGTTCCATGGTGCTGATGACCGAGATGCGCTTATTCGAATCGCAAAAAAAGAAGGTGTAAAGCTATCTCTGATTCCATCTAAAGGTGGCCCATCAGTGATACAAGCGGTCACCGGTGGTCATGTTTCAGTCGGCTATGTCGGTGCCATTCTTTACAAACACGTGGAAGCCGGCACGATCAAGTTGATTGCAGCAGCGCTGGGCGAACGTCTGCCACCTATTCCAGATGTGCCAACTTTGCGCGAACAGGGATATGACGAGCAGGTAGAAATGATTGTTGCTCTGGTTGCTCCTAAGGGTTTGGATAAGAAAGTGAAAGCCAAACTTCTTGCCGCGGCTAACACGCTTGCAAACGACAAGGAAACCCAGAATTTCATTACGACTAACTTGTTGATGCGGCCTGTTCAGTGGGGTGAAAAGTTTGCCGATAACTCAGTAAAGGAAATGTACAAAACTTTCGGTCATTTAGCGAAAAAGAAATAGGTTTTATTGGCCGCTGGATCGGAGATCGTTTCCGGTTCAGCAACATCACTCCCTGTATTTAAAATTGATCTAGATAGGAAAACACGTGACAAGAATTAAAAGAGACAGTATTGCCTATGTCGTTATCGCCGGGTTTAGCATCTTGATGCTTACATGGGCGATTCCCACCTATACACCTGAATATCCTGGTTACGGTGCTTCACCGGCATTGGTGCCGAATGTGGCAGTGGGCATAATGTTGTTTATGGCTTGTCTTTCATTGATTCGTCTTGGTCTGGCGGTGTTGAAGAACAAATCGATACCAGCGGCGGAAAGTGAATTTCCGGAAGATATGAATGAAGAAGCTGGTTTTACTCAGGTCGGGCGAGTGAAACTTTATCATCTTGCTAGCATTATAATACCGAGTATCTTGTTGATTGTGGCGATTGAATATATAGCCTACATGTTTGTGTCTATCGCCTTCCTGATTGTATTCCAATACGTCATCGGTAGTCGCAGTTGGTTACAGATGACGACGGTGTCGATTATTCTGACTGTGGTTCTTTATATCATAATGCGTTATGGCTTTGGCGTACCGGTGCCCGGGCCACAACTCTTTTAAAAAAAGATTTTCTAAAAACAAAATTACAATAAGCGGAAATAATAACTATGGAAATGATTATTGCGGGTCTGCTGGACTCCCTTGCACCTGCCAGCCTGATGTTTGTTTTTGTTGGTGTAGCTATTGGGGTATTGATCGGAGCTATTCCCGGTATCAACGGTCCGATGGCCATCGCTTTATTTATACCGGTTACTTATTATATGTCGCCGTTAACCGCTATTGGTTTTCTTGTTGGCTTGAACAAGGGTGCGTTTTTTGGTGGTGCGGTGTCCGCCGTCTTATTGCGCACACCCGGTACTCCAGAGGCGGCAGCAACTTCCTGGGACGGTTATCCGCTCACTCAGCAAGGCAAGGGTGAAAAGGCATTGCGCATGGCGCTTTATAGTTCGGTGGCCGGCGACTTTATTTCAACTGTGGTACTGATTGCGATTGCTTCGCCCCTGGCGGCAGTGGCGTTGTTTATGGGACCGGCAGAAATCTTTGCGCTGATTTCACTGGCGCTGACGGTTATTGCCGGCATTGGTACCAGTTCTATCGGCCGTGGTTTGATCGCAGCGAGTTTCGGGATTCTGGTTGGCTTGATCGGCACCGAGCCGGTGACCGCATTGCCCCGGCTCACCTTTGATGTTTATCAACTTGGCAGTGGCTTATCGTTGATTCCGGTAGCGATTGGCCTACTGGCTTTTTCAGAAATTCTATTGCAACTGGAAAAGTTCACGGTTAAGGGTGGCGCTAAACACACGCCCAAGGTGTTTTCGACCAAGCGTGAAGATCGACTGTTGTCATTTAAGGAATTTTTTGCCAATACTAAGACCTTGCTGCGTGGCAGTTTAATTGGTATTGGCGTGGGTGCCATGCCTGGGCTTGGTGCGCCAGTGGCATCGTTTATGTCTTACGACCAGGCAATGAAGCGTTCGCCGCACAAAGAAGAATTTGGCAAGGGCCGTCTGGAAGGTATCGGTGCATCTGAGTCTGCAAATAGTGCGGTGGTAGCCGCCAGTATGATTCCGCTGTTCGTTCTGGGTATTCCGGGCAACCTGGCGGTTGCTATGCTGATGGGTGCATTTATGATCCACGGCATGCAACCGGGGCCTTTGATGTTCCAGGAAAATGCGCAGCTTATGTATGGTATCTATGGCAGCCTGCTACTGGCTAGCGTATTTCTTTTAGTGATTGGACGCTTTGGACTTCGTTATTTTGTTAAGGCAGTCAATATTCCGCCGATGATCCTGTACCCGATTGTGGTGTTTACCTGCATTATGGGCGCTTACCTAGGCAAGTCGTCTATGTTCGATGTAGGTGTAATGCTTGCATTTGGCTTCATTGGCTATTTTATGCGGAAGTTTGACTACTCTTACGTGGCTTTCCTGATTGGTTTTATCTTGGCGCCAGAGTGGGAACGCGCTTTGCAGCAAGTGGTGATTATTTCCCAGTACGACACTTATATGTTCTTCCAGCGTCCGGTTGCCATGGGGCTGATGGTGCTAACTTTATTCGTGATTGTGCGTACCTGCGGGAAGAACATCAAAGGCGGATGTAAGAAATCAGTAGAAGAGGCTGCGACAGCAGCGGGGCAACACTCAGGTGACTGAGAAAAGCAATTATCCCATTTAGTAAATAATTAAATCTTAAAATTTAACAAATAAATTTGGAGAAGTTTAAAAATGAAAAAAATGTCCGATGCGGAGTTAAAGAAAAAACTCGGTAGCTATACTGCGCCAATTGGTTTGTACGGTAAAACCAAAGATATGAATTTTTTAGGCAAGGTAACCTGTAACGTTGTCGATAAATTAGAAGCTGGTAGCTGGCAGGAAATTATTTTAGATTATGAAGTAGGTGCATCGGGTATTGCTGATGGTGCCTGGTTAAAAGCCACCTTTAAATTTTATTCAGACTGGGCGTTATTTCAAACAACCGATCCGAGTGCAGCAAATTATGTTTCGGCAGAGTATCAGGCGGGTGAACTCGCTGACGGCCAGTCACCAGCAACCGTACAATCATTAAAAGTTCGCTTCGATCAAAAAGGCCATGAACGCCCATTTCAAAAAGCGGTCATCGTTGACACGGTGGATGGTTTTGTAAAACCGGGTGACCATATTATTATTCGCCTGGGTGACCGTCGTTTTGGTGGTCCCGGTACCCGTATTCAAACCTTTGTCGAAAAGGGTTTCCGTTTCCGTTGTTATGTTGACCCACTGGGCACCTCACGTTTTTGTGATATTCCTGGTGATATTGAATTTGACGTTGTATCCGGTGTGCCAGCACAGATTGTGATGGCGGGTTCACGTTTAGTAAAAACAGGTGTTGCCGTTCCCCTACGCGTACGTGTTGAAGACAGCTGGGGTAATACCTGCTGGAATTTAGCGAAAGAAAAAATTGATATTGTTGCCACGCTTGATGGTAAAGAAGTCTATAAACAAAAAGCGGCTTTAAATAAAGATGGCTGGACGTTTGTTAACATTACCGATTTGCCAACCGATAAAGAAGGTGAACTGGAAATTACCGCAAGCCTGAGCACCCATCCTCAAGTTGCAGATACAAAGTTTTATATTACGGTAGATTCAAGCATCGATATTCCCCGGAGTTATTTTGGTGACTTACATGTGCATTCGGATGATACCGTTGGCACCAATAATACAACCTATAACTTAACCTATGGTCGAGACATTGCTGGTCTGGATGTATTAGGTTATACCGCAAACGATTTCCAGATAACCAAAACACGTTGGGAAACCGCAGTTGATTTAATCAACGACTTAAATGTTGAAGGTGAGTTTGTTTGCTACCCCGGAACAGAGTGGTGTGGTAATTCCTGTGCTGGTGGTGACCATAATGTAGTTTTCTTACGCGATAACGAAACACCGCAGTTTCCTTTTGATGCCGATGGTAACGTCGCACGTTCATTCGAATGGAATGAAGATATGGAAGGCGATACCATTATGCCGGGTGCCTGGCCATTAGAAGAACTATGGGCAACCTATATTCATGATCCAGAAGGTCACTTATTAATGCCACATGTGGGTGGCCGCCGTTGCAATATGGACTGGCATCATCCGGTACTCGAACGTTTAGTTGAAATTGAATCAGCTTGGGGACATTTCCCTTGGTTATACGAAGACGTGATGAGCAAAGGCTATAAACTGGGTGCCTCCGCCAACGGTGACGAACATCGTGGTCGTTGTGGTGGTGGTGTACCGGGTACTGCTGTCTTTGGTACCAAGGGTGGCGTTACCGGTATTGTTGCCAATAAACTTAACCGTAAAACAATTGGTGAAGCCGTGCGTGCACGCCACACCTGGGCGACGACCGGCGAACGCTTAGTGGGTTTAACAACCTGTAACGGAAAAATTCAGGGTGATGAAATTGAATCAACCGGTACAGTTGATATTAACTACCGTTTTCTGGGTGATATGGGTTGGGATGAAATCGCAGCTTTTGATCACAGTGGCCGAATATGGACACGTAACCTACAGGATGAAGCCGGTTATTCAGATCGTAAAATCCGTATTCGTTGGGGCGGTGCAAGAATTAAAGACCGTTACCGCTGGGCAGACTGGAGCGGCACGATTACCATCACCAATGGTGTAATCAACAGTTACCAGTCACATGGGTTTGAGCACAGCGAAGAAACTGCTGGCCGTCAGGGCGCGACCAAAATACAATTCCGCTCCGATACCTACGGCGATGCTGATGCTATCGATATCGATGTCAGTAATTTAGAAAACTGTACCATTCGTGTGCAAGGTACAATCGATGGTTATGTGAAAGTGGGCAATCCACTTGATGGTAACCCCTTTGTCCATTGCCCAACCTTCGACTGGGAAATTACCGGTAAAGAATTACTCGAAGGCGGCGCGTTGCGTAAAGAATTAGGTGGTACAGAATTATTCCTGGCTGCCGAACGCTTAAGTGACCAGGCAATGCCCAGAGAGGTAACCGGTATGTTACAAATTACCCCCGAGAATGGACCGCATGGTTTCCGTCCAGTTTATTTTGCAGCACGTCAAATTGACGATGCAAAAGTCTGGACGTCTGCGATGTTCATTACATTTAAATAACAACAATAATAAATTAGATCCTGTTGTTATTGGATCCTTAGTGGAGCAAAAGAAATAGTGTACGTTTCTATTTCTTTTGCTCTTTTCTTTTTATAAATTAGTAAAGTACAATAAACAAAAGCCTGTTTAAACAGCTTGTAATCCGTGCTGCTTATAAAGTTTTAATGCATCATCACTCAACATAAAATCCACAAATGCCTGCCCCCAGTTGCCCGCTTCATTCATTAAACCAATATGGTAATCGGTTGTAACAGGAGTGTGGCTTTTGATTTCAATAAACTCAAAATCATCTGGAAAAATTCGTGTATAACGTAAAGCAAGGTGGTGATACACCACGGCCACATCGGCGCGCTCTGCAAAAAGAGTTTGTGGGACTTCACGGTGGTGAATTGACTCACCAAAGACAACACGTGTTGAGTCTTTATCAATTAGATCTGCAAACGCGCTGACATCCAGCCCCTGTTGCTGGGCAACCTCCAGCAAGGTTTGCTTGTAAACTTCGTAACTGGCCGTTTCGGTAATGGGGTTGGATATGGTCAGGCGAACGTCTTCTCGCAATAAGTCTGCAATGCTGTTAATTGTTTTTGGGTTGCCTTTTTTAACTAATAAAACATTACCCTGGCTACGAGCAAACGGCTGATGCGAAAAAATTAGCTGCTTATCCACCAGTTTATCAAGAATATTTTCCGGGCTAATAAATACATGGGGCATAACATTTAAGCGCAAGTTACCCATCAAAACGCCGCCCTGAAGAACAGATTGTAAAATCACCTTAGGTGGAGTGGTTGCATAAAAAATATCATTCACTTCAGGATGTTGTTTCAGGAAGGCCTGACAGCTAGCTTCCAGAGCCATATGGTGGTTACCATCTGAAAAAACCACCAATTTGGCCGCGACCGGGTCACCATGAAAATCCAGGCATAGGTTTGAGCCAGCTTGATTCCATTCAAAGCCCTGAGCATATTCTGGTTGAGTGGCTTCAATTGGCCAATTTAATCGTGTATCCATTGAACAAATATATGTAACTTATTGATTAAATGCAACTTTTAAGTGCGAAACAGAGTAAAATTTTTCTTAATTTACACAACTATTTAGAGTATACTAGCGCGCCTTGTCTGGTAAAGCAGTCGACAAGTAAGCCGCCACTTTTTATATTATCAGGCGGCTTTTATATGGCTACATAGCTCAGCTGGTTAGAGCACAACACTCATAATGTTGGGGTCCCTAGTTCGAATCTAGGTGTAGCCACCATATTAAACAATAACTTAGCCCAACTTTCTTGCTAAAAAGAAGTTGGGCTTTTTTGTGAGCAACCTGTGGGCACCTTTTACTGTAATCGATTAAATATAACAGCATAAGTTCGCTGAAAATATCATGCATTCAGGGGTAATAATTCCTCTTAAGTATTTGAATTGTATATAAATAAATATCTTTTCCAAGCAAACGACTCAGTTATTAAAGCCTGTGCCCACAATGCCGTTAATGATAGTAAGGATAAACCTGAAAAACTCATAAATAGGACGTTAGTTGCAGACCTGGAGTATGCATTCATCTAATCTAAACATGATACACGTTCCCCATGGTGCGCATTTTAAAATTGTATCGATAACGATATTGATGGGGTTTATTATTTCTATTGTTTTGTTCGCAATCGTTCGTAATTGGGAGCAGCAGCAACTCGAAGAAAAATTAACAGCAACAGTTGATGAATATAGCAAGGCATTTTCAACTACCTTTAAAAGGTATATTCATGAACTGGAAATAATTAAATATTTTTATCTTAGCTCAGATAATGTCAGCTTTATTGATTTCAAAAATTTCACAGAAATTCTTGTGAAAGATTCAGCTGTACGGTCAGTTAAATGGGTTCCACAAATTAAATTTAAACAGAAATCTAAACATGAAAGAATTTTCAACCAACAATTTGATACAAAATATTCAATTAAAGAAAAAATTCCTGCAAATAATTCTATAAGTGATGATAAACGTAAGTTTTATTACCCTGCTACCTATATTAATCCAATGCAGGGTAACAAGATAATACACGGGCTTGATTTAGGATCTGAGAAATTTAGTTTAAGGGCTCTTGAATTAGCATGTGAAAAAGCAAGGCCGATAGCAACACCGGTTACGAGTTTATCCGATGTAAGTGAAAGTGGTAATGTCATATTAGTATTTTTCCCTGTCTATGTAGAAAACACCTCCTGCATCAGAGGAATCCAGTCTTTTATATTGGGAGTGTTTGATGTAAAAAATATAATTGAAAAATCGTTGCATTCCCTTGGAAGTAAAGGTTTAAATATTCAGTTTTTTGATATTACTAGTAATTACAATGAAACAAATAGTCTCTATTATCATACTTCAAGGTCAGGAAGAAAACAGAACGATACGCTATGGTTCAAAAATATTTTAAATGCTACGTATTTAAATAAAATAGAACAGATAGCTAAAGTGCAGTTTGCGAATAGAATATGGTTAATTAAATACGAACCAGTTACTAAATTTTATAAGGATAACACGCATGGCTATGCCATATTTGTATTTATTTTGGTTGTTGTTTTTACGGCATTCTTCTTGTTTTTAATTAAAATATTTTATGAAAAAAATAGACAGCAACTAAAATTAAATAAAATAAAGACTATGCAATTAGAGCAAATTAAGGTGGCGCAAAATACAATGTTAGACACAATGGCGGGAGGCGTCATTATAATTAATTCAAAAGGAATTATTGAGTCGTTTAATAGGGCCGCTAAAAGAATGTTTGGTTATTCGAGTTCTGAAGTTATAGGTAAAACAATTAATATGTTGATGCACCATGATACATCAATGCATCACGACCAGTACTTAGCTCAAGCAATTGGTCAATGTACGCAAACCAAAAATATGGAAAGTCGATTTAAAGGTTATGGATTACGCCATGACGGTTCGGTGTTTCCTATAGCTTTGTCGATAAACAGTATGGAAATTGATGGTGAAGTGAAGTTTACCGGCATTTTACGTGATATTACTTTACAAGTTGAAAATGAAAAGGAACTTGTTCAGGCAAAAGAAAACGCAGAAATTGCGAATCGTTCAAAATCAGATTTTTTAGCGAATATGTCACATGAATTAAGAACACCGATGCATGCGATACTTTCCTTTTCAAAGTTCGGTTTAAAGAAATATGCAAAACAGGAACGGGAAAAGCTGAAAGGTTATTTTAATAATATAAACAGGAGTGGCACTCGATTATTAACACTTTTGGATTCTTTGCTGGATCTGGCTAAACTTGAATCGGGTAAAACTGAGCTAGATTTAACGTATACAGATATTAATTCAATTGTGTTTTCAATCAAAAATGAGTTAGAAGGACTTTGTCTTGATTCTGGGGTAAGTATTAAGACGGATTTTTCTTTTTCTGAAATTCTTATTCAGTGTGATGCTGAAAAAATGGGTCAGGTTATACGTAATTTATTGGGTAATGCATTAAAATTTACGCCAAAAGGAAAATCAATTTCGGTTTTTATAAGAAAAAGTAAAATGAAGCTTAAAGAAGGAATCGACGCCGAAAGTCCTGTTGATGCGGTGCAAATAAAGATTGCAGATGAAGGTATTGGTATACCCGATGATGAACTAGATTTAGTGTTTGACAAGTTTGCTCAAAGCAGCAAAACAAATGATGGTTCAGGTGGTACAGGTTTGGGGCTGGCAATATGCAGTGAAATTGTAGCGAAGCATCAAGGCAAGATATGGGCTGAAAATAACGATGGGCCTGGAGCAACATTTTTTGTGGCAATACCTGTAGAACAAAAATAAGGTGGCCTGCCTGGGACTACGAGGATATTAATAGAGTAATGCCTGGATTCTTTTTAACAATGTTTTGACGCTATAAGGCTTTGATATTAAATCTTTATGTAGTTGGTCTGCTGAACGTTCTAAATGACGGTCGTCACTGTAGCCGCTGGCAAGTTGTATTTTAATATTAGGATATTTTTTCTGGATGATAGCAGCAAGCTCATAACCGTCCATTTCAGGCATAATCACATCGGTTACCACAAGATCGATATGCGTTGTCTTTAAAATATCCAGTGCTTGCAGGCCACTTGTGGCGGTATATACGCAATAATTGTGTTGTGTTAGCGACTCCTTAGCAAGCTTAGCTAACGCGGGTTCATCATCAACAACCAGTATTGCTGCATTTCTTCTTGTCTCCTGAACACCTTCGGTTTTATTACGATTTTTTGATGATTTATCATTTATATCGTTATCGTGTCGTGGAAAATACAGGCTGAATTTTGAACCTTCACCTTCACTAGACTCTACTTTGATTACACCACCACTGCGTTCAACAAAGGCAAAGGTCTGGCTTAAGCCAAGCCCGGTTCCTTGATCGCCTTTTGTAGAAAAGAACGGGTCAAATATTTTTTGTCTGGTAATCTCATTCATGCCATATCCTGTATCGGTTACGCTTAATAAAACATAGTCACCGTGTTTTATATTTAGCAAGCGAGCATCCAGTTCAGTAATATGCTGGTTAGATGTTTCAAAAGCTAAACTACCTTCCTGTGCCATTGCATGCATTGCATTAATACTTAGATTAAGAATACTATCTTCGAGGTCATTTTCATCAAGAAACACTGGCCATAAATTTTCTTCTAATTTATATGTTAATTTGATACGTACAGTTAATGTTTTTTCGAGCATGTTTTTTTCATCAAGTAATACATTATTGATGTTAAGTGAGTTTTCTGTTGCAGCTCTTTTTCTGGAAAAAGATAATAATTTTTTTGTTAAGATGCTACCGCGTTCGCCAGCACGTAATATCTGGTTAACGTAATCAGTTATTTTTGGAGATTGCTGAACCAGGGTATGTTGCAACAGTTCGGCATAGCCCATAATGACACCGAGCATATTGTTATAGTCATGCGCTATACCACCGGTAAGTTTCCCTAACGCGTCCATTTTTTGGCTTTGGCGTAACTGTTCTTCCTGTAACTTGCTGTAGGTAAGGTCGTGGCAAGTACCAATAAAGCGACGTTTTCCATTACCGTTATCGGGTAATTCCGCAACCAGTAATCGCATTGGGAAAAGCTCACCATTTTTTCGAAGCCCTTTTACTTCGCGACCGGTATCGATAATTTTTTTCTCGGCAGTTTGAAGATAATGTTGTAAATAATCATCATGTGCCTGGCTATCTGGCGCGGGCATGAGTTGATTAATCTTCTGTCCAATAATATCGTTTGCGTTATAACAAAAAATATCTTCTGCTGCTTTATTAAAAGTAAGAACTATTCCGTGTTCATCTATGGTAATGACAGCATCAACCATATTGTGGAGTATTTCATTTTGTTCTCGTTCTTTTTGTTTAATGGATTCTCTTAACCGGTATTGCTCAGTTACATCGTTAAAAACGAGTACCATACCTTCTATTGCCCCAGTTACATCTCGGATCGGTGCTGCTGAATCTGCAATTTGGTATTCTCTATTATTTTTAGCAATTAAGGTTGTATGGTTGCTGAGGTAAACTGTTTCACCTGTGGCAATTACTTTTTCTACCGGATTTTCGATAACTTCGCGTGTTGATGCATTTACAATACGAAATATTTCTTTTACAGATAAATTTACAGCATCCTGTTGCTGCCAGCCGGTAAGTTGTTCGGCGACAGGATTCATTCTTGTTATAGCGCCATTTTTATTCGTTACAATAACTGCATCGCCAATACTGTTAAGGGTTACGGCGAGGTTCTGTTCTCGAGCAAGAAGTTGTTGATGATGCTTTCTTATTTCTTCGGCCATTATATTGAAAGAATGAGATAGGTCCGAGAGTTCATCATTACCTTCAAGTTTAATTTGTTGATTATAATTAAATTGGGTCAGTTCATGTGCTGCACTCTTGAGTTGTTTAATCCTTTTTACTATATTGTTCTGAAAATATAAGGCCAGTGCTAAACTGGTTAATAATAACATAACTAGTTCAGGTATAAATGATTCCAGTAGCTGTTGTTGTGCAAGCTTCTTTTGGCTGGTTAAATCATAATACACAAACAGAAAACCAATTTTATCGGAGCGGATAGATGTTTCAGATAGTTGGCCAAGCTTTATTGGTGTAAGGGCATATAAATACTGTTTGTTTTCTGAGAGCCAGATACTATTTTTAAATGTTTTTAATAATATTGGCAGCCGTTTTATTATGTCTTTATAAATAGAATCTGTTAACACAGTGTTTAATTTTCTTCCCATTACTGCCAATTGGGTTGTCGCAATAACTTGTTTGTTATTGTCAATTAATAGTGCTTTTTTTAGATGTGTATCAACCGCCAGAGATGTAATGGTTTGTTGTATTTGTGCAATACTATTTTTTTCGGCAAGGTATTTGAGTATTTGTTGTTGAGTGATTAATAGTCCTTTGACGTCTTCTATGTCCTCATTTATTATTTGACGTTCTAAAGTTGATGATGTTTGCCAGTAAAGCAGACTGGCCTGTAAAACGACAATGGTTGTTAATACGGCAAATATTTTAAGACTAATACCGCGGTGTAATAAGTTTTTCATATTCATTGGCGGTTAAGAATTAACTAATTACTTTTCGAAAATAATATTTTAAGATTGCCTCTATGCTGAATTAATTTTTCTTCTAGCATAATCTCTGATAATTTCATTACGGTTTTGAGAAGTTCAGGCCTGGCTGGGTTGAGTAACTGTCTGTTTTGTTTTTTATCCGGCAATCTGAGTCCCTGATAAGCCAACAAGGTATCGTTAGTATTTAGTTGCATACGTTGCCCCAAAATTTTAGCGGCCTGCTGAGGTTGTTGTTTTATCATTGATAAGGCCTGATACCAGCTTTTTAATAAGTACTTGAGGTTTTCCGGGTAATCTTTTAAATAGCGGTTGCGTATCACCAGTACATCGACGATTTCACCAGGAATTTGTCTGCTATCGAATATTTGCTTGCCGCCTATTTTTAAAAGCTTGCTGCGAATGGGTTCAAAGGTTACAACTGCATCTATTTTATTTTCTTTAAAGGCTTTTTCCTGTTTGGTTATTTCAAGTTGAACAATATTAATGGATTGCCTGTCAATATTGCCCAGTTTAAGTACTCGAGAAATAACATAGGCACCGAGGGCATTGCCTTCTACTCCTATACGCTTGCCCTGCAAATCTTGCAGTTTATTAATACCCGGTTTGGCGATAATAACGTCGGCACCATTGGATATATCCATTACTAGAACAATACGAATATCATCTTCACTTTGCTGGAGTAAGAGTACTTCGTCCAGTGTTAATGCTGCTGCATCGATAAGATTGTTTCTAAATGCCTGAATTGTTTGTGTGCTGGAAGAAAATTCAATAAGACGGATATTTTTTGCACTGAGAAAATTTTGTTGCCGGGCAAGATAAAGTGGTTCGTAACCTGGCCAGACGATAGTGCCAAGACGCATTGGTGGCGTTTCAGTCTGCGAACAAGCGCTTAACGATATACCGATGATAAAAGAAAATATAAATTTCAATAACATTGATTTATGCCTTATCTATTTGATTTTAAGCTCTATTTATAGCCAAAATGGCTTGGTAACTTTATTTTTGTAGTTTTTTATAATCAGTTAAAACCAAGACTTAACCTGAACTCGGGATAAGAAAGTCTGCGGTTATACCCCGGGTAGGGAACTGGAATCCTTGCTTTGATGGATTTTGTAAACACTGTATTTCTTATCCCGAGTTCAGGTTACTTAAGATTCGTTTATATCCTGATAAAATGCAAGTTTTTAACTTTGCTGAACCTAAGCAGAATTATTTTATATGTGTGAGAAGGCGAGGCATTATGTCTAGTTTAAGAGTTATCATGCACCGTTTCGGAAAATTTTAGATGTCATTTCCTGATGCTCGGATTTGAAGGAATTTTAACAATTCGTATTTTTGTATAAATGTTAACCATTTAACGTTTGTTCGTTCAATATTAGGGAAAGCATGCTCTAAAACTTGAACTGAGTATGGCTTTTCAACTTAACGCATATTGACAATTTATTCTCAGCACGGGAGTCTATAGCTGAATGTTTAATTTCAAAAACCGATATGGAGAGCACCTTATGAGTATAGTAGCAGAACAGCAACAAAATATATTTGGTCAATTTAAACAACTTACTCCACGTTATGATGCGGATTTACAGTGCATGTGGTATGAAATGCACGCCTCCCCCCGTCCCTGTTTTACGCCAGCACTTTTGGAGGAGAGTTCAGACTTTCTGGAGCAGCTGGGCTATGCGATCCGAAGCAAACAAATAGCAGTTTCGTATTTAGTACTGTCATCGAATGTAGAGGGTGTTTTTAATCTTGGTGGTGACCTGGATTTGTTCCGCCAGCATATCGGGAGACAGGACCGAGAAGGATTATTAGATTATGCAAAAGCCTGTATCGATATATTGTACTTAAATTCGGCACACCTGCATTTGCCATTAACAACGATATCTCTGGTACAAGGCAGTGCATTAGGAGGTGGCTTTGAAGCAGCGTTATCAAGCTCTGTATTGATTGCAGAAAAGGGCACGGAGATGGGTCTGCCAGAAATATTGTTCAACCTGTTTCCTGGGATGGGCGCTTATAGCTTGCTTTCACGCAAACTTGATTTTAGGAGAGCTGAGGAGTTGATTACAGCGGGTCGCTTATTCAGTGCTGAGGAATTATTCGAATTAGGTGTGGTTGATGTGTTAGCCGAAGTTGGTGAAGGCAAGCAGGCGGTGAGTCAGTATATTCGAAGGCATCGTCGAGCCAGCAATGGTTTACAGGCCATTAGCCGGGTACGTGAATACCTTAATCCGTTAACCTATGGTGAACTGATGGATGTTGCTAATATATGGGTTGATGCTGCGCTGAATTTAACCTCACGTGATTTGCGTATGATGGGGAAACTGGTTGGTGCACAAAATAGACTTAAACCGACTAAAGCTAGCCCGGCTTTAGCATTAGTCTAATTTTGACCTGGGGTATAGTGGCAACTAGCCGCTATACCCTGCTAAAGGATACATTACAATTCGAATATTGTTTAGAATAGAGTTGATGGAACAAGTAGAAAATAAGGGTAAAGGGAATGCCTCCAACCGTGACGTTATAATGATTTAAGGCATTAGTTTGCACGTTAATTTAACTAAAATAAGAGAATTACTTTCGGGTGAGGCTTGTAATAGCTTGCACCGATATGTTTTTATTTTGTCAGGTAATAAAACCTGGCAAAAGAATAGTTTAACTGAAATTTTGCGTGGTTATGAAAAAGATGCACTCTGGGTAGCAGAACAGGAGCCTATTACAGAATCAGATATAACGACTATTCCTTATATTGAGACTAGTAAAGCAGTTCGTTGGTTAGGTAAGGAAAGAAGAGTTGTCGTTTTTGATGCCAACAAAGCATTTAATCCCGATAGTTTTGCAGCAATAAGTGGTGTTGTTGTTGGCGGAGGCATTTTTTTTATATTGATGCCTGTCGAGGCGCAATGGGACAGCATTTATTCGACTTGCTTTGGCAGCAGACTGACAAAGAGTCTTTTAGCAGAAAAATATTTTGTTCTTATAACTGAAAGTACTCAGTCAATTAATATTTTTACAGAAGAGAAAAATACAGCTAAGGCAAAAGAAATTACCAGCCCCTATTTATCTGTTGATCAGATGAATGCCGTTATCACTATTAAAGAACAGGTTATTTTAAGTAGTAATAATCATATTGTACTAACATCAGACCGTGGCAGAGGAAAATCTGCGGCACTTGGCCTGGCAGCAGCAAGATTATTTGAGTATGGACTTAAAAATATAGCGGTTACTGCACCGAGGTTAAGTTCGACAGAGATAATATTCAAACACATTCAGATTGCTTTACCGGATGCGGCAGTGAGTAGAGGCCTTGCCACATGGGGTGATTGCCGTATTCAATTTTATTCACCGGATCAGCTAGGGCTAGAAAATATTACGGCTGATGTGTTGTTGATTGACGAAGCTGCTGCAATTCCAGTTCCAATACTTTCGCATTTTTTAGATAAATTCCCAAAATGTGTTTTTGCAACAACTGTTCATGGTTATGAAGGAACCGGTCGAGGATTTTCTTTACGCTTTCGTAAAGTGATAGCTAAAAAAAATCCTGGCTGGATTCAGTTGCGAATGCAAACGCCGATCCGCTGGCTAGAAGGCGACCCATTAGAAAAATGGATGTTTAAATTACTTTGTTTAGATGCAGATATTTATAATATTCTTTCACAGACAAAAATTAAACATGACAAAACTAATACGTTAGGTATTGATAAAAATAAATTAAGCGCTAATGAAAATTTATTAAAAGAGGTTTTTGCACTATTGGTGTTAGCCCATTACCGGACACGGCCGAATGATTTAAGAAAGCTACTTGATGATGATAATATAAATATATATGTAACGTTTTACAATGGCCATGTTATAGCCGCCGCATTAGTTATTGCTGAAGGGAGGTTCTCTGAATCACTTTCACGTGATGTTTATCGGGGAAAACGTAGACCTGCCGGGAATTTGCTTGCACAAGCTATAACCTACCATTGTGGTATTGAGAATGCCGCAACACTAAGTTATGCACGAGTGATGCGTATTGTTGTACACCCGGAAATACAGGGGCAGGGGATAGGCAGTGCTTTGCTCGAGTATATTATTCGTCAGGAAAAAAATACAGGCCGGGATGCCATTGGTGCAAGCTTTGGTATGACTGAGGAAATATTAAAATTCTGGTATAAGCCAGGCTTTCATGTGGTAAGAATTGGTTTTACTCGTGAGCAAACCAGCGGTGAGCATGCCGCAATTATGTTGTTGCCATTAACGAATAAGGGTGAAAATATTAATGCAGAAGCAATGTTACGTTTTAATAAGCAATGGCCTTATTGGAGCGTGGATATATTGAAAGATATTCCTGCTGGCATTGCGGCACACTTTAATGCCGAAAGTAATACTTCGTTGGCACTTACAGAGTTTGAGGAAAAGGACTTACAATCATTTAGTAACCACTACCGAAATTATGAATTATGTATTGCGGCTCTAAATAAACTGGTAGCACTCAAGCATGACAATATTAGTCATCACGAATTTCCCGAAAGTTACCGGGATATCGTGAGTTATAAAATTAATTCTAAACTTGGCTGGAAGGAAATTGTTCAGAAAATGAAGCTAAATGGCCAAGCCGAAGCAAGAGAGTATTTTAATAAAGCCATTTGCCTGCTTATGGATAAGCATAATTAATTAGTGTTAAGTTCACTGCTGTCCCGTTAACTTATGAATAAGATGTTTTTATGATGCCTCTTTAAG
>CAZDEC010000057.1:0-20401 GCA_964504295.1 uncultured Thioalkalispiraceae bacterium
ACTTAAATAGGCATCATAAAAACATCTTATTCATAAGTTAACGGGACAGCAGTGGGTGAAAGTATATAATTTAATGATGAGATTTAGAACCGCTCGTCATTCCCGCGCCGGAAGCAATTTATAGGCTTTAAAGTAATGATGGATTCGCTAGCATTAGCAAAAAAAATTGAAAGTGCAACGGACAAACCTTGCAGAATTCTTCAGTCAACTAGCGTCGCGGGTGGCAGTATTAATTCTGCCTATAAACTCGAAACTGAAAATGCTTTTTACTTTGTAAAATTTAATGCGGCCAATAAACTGGCTATGTTTGAAGCGGAAGCAGAAGGTTTAACCGAACTGCAAAACGCGAATGCGATACGCGTGCCAGAGGCTGTTTGTACGGGCAGCCTTGCCGCTGAGTCGTTTATTGTGATGGACTATTTAAGCTTAAGCGGCCACGGTAGCATGCAGAGTTTTGCTGAGCAGTTGGCACGTCTGCATCGAAAAACATTAACGCGTTTTGGCTGGCATCGAGAAAACACCATTGGATCAACCTTGCAGGAAAATACCGAAATGGACAGCTGGCTATCGTTCTGGAATCAGCAACGGCTTGGCTTTCAGCTTGCATTAGCAAAACAAAACGGTGCCAATAAAGCCTTACTTGATAATGGTGAACGCATCCAGGCAGATTTAGATAAATTTTTCAGTAACTACCAGCCAGAAGCCTCATTACTGCATGGCGATTTATGGTCTGGCAATTATGCCTTTACCGATACCGGCGAGCCGCTTATTTTTGACCCAGCTACCTATTACGGTGACCGCGAAGCCGATATTGCCATGACCGAGTTATTTGGCGGTTTTAGTGCCGCATTTTATCAACACTATAATGACTGCTGGCCACTGGATGATGGTTATGCGGTACGCAAGGTTTTATACAACCTGTACCACATCTTAAATCACTTCAATATGTTTGGTGGGGGCTACGAATCGCAAGCAAATGGGATGAGCGAGCGATTATTGGCTGAAATATAGATTTATTTCCCACTTTTATATATATTTAATGAAAGTGGTGTTTTTTTGTGAAATTATGCTCGCTATAAAGCTTTTGTGGGTTTTTTATGTTGGGGTTCGTGCCTCACCCCAACCTACGCCGTGGTGTTGATAAGCGGGTAGGTTGGGGTAAGCGATAGCGCAGCCCAACAAAAAAAGAAGGCTAATCAAATAATCAAGGATGATGAGATGCTTTATCGTCGTGCAGATATAAAAGGTGCAACGTATTTTTTCACAGTCAACCTGGCGGACAGGCGTAGCAGCCTGCTGGTTGATAAGCTCGGTGTATTGCGAGCCGTGATGCACAAGGTGAAGCAAAGCCACCCGTTTAAAATGGATGCAGTTGTGGTTTTGCCTGATCATATTCATACCCTGTGGACATTACCTTTGGGGGATAATGATTATTCAACGCGTTGGATGTTGATAAAGGCAGGTTTTTCACGACAAATACCTAAAACAGAAACTATTAGTAAAAGTCGTAGAATGAAAGGCGAAAGAGGGATTTGGCAAAGGCGCTACTGGGAGCATTTAATCAGAGATGAACGCGATTATGAAAACCATGTGAATTATATACATAACAATCCGGTTAAGCATGGTTATGTTGAAGGTGCGACTCATTGGCCGCATTCAAGCATCCATAAATTTATTGCCAACGGTGTGATTAAGCCGAACTGAGGCCGAGCTGAAGATCGTATAGCAGCAGATTATGGCGAACGCTAAAAAGGATTATGTTGGTATGGGTTGTTGGGGTTCGTGCCTCACCCCAACCTACAAATATACGGGTAGGTTGGGCTAAGCGATAGCGCAGCCCAACAAAAGGATAGAAAAAAAGGTTTTTGCTTGTATGGTTTGTTGGGGTAAGTGATAGCGCAGCCCAACAAAAAGACTACTTAACAGGAATCGAAAAATTACTTGCCACTTCATAACTGGCGGTAAATTCAAATAAATTCTCTTCGTTATCAACGGCCACTGTCTGCAAGTTCTCAAAATCAAACAGCTTGGTATCGGCCAATTGTGATGGCACGATATTTTGAATGGCATGAAAAATATTGGTATTGCGGCCGGGGTAGTTTTTTTCCCAATCAGTCAACATGGCTTTAATCGTTTGGCGTTGCAGGTTTTCCTGTGAGCCGCAGAGGTTGCAGGGAATAATCGGGTAGGCCATCTGCCTGGCAAAGCGCTCAATATCTCGCTCAGCACAATACGATAATGGCCGGATTAAAATATGTGCCTCATCATCGGTTAATAATTTGGGTGGCATGGCTTTGATTTTCGCGCCAAAAAACATATTTAAAAAAAGTGTTTCGATAATATCGTCGCGATGATGCCCCAGTGCAATTTTATTCGCACCGAGTTGCTTGGCTGTTTTGTAAATAATACCACGGCGTAAACGCGAACACAGAGAACAGGTTGTTTTGCCTTCGGGGATTTTATCTTTAACGATGGAATAAGTATCCTGAGTAATTATATGGTAATCGACATCAATTGATTGCAGGTAGTCCGGTAAAATTTCAGCCGGAAACCCCGGTTGCTTCTGATCAAGATTCATCGCAATCAGTTTAAAGTTTACCGGCGCGCGTTTTTGTAAAGCCTGTAAAACCGAGAGCATGGTGTAGGAATCTTTGCCACCGGACAGGCAAACCATGATCACATCGCCGTCTTCGATCATTTTGTAATCGCCAATGGCTTTACCCGTTTCGCGTTCGATGCGTGAGCGGAGTTTGTTAAAGCTGTTAGAGGTACGTGTATTGGTATTCATCAGCCTATTATATCAGTATTTTGTAATATTGATGCTGTTTGAAACATAGTCGAGCCTGTTGTGTGGCCATGTTGGCCGGCATTTATTTTCATATTATTGAGGATTTTATGGCTTTTTAGGCTTAAGGCTACCCCCGGCCTTGCCGATAATATTGGAGTTAAGACTATAATCAGGAATGGGCAAATGGAATTAATACGTTTATTAATACAGGCTGATAGCTCGATAACTGTCGAACAACAAAGTATTTTAGAAATTCGCTTTTCTTAGCGGCTAAATATTGTATTTAATTTGAAAATAAAAATGCTTAATAAAAAGATATTACTCAGTTTTGTGATTGTTGTGGTGACAATTATTGCTGTACTTTCAGTATTTTTAACAAATTTAATTCTTCGTGAAGAATCTTTGGAACAGACTGGTCGGCTTAATCGTAATATTGAAGTCGATATGCTTAACCTGCGCCGACATGAAAAAGATTTTCTTGCGCGTAGATCCTTCGAATATAGCAATAAATTTCAGCAGCGTATTAAACTATTAATGAATCATATCGAGGCATTAGAGGTTTTGCTGAATACGCTTAATATTGAGGTTAGAAATATTCGAAGTTTAAAAACGGCTTTTCAAAAATATAAAAATAACTTTTTAGAACTGGTAACGATTCAGAAATCGATAGGTTTTAATGAAAATGATGGTGTAAGCGGGCAGCTTAGAGCGGCTGTTCATAAGGTGGAAAAATTAATTCAGGCGAATAACAATACCTTATTACTGGCCAATATGTTAATGCTGAGGCGAAATGAAAAAGATTTTTTATTACGAAAAAAACTTCGCTATCAGAAAAAATTCAGTTTTAACTATAACGTTTTTATAAAATCTTTATCAAGCCCAGGTATTGAGCTTAAAAAAAATAAAGTTATCAAGCATCATATTGAACAATATAGAAATTTATTTATTGAATTAGTTCGTTTGTATGAGAAAAAAGGACTGACAGCCAGTACCGGCAAACTAGGCGAACTGCGTAATGCTGTACACGATGCGGAAAATCGAATTGAAAATTATAGTGAGTCTCTAAAAAAAGAATTAATCAATAACGAAAAAGAAATATCAACCTTTATCCTTCTTACACTTTTAGTTATTATTGCCATTTTAATATTGCTTGCGGTTGGGGTAATGCGTTTTATTCAGTTAAACGCTGTTTTACAGATAACAGAACAATCAAGAGACCTGGCTGAACAGGCAACCGTTGCAAAATCAGAATTTTTGGCCAGTATGAGTCACGAAATAAGAACACCTATGAATGGTGTGTTAGGAATGCTGGGTTTACTGCGCAGTACAAAATTAGATGAACAACAACGGCAGCGCCTTAATGTTGCGTATAGCAGTGCGGAATCCTTATTAACGGTAATCAATGACATTCTTGATTTCTCTAAAATTGATGCAGGAAAGATGGAATTAGAAATGCTTGATTTTAACTTGCGCGATATGCTGGGTGAGTTTAGTGAAGCAATGGGTTATATGGCTCAACAGCAGAATTTAGAACTGATTATGGATACCAAAGGTATCGAACAGTCAGTTGTGCGAGGTGACCCTGGACGAATACGACAGATACTGACAAATATTGTATCTAACGCGATTAAATTTACAAACAGTGGTGAGGTTGTTGTACGTATTGAGTTGCATGAGCAGAATGAAAAACAATTAAATCTTATTTGCAGTGTAACTGATACAGGTATTGGTATTCCGGCAGATAGAATAGGTAAATTATTTTGTTCTTTTTCTCAGGTGGATTCTTCTACAACGCGTAAATATGGCGGCACAGGTTTAGGCCTGGTTATTGTAAAAAAATTATGTGAATTAATGGCTGGAAGCGTTGATGTTACAAGTGAAGAAAATAAAGGTAGTTGTTTTAAATTTAACATTCTATTAGGCAAAAGTAATCAGTCTCAACTTGTGGTGCCGACATTAGATATTAAATCATTAAAGATTTTAATTGTGGACGACAATAAAACCAATCGCGAAGTGTTAAAAGGCCAGTTTGAGCATTGGGGTGCTTATGCAGAAGAAGCTGACAGTGGCAAAGCTGCGCTTAAATTGTGTGCGCAATGCGTGCAGGCTAAGAAGCCTTTATTTGATATTGCGATATTAGATATGGCTATGCCAGAAATGGATGGTATTGAACTTTGTAAAAATCTTAAAGCAGACGAAAGGTTTAGAAATATAAAATTAGTGATGATGTCCTCCATTGGGCATGACGGCGACACAGCCTATTTTTCCGAGATAGGACTCAATGGTTATTTTCTTAAACCAGCAACAACTTCCGATTTGTTTGATGCTTTAGCAGTGGTTGCAGATGATGGCGATGTTTTAAATAAAGCGAATCAGTTTGTAACTAAAAATTATTTAAAAACCTTGAAGCCAAATAAAGAAAAAACGCAAGACAATCAAAATGAATATAATTGGCCTGACGATTTACGTATATTGTTAGTGGAGGATAATAAAGTAAACCAGATGGTGGCGCAGGGCACACTTAAAAAGTTTGGGCTGCAAGCAGACATTGCAGCAAATGGTATTGAGGCACTGGATAAACTAAAAGCTGCAAAGAGTGATTTTCCTTACACTTTAGTTTTAATGGACTGCCAAATGCCAGAAATGGATGGTTATGAAGCAACAAGGCAAATACGCGCAGGAAAAGCAGATGTACGTAACGTGTCAGTTTCTATTATTGCAATGACCGCAAACGCAATGAGTGGCGACCGTGAAAAATGTATAGAAGCCGGTATGAATGATTATTTATCTAAGCCGATTGATGCAGAAAAGATGGTTGCAAAAATACAGGAATTGGTTTGAGTGGGGTAAGAATATATTTCCTGATTTCGCCCTGCAATAAGTTTAAAGTTTACCGGCGCGCGTTTTGTAAGGTCGGTAAAACCGAGAGCATGGTGTAAGAATATTTTCCGCCGGACAGTCCCGCCATAATCACATCGTCATTGGAGAATTATAGCAAGCACAAAAAAATCCCGCAGCAAGGCGGGATTTTTTTATAACGTAGGTTGCTTGTTATGCTTTGCGTCTAGCGGCACCCAATAAATCCAACAACCCAAACGCTAACAAGTAAAGTGATGCTGCTTCTGAACAAGGAAGTTGTCTTACCAGACCAGTTCAAAACCATGGTATTAAATTGAAGCCCTGTGGCATATACCCAACCTTCGTATAAGCTCCCTGTACCAGACTGAAAATCTACATCGTTATATGATTTACCGGTCGTTTCGGTTAAATCCAACTAGTTCAAACCGGAGACAGTATCGGTAGTGTAGTTACCATTATCGATAAACGCAGCATTAGTGTTAGCGGTAAAGGTTATTAATAGAAAACTTGTTAGTATCTTTTTCATCGCACACCTTCTTAGAATAATTTTTATTGAATAATAAAGATCAAAACTACTATATAAAAAAGGTTAAGCCTGGAAAGGTTAATGGCTTGCTCAAACGGGTTAGCCCTTCCTAATCTATTGAATCTGTGAGGTACTTCAGAATGATGATTTGCAATTACAATTCCCTTTCTGATGCCCGCAGGGCAGCACCATATAATTAGATTGCTCACCAATGGTTTTACTGAGTGTTTCCCAATGCTCAATTTTATCGGTGCCGAAGGTGAAGCTTAGCATTACTCTTAGGTTATCAGTTTTTGTATAGGGTTCAGTAGCATGTTCAAAACCATCGCCAAAAATAACCGCTTCATTTATTTTGTATGGATAGGTTTTTATATTTAATAAGGTATCTTTGTATATCAAGTTACCATGCGCGGTTTCTAGCTCAAACAAGGGGGTAATAAAGGTGTAACCGTTTGCGCCATCGTGAAAATCTTTATGCCAGGTTTGCCTGTCCATGCGATTGCCTACCACGAAAAAACCGCAATACATTTCGATGTGATTTTTAAAGTCGACCAGTTGTTTTATATCGTCCACAATATCTAAGCTATTCATGAAATTTTTAAAAATAGTATAAGTCTGTTTGTTGTTATTCGATATCCAGAGTAAGGGAGCGGTACCGTAAGAGGTAATATGATATTTAATATCTTCTTCGGTAACTTGAATGTTTATTTGTTCAAGACCTTCAAATAAGTAGGCATAACCTTCTCGGTTTAGTTTTTCTTTTAATGAAGTTTCAAAAAGTATTTGCAGTGGTTTAAGTAGTGCGCCATCAAAATTTAATTTATAAGCATTTAAGCCGGCTTCAAGCTGTTGTAGATGTTCCATGTTAACTTTTTAACTGCCTGTGGTTCGTTATATTTTTGAGCCTAGTATTATAACGAATTGTAGTCAGCTAATCTTAAATTCATTTAAAAAACAGATTGCTTCGCTAGTGTTCGCAATGACTCTTATTTGTCATTGCGAACACTAGCGCGGCAATCTTACAACAAATTAAAAAGTGCTACCCCCAGGGCACGGCTGTTTCTGTGATTTCACCATCGGCAATGCCGCTGGCCTTTAAACTATTCATTGACGCTTGCACGACGATATAGAGTAATTCTGAGTCGCCAGTATTCCACCATGAGCGATCGGCATTGGGTAAGACTTTAACCACCGAGCCTTCTTCGACGGGAAAGCGTTTGCCATCGATAGCCATTTCGCCTTTACCAGCGACGAAGATGTAAATTTCTTCGTTATCGCTGTGTTTATGGAAAAAAGGCATGCCCTGGCCGGGATCGTCTTTGTTTATAGACACTTCCATGGATGTCAGGCCTAATTTTTCACCTAAGAATAATTTGCCGGGGATGCTCAGTGGTGCCCCTTCGGGGGTGAAAACGTATTGGCTTATATCGGTCATTTTGCCGAAGTCCTGTTTTATATAGTTACTCATGTTGTCGCTCCTTGTGGTTACATTGGCGCAGGTTACGCCGCTGTTGTGATAGTCTATAATCATTATAGAATGCTCGTTCCATAATGGAATGATCATTCCAAAATAAATGAAAAAAGTCAAATAATTTAGTGAAAATAAGAAAAGTAGGTATAAGCGTATGTATTTATTAACAATTGATGCGAAATCGAACTATTAACATGGCATAATAAGAAATATGCCCGGCCCCAATAAACAATTTGACCAAGATGCGGCACTGAAAAGTGCTCTAGGTGTTTTTTGGGCGAAAGGATTCGAGGCAACCTCGATGCAGGAGCTGGTTGCTGCAATGGGCGTTAATCGCGCCAGTATGTATCAAACCTACGGCAATAAAGATGCGCTTTTTAATGCCGCATTCGATGAATATATGCAAATGAGTTTGTACTATATAAAGGAACGACTCGAAACTAGCGAATCGCCGCTTGATAGTCTTTATCAACTACTCATCCACTTAACCCAACAAAGCCGCAATAATAACTTGAGTGGTTGTTTTGTAAATAACTCGGCTGCTGAGCTAGGGCCGCATAATCCAGCCATTGCAGACAAGGTTCAGCTATTTTGGCTAGAATTAGAAGGCTTGATTGATAACAAACTGATTCAGGCGGTTGAGTGCAATGAAATTAAAAATACAGCGGATACTGCACATTTAGCTTCGCTTATTAATAGTGTGTTGCAAGGTTTGCTGTTAAAAACCAAAGTAGATTTTGATGAAGCAAAAATAGAGGCCGAGATTGCTCTTCTTTTTGGGTTAATAAATAATTAGAATTCTGGGTAAGAAAAAATATTTTTGATAGTGTGACAATGTTAGCAGCCTCCGCTCCGAGGTATAACCTCGACCCTTCTTATTCCGAGTTGAGCTTAAATAATTAAAGAATAACACCCCGTTTTATCGTTATACTGGATTAAATAAAATAAGGAGTTCGCTATGTTGGAATTTGGTTTTGGTACCTTTGTCTTAGTTGCGTTAATTTTCGCAATTACATTGTTGTTTATGGGCGTTCAATCTATCCCACAGGGAATGGAATATACCGTTGAGCGATTTGGCCGCTACACTAAAACATTAAGGCCGGGCTTGAACTGGATTACGCCGGTGTTTGACAAAATAGGCGCCAGACTTAATATGATGGAACGGGTGATGGATGTCCCTTCGCAGGAAGTTATCACCAAAGATAATGCCATGGTAAGAGTTGATGGTGTGGTCTTTTATCAAATACTTGACGCTGCCAAGGCAGCCTATGAAGTGAATCAGCTTGAACTGGCCATTTTAAATTTAACCATGACCAATGTCAGAACTGTGATGGGTTCAATGGATTTAGATGAGCTGTTATCCAAGCGTGATAAAATTAACGCACAATTACTCAATGTTGTTGATGATGCCACTACGCCATGGGGTGTAAAAGTTACTCGTATCGAAATTAAAGATATCAGCCCGCCACGCGACCTGATTGACTCTATGGCGCGGCAGATGAAAGCAGAACGGGAAAAGCGTGCACTTATTTTAGAAGCCGAAGGTGAACGTCAGGCTGAAATTTTAAAAGCCGAAGGTGAAAAGCGAGGTGCTATTCTACAAGCCGAAGGCCGTAAAGAAGCCGCATTTTTAGATGCCGAGGCGCGAGAACGTCAGGCCGAAGCTGAAGCACGTGCAACCCATGTTGTATCAAAAGCGATTGAACAAGGCGATTTAAATGCACTTAATTATTTTGTCGCCAATAATTATGTTGAGGCTCTAAAAGAGATTGCATCGGCACCGAATGAAAAACTGGTTCTTATGCCATTAGAGGCCAGCAGTATTATTGGCGCTATCGGTGGTATCGCAGAACTGACTAAAGCAGTGAAAAAATAGGCAAGTATTTATGAGTGAGTTATTAGAAAACTTAACTAACTGGCACTGGTTTATTCTGGCAGTTATTTTATTCGTCCTGGAAATGTTTGCACCTGGCGCAATTTTTATGTGGATAGCCATTGCTGCTGCTATTATGGGTTTGATAATAAGCCTGTTTACAGGCATTAGCTGGGAATACCAGTTATTTATGTTTGCTATTTTTAGTGTCGCTAGCTTGTTTGTATGGCGAAAATACGGCGCCAATCATTTGCAGCAAACGGATCAACCAGAATTAAACAAACGCGGCATGCAGTATGTTGGACGTACCTTTACTTTAGAAGAGCCTATTGTTAACGAGTATGGGCGTATACGGGTTGATGATACCACCTGGAAAATCCATGGTGAAGATTGCGGTATTGGCAGCACAGTAAGAGTAACAGAAATTGTTGGAACGATTCTCTCGGTTGAAAAGGTGTAGTTTTTTTATTTAGCATAATGATATTGAAATGAAAGTACTAGAGCAAAAAAATGATTCGTATCTTCTTATTGGTTTTATTTTATTTGTGGTTATATGGGCGGTTAGTAATAATATAAATTGCCCGGATTATTCACATGTAAAAAATAGTACTCCGGTAAATGCCTTTCAATTAGTAGGTTTGGGTAACACCCTTATAAATAGCCAGTAGGGACGAGTATGCGTCAAGCGATAATGTCTGTTTTATTGAGTGTTGTAGCGCTATTAAGTTATTTTCCGGTGTCATCTGCGGACACAACAGTATTAGCTGGTGGTTGCTTTTGGTGTATGGAATCTGATTTTGAAAAATTAAAAGGTGTTAGCAATGTGGTTTCGGGCTTTACCGGAGGTAAAATTAAAAATCCAACTTATAACGGTAACCACAGCGGGCATTATGAAGCAGTTAAAATAACCTACGACCCAGCTGTTGTTAGCTATACACAAATACTTAATCATTATTGGGTTAATATCGACCCCTTCGATGCACGTGGCCAGTTCTGCGATAAAGGTCATAGTTACCTCAGTGCAATTTTTGTTGCTAATGATAAACAGCGTGCCATTGCCGAGCGTTTACGTTTAAAAGTAGTACAAGAGTTCCCGAATAAAAAAGTGATAACCCCTATTTTAAAGGCGTCTACCTTTTACCCGATAAAAGGCAAAGAAAGCTATCATCAGGATTACTATATGAATAACCCTATACGCTATCGTTTTTATCGTTTAAGTTGCGGTCGAGATAGCCGTTTAAAAGAAATCTGGGGTGATAGAGTAACGCATTAATACCATTATCTATGTGTTACGCTAGTTTTACTATGTCAGCTATTATTTCTATATCGAATCTTTCAAAAACCTATAAAGATGGTCACCAGGCTTTAAAAAATATTAATCTGGATATTATGCAAGGTGAGATTCTCGCCTTACTTGGCCCAAATGGCGCGGGCAAAACAACATTAATCTCAACGATCTGTGGTTTAGTGAATCCAACCATGGGCTCGATTTCGGTTGCGGGTTTCGATATTATTTCTGATTATCGAAAAACACGTAGCCTTATTGGTCTGGTTCCGCAAGAACTAACACTCGGTGCATTTGATACGGTCTGGCATACTCTAAGTTTTAGTCGTGGCCTGTTTGGCAAAAAGCCGAACCCAGCCTATATCGAACAATTACTCAAAGATTTATCGCTATGGGATAAAAAAGATAGCGCCTTGAGGACCTTGTCGGGCGGAATGAAGCGGCGAGTGCTTATTGGTAAGGCGCTATCACATGAGCCAAATATTTTATTTTTAGACGAACCGACTGCCGGTGTTGATGTTGGCTTACGTAAAGAAATGTGGGCCATCGTTGGAAAGCTGCGCCAATCCGGTGTGACGATTATTTTAACAACACACTATATTGAAGAAGCAGAAGAAATAGCTGACCGTGTTGGGGTTATCAGTAACGGTGAGTTATTGCTTGTAGATGATAAACAGGCCTTAATGCATAAGCTAGGTAAAAGACAATTGCTAGTTGAGCTTGAGCAGTCGATCAGTCATTTAGATGCGACTTTTTCGCAGTGGGATCTGGAATTATCAGGTGATGGTTGTTGCCTGACTTATAGCTACGATAGCCAACAGGAAAAAATCGGCATCGCAGAATTATTAAAAGCGATTGCTGCAGCCGGTCTGGAGATAAAGGATATCAATACCTCAAAAAGTTCATTAGAAGATATTTTTATAAATCTGCTGGATTCAAAATAATGAATATACATGCAATAAAAGTGATATATAAGTATGAAATGTTGCGTTCATTTGAAACTATATTACAAAGTTTTGCCTCGCCTGTTATTTCAACGGCTTTATATTTTATTGTGTTTGGTTCGGCAATTGGTTCGCGTATACAAATGATAGACGGTGTGCCCTATGGTTTATTCATTGTTCCAGGTTTAATGATGCTTGCCTTGCTTACCCAAAGTATATCAAATGCATCTTTTGGTATTTTTTTTCCAAAGTTTACTGGCACTATTTATGAGGTCATGTCTGCGCCTATTTCATTTGTTGAAATATTGATTGGTTATGTGGGTGCGGCAGCTACCAAGTCATTTATTATTGGTTTGATTATTCTTTTTACTGCCAGTTTTTTTGTGCCGCTCAATATCGCTCATCCCTTCTGGATGTTTGGTTTTTTAATTTTAACCTGTATCTCCTTTAGTTTATTTGGTTTTATTATTGGTTTATGGGCGGATAACTTTGAAAAGCTACAACTTATTCCAATGTTGGTTATTACTCCATTGGTTTTTTTAGGCGGCAGTTTTTATACTATCGATATGCTGCCGCCTGCGTGGCAAACCGTTACACTTTTTAATCCGGTTGTTTATTTAATTAGTGGGTTTCGATGGAGCTTTTTTGAGGTTTCAGATGTGAGTGTTGAACTTAGTTTGTTGATGGTGCTGTTTTTTTTAGTGGCTTGCCTTATCGTTGTATGGAGGATGTTTAAGTCAGGTTATCGATTAAAACAATAATAATAAGCTGACTATCTCAGGCTTGAGATATATTTTGAACAAAACTTTACCAGGCTAAGTCATATGGGTTAACCAAAATATTTAATTAAGGCTAGGCTGTTGAACTTTTAATCTTTTACAACATCGAACATGCCCATCTATGACGAAGTTAGATGGTTTTTATTTGGTTTTATATCTATTAATCAAACAATAACAATGATTACACATGGAGTGAAATATGATTAAGAAAACACCATTAATACTTGCTGGTTTTATAATCAGTACCCAGCTGTTAAGCGTACAATTATTAGCCGCTGACTTTTACGTAAAGACTTCTGGTTCTGGAACTTTATGCAGCGAAATAGCGCCATGCGGTTCGATTCAATCTACAATTAATCTTGCTGCCGCCAACGATACTATTTTTATCGATGAAGGAAAATATATTGAAAACCTAACTATCCCGATGGGTAAAAACGGTTTACATATTCGTGGCGATGGTCGACATGAAACTTTTGTTATTTCCGCTGGCGGAGATGCAACCCCGAAACAAGCACCACCGGGCGTCCCCATTGATGTGATCTTTGACGTTTTCTCGTCGGATGTTGTGATTGAAAAGTTAAGTATTCAACATCCCGCAGGTATCGCAACAAAACGTGACCTGGGAATATTTGTTCGCCCACCTGCAAACAATGTGACAATTAAAAAAACTGAGATAAGCCGAAACCGTAGTGGTGCTGTGTTAGAACCTACTGCACCTGGCTCTAGAGGTATTCTGGTGTTTCGCGCAACCGGTACAACGATTACAAAAAATATTGTTTCGGGTAACTATGAAGACCATTTGCATATTCCATCAAGCGAAACCACCATCACCAAAAATAAGATTATTGATGCGAAGCGAGTGGGTATTGTTATCATCCAGGAAAATGCCACTAGTCTGTCGAGCAACAATATTATTAGTCGGAATAAGGTTATAAACAGTGGGACAGACGGCATTCAAATTCAAGGTGATAATAATATGATTGCCAGGAATAAAGTTAAAAATAGCGGCGGCGTAGGCATTAAGTTATGTGGCGCAGGTGATTGCGTCGCACCGGGTGTAGCGGCAGTGGCGAGCTTTAATAGCGTGTTTAAAAATAAGCTCAAACACAATGCGCTGGGGAATATTATAGATGATGGAACGGATAACAGTATTCAGTAAGATTTAATACCGCCGTTGCGGAACAAGATTGCCGCGTTAGTGCGGTAATCTTGTTTACAAAAAATAAAATTACTCAATCCTTCATTTCATCTTTATAAGCTGATATGGCATTTTTAATTTCTTTTATTGCACTATCGACAGCGGGTTGTTTAACTGAAATATGCTTGCTTTTAATCGAATTAGTTTGATTAAGAAGCTGTAAAGAAATAATTTTAAGTGCGATGGCAGTGGAGTTATCCGCGGTCGGCGCACCGAGTTGCACAGACTTTTCTGCCAGCGAGGTAACCGCTTCGTTTAAACGTTCGCTATTAAGTTTTGCACCAATTTGTGCGTCATCCAGTGTTCCCCAAAATCCATCGGAGCAGAGTAAAATAATATCACCTTCGGTTAACATTATTTCCTTACTTAATTCAACTTCGGGTTCCTTTGTAAGCATGCCGACACAACGTGTTATGTAGTTACGCATGGGATGAGTGCTAACTTTACTTAAGCTTATTTCACCATTTTTATATAAGCTCTCAACATAGGAGTGATCTTGGGTTCGGTAAATAGATAAGCCGTGACGGAATAAATAACAACGGCTATCGCCAACATGTGCCCACCATGCGCTGCCATTTTGTATCAAGCAGACTACCGCCGTGGTGCCGGGTTCAACCGGGGGGGATTCTTCGCGGCCTGCCGCCATTACATCATGGTGCGCCTGGACTAATGCACCCTCTAAAAAATCAAACGGATCGGGGATAGGCATGGGGGTGTTATTCAATGCCTTTTCGAAAGTTTCAATCAAGGTTTGTGCTGCAACTTCGCCTTTGGGTCGTCCACCCAATCCATCGCCTAAGATTAAAACGGCGCCATAGTCGTATTCGATATAACCAACACGGTCCTGGTTATTTTTTCTATTGCCTTGCAGGCTTATTTGGCTGACTTCAAATTGCATCGTTAATTAAAGCTTTAGCGCCCCGATTTTGTGTTGGTGTTATTTAAGGCTTCGACAAAATTTTCAATATTTTGCGGGCGCAGAATAGGATCAACTTCCATTGACCAATCGATAGCCCGAAGTAAATGTTTGGAATACTTTTTCTTAAAGGCATTGACGGCGGGTTTTAGGGTATCGCGTTCGCGACGTTTTGTGGAAGGCAGCGGTGGCGAACCTTCAATACATGCTCGGATGGTTGCACCAATGGCATAGATATCTGTCCAGGGGCCAACATAACCACCGGGGTCGAGCTGCTCAATAGGTGAAAAGCCGGGAGTGACAACCTGGTTGGCCTGGAACTGGCGCGTTTGCATCATTTCATGCGCAGCGCCAAAATCGAGCAGCAAAGGCCGGGCGTTATCGCGCAAATGAATATTACTTGGCTTTACGTCCAGATGGAGTAAGCCATTTTGATGAATCGTTTTTAAGCCGCCTAACAAAGGTATAAAAACAGCCATCAAGAACTGCTCACTCATATTGCCATTGTGGCGTTTGATATAACTTTGTAAATTAATCCCTTCTTCATATTCCATCACCATATAAACGGTGCCATTAGCGCGAAAAAAACTAATCACGTTTACAATATTGGGGTGTTTAAGGTTAGAAAGGGTATTGGCTTCCTGAAAAAAGAGTCGCTGGCCGTGGCCAAATTTGTCACCACAGTTTGAATTGAGTGCGCTAATGTGTAAATCGCCAGTACGTGTTGCCAACTTGGTCGGCATATACTCTTTTATGACCACTTCCTTGTTGTAGGTATTGTCTTTTGCAAGGTAAACGATGCTAAAACCACCGCCGCCTAAGGTACGGGTAATCGTGTAGTTATCTACAATCGTCTTGGGGGGTAATTCGTGGTCGATGTCGGTCATGTTTTTGAATTATAGCTGTTTTACGGAGGATAAATATATATGATAATCGAACAAATTTTAAATCAATTGCATTGTTGTGTTAATTTAAGCAACGTAATCACCCACTAGCAGGAATAGTAAAATGACTCAAAGCATGACAGCGTTTGCCCGAGGCGAAACAAACTTTAATAATATGTTGATTACTCTGGAATTGCGCAGCGTTAACCACCGTTATCTTGATATTTCTATTCGCGCACCGGAAGAGGTGCGAGAAATAGAGCAAAGTTTACGAACCCAGTTAGGGGAACAATTAAGCCGAGGTAAAGTAGAATTAAATATTCGCACTCAAACCAGCTCGCAATCTGAAAACCTGACAGATATTCAACTCAATATGGCGCTGGTTGAGCAAATCGCAAGGGTGAGTAAAAGCATTGCACAACATTTACCAAACACTGACAGAGTAAATCCCCTGGATATTTTGCGCTGGCCAGGTGTGATGCAAGCTGAACAAATCAATAAGCAGGAACTGCAAAAAAATATTATGCAATGTTTGGATCAGGCCCTTACTGACTTTGTTGCAATGCGGCAGCGTGAAGGTAAAAAACTTGCCACGATGTTGCTGGAGCGCTGTAGTGCAATGGAAAAAATTGTTAGCAAGGTCGAAAAAATTATCCCCACCATTTTAGATACACGTAAGCAAAAAATATTGGCGCGTATTGCAGAATTAGATATCGACCAGGACGATAAACGTATCGAACAGGAAATAGTGCTGCTTGCACAAAAAATGGATGTAAGCGAGGAAACGGATCGTCTCGGTGCGCATGTTAGCGAAGTACGAAATATCTTGAAGCAAACAAAACCTGTTGGCCGCCGTTTGGACTTTTTAATGCAAGAGCTCAATCGTGAAGCCAATACCCTGGGTTCCAAGTCGGTGGATACAGAGACAACGCGAGCATCGGTTGATTTAAAAGTGTTAATTGAGCAGATGCGTGAGCAGGTACAAAATATTGAGTGATGTTTTAATCGTGCATAGGTGAAAATTAGCAGACAGGATAAGGGTTTCATCATTTCGAGCACTCTAATTGCCTTTTTATCACTCTAGGAGCCTACTCGCTTCATCTAACTGAGAATCATTTGTATTTAGATCTGGTCTTGTGTATAGTGCGGCCGTTTTCACGAGAAAACAGTTATTCACTAACAAAAGGCAACGTAATGAAAAATTTAGGTCTTATCATCCTGGGCTTGGTATTCAGTCCAGTGCTGTTAGCTGCAAACAGTGCAGACAAGTCTTTACAGCAGGAAATAAACGAGCTTAAAAAGCAAAACAAAATTATTTTAGAACGTCTGGAAGCAACCAGTAACTTTCTTGAACAGCAACAACCCAAAGATTCAGTGATGCATGGTGGGCACGGTAAAAAAAGCAGTGCAACCACGGTGGGTGGTTATGGTGAAATGCACTACAACAACTTAAATAATCAAAAAGCCACGGGTAGCGATAAAGAGCAAATTGATTTTCACCGTTTTGTATTGTTCTTTGGTCATAAGTTTAGTGAAAAAATTGCATTTTATTCTGAGCTGGAAGTTGAGCATTCAGTTGCAGGTGAAGGTAAGAAAGGCGGTGCTGTGGAGCTGGAACAAGCTTATTTAGATTTTAAATTGGCTAATTCACTTTATGCTAAAGCCGGTGTAGTTCTCGTACCCGTTGGTATTTTAAACGAAACCCATGAGCCCAACACTTTTTATGGTACCGAGCGTAATCCGGTTGAGAAAAACATTATCCCAACAACCTGGTGGGAAGCTGGTACTGGCTTGTCTGGCGAAATTGCTCCTGGTTGGTCTTACGATGTGCTGATTACATCTGGACTGGACTTAAATTCGGACAATAAAGTACGTAGTGGTCGCCAAGCGGCTTCCAATGCACGGGCTAACTCACCGATGTATACAGGTCGTATTAAATGGACGGGTGTTCCTGGCCTAGAATTAGCTGCAACGGTTATCTCCATTGGTGATTACACTCAAGGCCAAGGTACAAAAAACAGTGCAACCCTGACAGAAGCCCATGTTATTTATAACAAGGGTAAATTTGGTTTACGTGCATTGTATGCAAGCTGGGATATACAAGGTAAAAGCAACGGCTATAATGAACAAAGCGGTTTTTATGTTGAGCCAAGTTATAAAATCACTAAAAAAATAGGTTTATTTGCACGTTACAACCAATGGGATAATCAGGCAGCAGACAGTGCCAACTCTGAGTACACTCAAATTGATATTGGTTTAAATTACTGGCCGCATGAAGATGTTGTGGTAAAATTTGATTATCAGGATCAAGATGTGCCAACAGGTAAAGATGAGTTTGATGGTTTCAATGTTGCAGTTGGTTATCAATTCTAGTTTCACTTATTATTATGATGTGAATGAACAGGCCAGGCTTTTTTAGCCTGGCCTGTATTTGCATTCAGGGATTAATGTTTTCGGCAATGACTCTGGAATTACTTTGGGTTTTAATTTATGTATCGTTATTTAATTATCAGTTTTCTATTTACCCTGCCATGGATTGTTTATGCCGATGAAACTTATCAAACCCCGGGCGCTTTTTTGAACGAAGTGTTTAAGAACAATATTCCGAGGGTTAAAAAAATATGGTTAACCGGAGAAGTAAAAAAACAGGTAACTACGATATTAAACCACCCGCCTAAAACATTACGCACCCGATACTGGCAAAACAAAACACGCAGTGTATGGATCCTTTCTGAAGTTGGTAAAGAGCGAGATATTACGGTTGGAGTGGTTATCAAACAAAATCGTATTGAACAAATTAAAGTATTAGTTTTTCGAGAGTCTCGTGGCAGTGAAGTGCGGCATGCTTATTTCACTAATCAATTTAAGCAAGTACAACTTTCTAAAAACACAGAATTAAGTAAAGACATAGACGGGATAACCGGTGCTACGTTATCGGTTCGCGCACTAAAAAAAATAGCGACGCTAGCACTTTATTTACATAAAAAGATTGAATCTTAAAATGCCGTTCAATATTAAAATAAAAACATTATACAGCTGGCACCGTTATATGGGGCTAGTTGTTGCGGCCTTTGTGCTGATACTTTCTGCGAGTGGTATTTTGCTAAACCACACAGAAGAATTTGAACTTGATTCAACCTATGTAGAAAGTGACTGGCTTTTAAATGTATATAATATACTGCCACCGCAGGATATAACCGCGTTTAAAATAAACAATACCTGGATCAGTCAGTTTTTAAATCAAATCTATATCAATACTACCAAACTTGAATCGCAAACTGAATTTCGCGATGCCAAACTGGTTGGTGCGGTTATGACCAGTGAATATATTGTTATTGCGACGGCTGTAAATTTAACGATTCTTACCATTCAGGGTGATTTAGTCGAAACTATCGGCTCGGCGCATGGTTTACCAACACCGATTGAACAAATAGGTTTATCACGTGATAAAAAACTGGTGGTTTCTACGACTCAGGCTTTATATCGTGCCGATATTGACGAGCTAAGCTGGACGGATTATTCGTCCAGTAAAATTCAGTGGTCAATAAAAATAACATTGCCAACCGAACTTTATACAAGCATCGCCACGTTGTATCGTGGCCAGGATTTAAATTACGAGAGAATTTTACTGGATCTTCACAGTGGCAGAATTCTACCCAAACTCGGCATTTACATAATGGATGGTGCCGCTATTTTAATGATGTTGTTGGCTATCACCGGTGTTTGGGTTTGGTATTCAAGACGACGCAAAAGAAGTAATTAAATTAATTAAGGTATTAAAACGATGAGTAAATATTTTTTAGCATTGATAGCTGTTTTGCTGATAACTAATAACGTACATTCGTCTGAAACTCGAGAATACTGGGTGGCTGCAGAAATTGTTGAATGGGATTATGCGCCGAGTAAGAAAAATTTAATTATGCCCGATAAAGACTTAGGTGTATGGGGCAATCATCTTAAATATAAAAAGTATCGTTATATTGAATATACCGATGCAAGTTATAGCCAGCGCGTTAAGCAACCTCGGTGGATGGGTATTTTAGGCCCACAGTTTCGTGCAGAAGAAGGCGATACTTTAAAAATTCATTTTTTGAATAAAACCGACAAGCCCTTAAGCATTCATCCACATGGCATGCGCTACACTAAAAAGAATGAAGGCGCGGATATGACCGGTAAAGGCGCTGCCGTTAGTCCAAATGATAGTTTTACCTATATCTGGCAAGTAGACGGCGATGCTGCACCAGGGCCGAGCGATCAATCTTCTATTGTTTGGGTTTATCATTCGCATGTTGATTCGGTTACCGAAATTTATGATGGCCTAATCGGCACAATTGTTATCACTAAAAAAGGCATGGCACGATCTAAATCAGACCCAAGACCAAAAGATGTGGATATTGCTTTTACCAATATGTATTTTATCTTTAATGAAAATGGCCGCAAGAAAATAGGCAAGGTTAAAACCGTGAGTGCCGAAGACAACGAAGAAGGTAATTTAAAGCATGCGATAAATGGTTATATTTTTGGTAACTTACAGGGTATGGTGGCCAATAAAGGTGACCGTGTTCGTTGGCACTTAATTGGTATGGGATCGGAAGAAGACATTCATACTGCACACTGGCATGGTAAAACGGTTTTATCCAGCGGCCATCGCACTGACGTGATTGAGCTACTACCCAATACCATGCGCAGTGTTGATATGACCGCAAATAACCCAGGAACCTGGTTGTATCATTGCCATGTTACTGACCATATTACAGCGGGAATGATTACTCGTTATACTATTAATAAATAACCCGAGTTCGGGATAAATAGTAAAACATATATCACTGCTGTCCCGTTAACTTATGAATAAGATGTTTTTATGATGCCTATTTAAGT
>CAZDEC010000058.1:0-19774 GCA_964504295.1 uncultured Thioalkalispiraceae bacterium
CGAATAACATTAAGAGGAATAGAGACATGGCGAGAGGCGTAAATAAAGTAATTTTTTATCATATTCAATAACCTCTAGTTAACCTTTCTATTTTACAACTATATTATCTATTAATAATGGTTAATCATCAAAGCACTATTCAACTGAATAATGAAATAATAATTAAATCTTTATAGTCAGTTAATAAGTGTACGAGTTAAATATTCCCCTCTATTACTAATATTTTTTTCATTCATGTCAGAAAAATTTGTAGGGTAATCCATCACTTCTTTCACATGCTACAAAAATGGAAGGTAATCTGGGAACATTATTATCGGTTTGCCCAAGGATTAATTAAATAAATGTATCAAGTGACTCCTTCTAAATAAATGTTAAAGACTGACTTGACAATTTAGTAGCAAAAAAAATTATACATTTTTAATGAATGCACTCAAAGAACTCAGTATTTTTTAGTTTCAAATGCATACTCGGATGAAATATGTAAAATAAGATTAAAATAAACCAATTATGTTTTTTGTATGAGTAAGAATCTTTATGACTAAAGTTTAAAATTATACTACCCTTTAAGTTATCGATTTTTTATTAAAAGGATGTTTTGAATGGAAGCTGCACTAAAAGAGTTTTATTGGGGTGAGAAGTTAGAAGATATTTTTAAAGATAAAAAATTTGTCTTATATGCAGAAAAGTTTGACATAGAGATATTTTTAAGAAGGGATGAATTATTTTGTTGGTTATATTTTAAACACGAAGCTGACAATAAAACCGGTATTATAAGAAAAGAGAAAACAATGCGTCCTGATTTAAGTTTATCGGGAGTTCTGTATTTAGATAACTTAAGATTACACTTACAAGAATATCATTCAGTTCCACATAATCAAAAATATGGTACTTTGGTAATTACTCTTTTTTTTGGACTGCTTAAAAAATTAATTTATCCATGTTACCATTCTCAGGCTCGAGTTAACGAGAAAATACTAAAGTCTGAAAATTCCGAAGATGATAATAATAGAAGGCTTCATATTTGGGAAAAATTTAACATGTGTAATGGTCAAGATTTCGTTATTGATGCCACTTTAGAAGATATTAAATTCCCTGATATTAATGAGTACACATCATGTGGATACCCAATTAAAAATTCATTTGATAAATTAATAGAAATTGAAACAAGAACACCAACTTACAATCCTGATGTTATTGACTATTCATGTACTAAGCTATACACCTCTCCGTTTAGTGTGGAGGTCACACGTTTTAAAAATAATTTAATGGGGTGTGGCTTCGATATTTACCGAGCTATTCGTATAAAAAAGTCAGGTAGAATATTATCAAATGGACGAAAGCCTGTAATGGTTGAAAGTGGTGAATGGGTTTGTATCGATAATAATAAAGATGTTGAAAATATATTTGTGATAAAAAATGTGGACTTTTATAGGAAGTATCATATTTCTGATGATGACAATGACACATACATATCGAAATGTTATTACGCTTTAAATAACTTGCAACTGTATATTGAAGATACTTGGAATAATTATTACATTGTAGCTAACTTAAATATTGAAACATTTTCGACTAACGAAAGAAATCGTTTATCAAATGAATTAAATGCAACAGAGTATAGTTTAAATTATTTATTCGTTTATCTAAATAAGATTAAAATAAATAGCTCGGATTACTACGCGGTATTACGACCTAATAACATTGACCAAGATGGATTTATTGTAAATAAAAATAAAATCCTACAAGCTAAACTTAAACTAAAACAAAAGTATAAAAAGTCATTAAAAAAACAAGAAAGGTTGATCGCAATAAAAAAATATGCGTTATTATTTAAAAATAAAATTAAGAGGTGATTATGAAGGAGATTAGTGATTTCGATTTTAGTCGGGTTAATGAGACAACAGTAAATAATGATGAATATTTGTATAAGCTGTTGAAGGTTGAGAAATCATTTGTTGCGTTAAAGTGCCACAATGATAATTGTGAAATACTTCAGTCTAGGCGAGATTTATATGAATATAAAGGAGGTTTTTCCTGGGGTATTGATTATAAGGGCTCTGGACCAACTTTTCTTGCTGTATCACTTTTAGCTGATTACTATGAACGTAAATGTGAGTTAACCAGTCTAAAAGATAATGACATTGAAAAGTTACTGAATAAATTATTATGTACTTTTGATGGAGAAAAATCGCATATTGTTAACATAAAAGACATAGAATATATTTTACAATAAAGTTAACTAGCTAATAATAAATATATAGTGTGATAAGAGTGCCCGTGTTGTCTTAGGAATTCATCAGCTGAGCATAGATGATATGAAAAATATTGACTCAAGCACTATGTCATCAAGACATAACCACCTAGACAATGAAATTAGCTAATTTAAATGCCTAATTAATGCTACTTCCTGTACCTGCTGAGACAGGTACAAATAAGTAATTGATTATTACACTGGAACCGTTCTGAAGGTATTTTTATCTGATAATTCTATAGGATGATGTATACTTACAGTAAGTTAACCCACACCACGCAATTAGAGCGGAAATGTCTGGTTAATTTATTAATTAAGCACCTTAAATGGTGTTTTTTTTATGCCTAAAATTTAAAATCTACGTTTATTTAAAGCTGATTAAATACAGTGCTGAATTTTACTGTTTTGTTTAGAGCTATACACACTATTTACGATACTTTGCGTCTATACGACATATAATACATATGTTCTGTAACATCCGGATAATTTTATGATAAAGGTAACCTCACAAGAATTTCAAAAAAGACCCGGCTTATACCAGGATAAAGCGCTAAAAGAGTCCCTAACTATCACACATTATGGTCGAGATCGCTTAGTTCTAATGGATGTTGATGAATTCAACCAACTTCGTAAGCGTGCCCGTGTTGTTTTAGGGATTCATCAACTCAGCACAGAAGATAAAAAAAATATTGAGTTAACTACAATGTCATCAAGACATAATCACCTAAACAATGATAATAGCTAATTTAAATGCCTAAATACCCCACCCTATGCCACTTCACATACTTTACATCTCGTGTATGGACTCGGATTAACTTAGCATTATGAAATTATGATTGCGAGTATTTTATAATCAATACATTTATTGATTAATATGATATTGACATATCAATAAATTTCTTTAATACTAATCTCGTAATACGGGTTCCACACTCCGCGCCAGCCCATAGATTGGTGTAAGCAGATAGCAAGTGAGTTATAAATAAAGTTTTGCAAAACTTTTACAAAACATCTTCCCGATGACTTTGTAACTATGGGCTACAAAGTTAACTATTGGAGAATGTTATGTACGGTTTTAGTGACCCTTATGAATACAAATCACCATCAATAAACCAAATTGAACAGCAGTCTAATTTTTTTCACAAAAAATTAAACCTTCCCAAAACTCACAGCCAGGAAATCACCGCTTTTTATTATGATTATCCTTCATGGTGTGAATTAAAAAATGATATTAATAATTCAACACCAAAAGAGTATGCACACGATAAACTATGTGGGGGTAATGGACACTACGCACCTGAACAACGTCAGTTCATAAGTGATACTCTTAAAACGTCTAAAGGTATTGAATTTATAAAAAAGCTCAGTAAAATGCCTTTAATACCTTACACATTATCAAACTCATTAGCTCAGTCTAGAGTTGATTGGCTAATGGATGATGAAGTAAAAGTATTTTATGATTATATTATCAGGGATGAATATTTTCGTAATGGTGAATTATTACATGCTTTACATTCTTGTGATAATTCATTTTTAACCAAAATTTATCATATGGAACAAAATAAAAAATTTCAAAGCAATACATGTCTTTGGGATTTTCGTTTCGGAGTGAAATCGTACTATTATATTTTCATTGATGAATCTTATATTGAGATACTAATTCGTGAATTTGATACGCATACTGCTCCGCCACATACCAATGAAAATCCTCCATCAAAATATATTTTTAATTATCCTTGGTTTCAACCCTATATTATTCATTACGTAAATTATATTACTAAATATTTATCAACCGCAGGTTACCACGGTAAAATAATAATAAATACCATCGACAACCTTTGTTGCAACTCACCTACAATAAGTAAACATATAACAAATGATACGAGTGGAATGATTAAGCTCATTAATAGAATCAACCCTAACAAAACAAAAGAATATTCAACTCGGTTAATGGGTAAAGGTAGTGCTTACGGTTTGGAGTTTATAATTTAACCTTACCAAATTTCAACATTAATTATGAGAAAGCTGAAATGAACTTTAATTTTTAATATAGCCTTATAGTAAAAGTCCTTTTCTAATTTTTTGTATATGAGCTTTCGGCTAAAATGGTACTCAGTCGATAGAAAGACAATTTTCCAGGCTAGACAGTGCACGCATGTGTATTGTCAAAACATGGCCGTTTGATGTAGGCCGTGTCGCAGTAGAGCGTGAAAGAGAAACTCTGAACCAATTTAACAAGAATAGATATCACAGATCTGCTGTATTTTTATGCGCTGGCAATACCGAATTATTCACTTGCGATATTAGGATTGGACAAGCGAGTACATGAGCATGGTAAACCAGTTGTTGATGAAGAAGCCAATTTGATTTCTCGAACGATCCAACGCGACTTTGGTTTCTGATAGATGTTATAAAAAAAGGCAACAATGTGTACTCATAATATGCGCCCTCGTGTATGAACGACTCCAAATGGCAATAGCGGACAGTCAATAAGTGGTATAATTTTTTATTTGTTGACCTAATATTATTTCAAGCCACAACGTAGCACTTTATGCTAACCGATTTAGTAAAGTACAGTGTCGTGACTTTTTCAGAAAAAAGATATTCAGTCTTTTACATCTAAGCTACGTTAAGAAACCGTTCCTTTCGCGCACTTAAAGTTTAATTCAAGTACGGTGCTTGCGTGGTTACTAACTACCGACAATTACTGTAATACCTTCTCTATCTGCGATTTCTTTTAGCTTATTGTTGTACTTCTTAATGTCTTTATTGCAATTGTTAAGCGACTGTTTTAACGCTTCATGATTCGTTATACAATTTTGATAGTTGGCTGACTGGTTAATGTAGTCTTCTTTTAATTTTTGGGAGTCGTTTGCCACCTCATCGATGAATTTTACCGTGTTACATGTTATAAGAGCGGCTTCGTCTATCGGACAAGGCACCATTTTAGTTAGCGTGGTAATGCATCCTGACGACATCAGCGCCAGTGACATAAGGAGTATGGTTTTCAGAGTATAAATTTGTATTACGTTGAATCTCTTCAGATGTTATTTTTATCATGCTGTACTTACACCTCAATTTAAAAACTTTGTAATAATAATGATCTTATTTTTCTTTTGAATTCAATATTACCAGATGCATTTTCTACATCATTTCGTTTTCCCTGTTTGATTAATGCTTTAGCTGCTATAAGACGTATATCATCATATTGATGATGGGATAATAATCTATACCAGAAGTCATAATTAAATAAGCCAACTAGACCATATAAATTTTTTGTAGCGAGTAGTGTTACTCGTTTCTCATTTGCTCTAATCGAAACTTTCATTAAATCTTCCAACATAAATCTAGCGTAACTTGTGATTATTTCTACCATTTTAAGAGACACTCGATAGTCTTTATGATTTATGGCTAACCAAGTGTATTCTTTTTGATACTTGGGTTCTGCCATGTAATGTAGTAATTCAGCGTATTGTTCGTTAGTTTGAAGAAAAGATTTATCATTTGTTAAAATACTTATAGAAATGGGGACTGCTTGCCTATATTTATTTTTTGTTGCCCAATACAGAGCGTAATTAGTTTGATAAAAAGCTCTTACGTCTATAGGATTAGTTTTATTATATATCATGCTTGGTGATTCTATATAATGCATAACTTTTTTTAATGTCGGCGATTCAAATTTGACTGCATCTAAATAATAACCATTATCAAACTCAGGATCTGCACAACCTGTACTAGAACAGGGTCTAGGATCTATAAATGCAGTAGCACCACGGTTAATTGCTTTAAGTTCTATTTTCTTAAAAATTTCAGACTTACTTGTAAAAATAGTTGCTGGTTTTCTTATAAATCGTGTTATATAAACTGGAAAGCCTGGAAACGAAGTTACATCATGAGAGTAAATTTTAATTTTTGATTTTTTATGGGGATTAACATCTTTAGGTGAAACTAGAGCACAGCTAGGTATTAAAATTATGCTGAAAATTAAAAAAAATACAGTTTTTATATTTCTATTTTTATATAAATTCATTTTAAATTCCGTATAAGTATAACGTCCAATATTGAATTGTAATTATTTTGTTTTGTATTACTTAGCAATTAATTTTATTAGATGAATTCTTTACTTTAAAAATAGTACGCGGTTCAATAATTTCTTGCTCAACATATTGGGCACCAGATTCTAAATAATGCTTACCATTGGCTAACACAAATATGTTTACCGGTTGTTGGTATTCCGGTTCTTTCCCTTCAATTATTTTTGCTAAAGGCATCATTTCCCAGCGCTTAGTACCGTTCATATAAGAAGGGCTTACTAAGTCAACCTCAATAATATTCATCGCAGGATTTTTTTCTATATCTAAGAGATGCTCAACTTGGTCAATTAAGTATATTTCTTGAAATTTTTCATTCGCTTCATAAGTAAGTTCGCAAATGATGTGAAACCACGATACATGTAATTTTTTGGTTACATACCACCATGTTTTCTCACCATTGTAAGCGATAGCATCTATTATTTTGACTTCTGAGTTTTCATGAGTATGGAACATATTGAGCCATCCTTTTATCTCCTTTTACGTGAAGAAAATACTAAATGAGTACTAAACACAGCAGTTGTAATCTTGGAAGATTAAATATCCATCTCTCAGGCTGATAAAAGTTAATATTATCAAAGCAACAGATTGAATGTTACTCTGAGAGTTTTATTTTTTCAATGTAATTCAATGTGTCAGATGGTTACTTCTGAAAAATACCGTGCGTATAGTTCAGAGTTATGCAAGATAAGTTAATTATAGGTAAACAAATCAAAAGGTTGAGGGCTCGTTTGAAGTTAACTCAAGACAAGTTGGCGGAAAAAGTCAATATTAGTCCTAAATACCTAAGTAATATTGAACGAGGTCTTGAGAATCCAACCTTAGATACATTTTTACGATTAGCAAAGTGTTTAAATGTTGAATTAGGGGAAATATTTTTACCTGATATTGATTTAAATAGTAAAACACTTAACAAAAAAATTAAAAATTTAATCAACGAAACTAATGAAGAACAACTATATTTAGTGATGCGTTTATTACAAGCGGTGCTTCATTAATTAACTAAGCCACTTCATTTCAACTGCAAATAGCGGTAGTTGTTTTACACCTCTTAACATACTCCTTAGACATACCTTAAATATTAATCATATTTTTAAAAATAGTATTTGATTATATTCATTATATATACTGAAATTTAGATTTGTTGTAGAGTTGATTAAATAAACTTTACAATTAACTTATGTCCGAGATATTAAAAACAAATCAAGTAAATCTATTTGGAAAAAAGATAAATGGATTTCCACTTATAATTAAATCTAATAATTTAGTTGATTGGTTAGCGGAAGATTATTTAATTGAATTGTACAAATTTGGAAGTGCCGTTTCTACTATAAATACATATGCTTCTCATTTGGTGGATTTCACTTCACAACTAGAAGTTGATGCGTTAAATATAAGAGATATTTCAGTTTCATACTTAACTGAATACAAAGAAAGTATTATAACTCGGGGAAATTTTGATTTATATGCAACTCAAATACTACGAACAGTATTTTCTTATATTGATTGGTTAGAAGTTAACGGGAAATCAAAAGGGTTAATAGGAGAAGGTAAAAATTTTAGAATTAAAATATCCCGAACTGAGAAAGGTGTTAAACATTATCTAACTAAAATTAAAGGTGGAAGACTTCGAAGAACTGGAGTGCCTCAAAAGGAATGGATTGATAAAATTAAACCTTATGGCCCTAAAAATTATGACATAAGCAAAAGGTTTGAATTAATGATTGATTGGGGAGCTTCAGTGGGCTTAAGAGCAATGGAAATATGCAGGCTTAAGATAAAAGAGTTACCTGATAAGAAATCGGCTCAAAACGCATTACAAGAAGAAAGAACTGTTGATGTTAAGTTATCTGTTACAAAAGGTTCGAAACCAGCATTAATTAAAGCCCATCCATTATTAGTTATACGGACTTGGAACTGGATAGAATGTGAGCGTACGGCCTGTACAAAAATTTTAAGAAAAAAAACAAAAAAACTATACGCTCAATATTCTGAACCAGAGGAAATATTTTTATCACTTAAAACAGGCCTTGCATTATCACCTTGTTCACTCTCGAATCAAGTTAGAAGTGCATTCCTTGCTGCTGTAGCAGCCGGAGAACTGGCAGAATCTGAAAGGGTTTGGTTACATGGATTGAGACGTTTCATGGCGACAAATGAATTGAAATTACGCGACAAAGCTGGCCAAGTACGCCCTGAAGAAATAGTACGGCATCAAACTCGCCATAGCTCACTAGATGCTTTGTCACCTTACATACAGGATAGATATGATGAGGTGATTCATGGCGAAGAAAATTAATCGAAAAAAGCTTAAAATAAATGAAGGTTCTTCAGTAAACTCTCTATTACGTTCCAGTACATTAATTATACAGACTGAAACATACCCTGTTGATGTCTCTTGGCTATGTTATTTTAAAAAAGCATCAGATTTGGTATTTGAAATTAAGTCATATCTTGAAAGTTATTCTAAAAAAAGAGGTACCGCAAACTTAATACTTAAATACCTACGTTTTGTTATTGCAAATAAAATTGATATAAATATTGATTCTCTACATGTGTATAAAAATTATATAGAATCAAAAAAAAATATTGGAGATACGACAAAATATCAAGACTTCTCAGCTTCACGAGCATTTTACTCACATCTAATTAGTGTGGGTTTTTTACCACACTCAGTTCTTCCCAAAAATTTTAAGCCCGGAAGAAGAAAAATTAAAGCTACATTTATTGATTTATGTCGTCATGAAATAAAAGCTTTAGTTACTGACAAGCATAAGGAAATTATTCAAGTAAAAGAACAATTACATTTAGATGATTTGTCAGCATCGTCACTTATTTTATGTGAAGAGTGGATGGCTCAAATTAGCAGTATTGCATTTAGTCAAATAGAAAAAACAATTCAAGATTGGATGTTTTTGGATAAAATTATTGAGCAATGTGAAAAAGATAAAATCTTGAGACTTAAGCTATTACAAATTGATAATTTTTCTGATTTGGGAATCGAGCGCTCAATTGAAGCTGCTGTTTCGATTTTATATTTAAAATATGGATATTCAATTCCAACTTCGACAAAATGGCCCAAAGGTTTAGTTGACTATTGTAAATGTCGTGGTTGGTTAGGATCTCGGTTACGAGGAATGTTTTTTCCTACGGTAAAGACACTGGATAATTTTTTGGTTTTAACGCTTGCCAATAATACATTAATGCCTAATGTTGATTCAGTTGCATTCTATATGTATGTTAATTGTCTTCAACCAGGGGTTGATAAAGGAACAACTAATTTTCAACTTGGTAAAGATAGAGGTAGTTCAGTAATTACTGGATCTTTAGAAAAGCAACATCCACTGGTTATTGCAATTAAGGAGTTAAGTAAAAAGATTACTAAATGCATACCGAATATGAAACAAGGCGTAACTTGGGAAAATGAAAATGATATACCATTATTTCTTCACCATTTTTGTCATAGGGAATACGATGAAATTAAAAAGTTAGATACTGCAACAACTGCAGATATGGTTTGCCGTTTTATTAATAAAGCTGCGAAAATTGAACCAAAATTATTGCCGCTAATAAAAAATCTAACAGGAGAAAACTTTAGAACAACTCACTTACTTATTAGACGATTACGAGGTCAAAATATTTTTGATATAGCACAACGCGCACATCATAAAAATATCTCTACAACTAATGAATATCTTGAACGACTTGAAGTCGAATCTTTAGTTGAACACCGTATGAGACTTTTCCAAAAATATATAATAAACAATGCTCGAGCATCGATTGAAAAACGAGTTGGAAATGGTTTTTTTTGTGATAAAACTGAAAATGTAGATAATATAGATAAGGAGTGCATCCGTATCGACAAGTGTTATCAATGTGATTGTAGGCGAATTGTTTTTGAATCTGAAGAAATTGTAGCTGAGTGGATAGCATGGGAAAAACATATAATTAATATGAAAGAACAATTAATTAAACATAATGAAGAACGTTGGAAAAATGTTTGGGAGCTTAATCTTGTTCAGTATCAAACGTTGTTAAATTTAACAAGTTCATCAATGAAAAAGAATGCACAATCATTGGCAGATAATATTATTTTACCACCATTAAATTAAATATATTATGTTAGAGACGGAAGTAAAAAATAATAAGTCAACTTCGAATATACCTTCACCGGACTGGTTGCTTAATGGATATCCTGAAATAACTTGGAAGTTGAGAATAGATGTAGCTGGTCATAACGATAGTTATTATACAGTTTCATGGAATTGGCCATTGCCAAGTGGTTTAAAAACAAGGAGCTTTAATTATTGGGTAAAACAAGCTAAACGTTTGGTTTACTATTATATGGAAAGTGACAAAACTCAGTGTTCACGAACAAGTACCCTTGCTACGATGTCGCGAGAAATACGTGCAATGATGATATGGTTTTCAGTTGAACGGAAGTGTATATCTTTATCATCTATAAATAAAAATGACATTCGTGAGTATGAACTATATATAAAATCTTTAAATATAAAATATAACACTGCTTATCTAAAACTTTGCGCTGTTCGTTTGCTCTGGAAATTACGTGAAGAAGTTCAGGATGGTTTAACATTTGATCCATACATAAAAGTTAATGATATGGCGAAAATTGCCAAATCAATAAGTGTTAAAAATTGTCACACTCCAACTATTAAACCAATGGATTTATTTAGAATTATTAATTATGCTTTAGCCATTTTAGATAGCTCAAAATTTTGGATTAATTTACAGCAAGAATATTTAGATATAAGTAGTGGTAAGCCTTCTGTTAAATTTAAACGACTTACTGGAGTAAGTTCTGCAGATTTAATACATCGACTTAAATTAGTCTATGGTTCAGCTATCATTTTAACATTTTGCCTTGAAGCTATGCGAAAGCATGAATTAGCAGAAATAACAATTGATGATATTTCCCAATTACTAAATAAACAGTATGAAAACTTACCTTTGTTATATGGTCGTGTAAGCAAAACAGCTACGACACGCACAGGAAAAAAAACAAGTCGACCGGTAGTGAAAGAATTAGAAGAAGCATTAAATATTGTAAAAGAAATAACTGAGCCAACTAGAAAACTGTATGGTGGGAATTCCCTATTTGTAACTGTGTTGCCTAACTCTGGAAAAAATAAGAATGATAATTTTTCAAAACCATTAACGTCTACTCAAGTTTATTGTCTGTTAAATTATTTTTCAGCAGAATCTGGCATTAATCTAAAATTGCGACCTCATATGTTCAGAAGAGCGTTTGCCTTAATTTATACTTGGCGATACGAACTTGGTGACTTACAGTTTCTGAGCCGAATGCTTTATCACAATGATATTAAACATACACTTAAATATACAAATGAATCTGATTTAGAATCTTTTTTACCTGAAGCAGAAAAACAATTATCTTTTGAAATAATGGAAAAAGCTCTTTCTGGTAATCGTGTTGTTGATGGTGGATTTGGACGGAGGCTAAAAAAATGGCAACGGTGGTTAGAGAGTACAACAGAGCTTGTAAGGCCTGAACGTGTAGCAAAATTTATAGAAAATTTGATTGAACGCGAAAAACTAATACTTATTCCTTCACAACATGGATATTGTGTCATGTCTCCTAAACGTGCGAAACATGCTCGTTGTTCTGAGGATGGAAATGGACCTGACTTTGTTAATCGTGTTCACGCTCATTGTTTATCTTGTCCCAACTATTTGGTTCATGAAGGTTTTAGGGGATATTGGGGAAAACAAATGAATATGCATGAACAGGTTTTTCGTTCAACTAATGCAATTATAATGAAAAAAGTCGCTAAACAAGGAATTGAGCAAGCATCAAAAGTTCTTGGATGGTTTAACAAAAGAGATGATTATTGTGAGTAATAAAATACCTGTAATTGCACAAAAGCGAAAACTACTTTATCGAGAAGTAGTGCTCAAAGCTCTAGAAGAATTTATTAGTACTGAAAAAAAAATAACTCTTGAGGGGGTAATACGAAGTGCCAGATATAGCGATGGTAAGTCTGTTGGAGTCAGCACAATATACGCAAAAAATGACTCTGGTAGTTATATTCACCAAGACATTCGGAGTTTAATTGCAGAAGCTAGAAGAAAGCAGCAATATAATAGCAAGGGACAGATTAAACAGATAAATGACTTATCTTCATTACGTGAGCAGAAAATAGAATTGAAGAGTAAATTACAGTCATTTACAAATCAGCTGGTTGAGCAACGTATTGAAATTAGCGAATTCGAGAGCAAGGTTGAAAGCAACTTGAATGAGCATATTGGAATAGAAGAAGAGTTGTATATTGCGGTTAGACTTACGAATGAACTGTGCCAATCGGTTCTACCGGATTTCACTCAACTTGCAAAAAATTTTAGAGATAAATTCTCTGATGATATTGATAAAATTCAAAGAGTTGAACAAAGTGTGTCAGATTACCTCAAAGACATCAAAAAATCTAAAGTCGTACGCCTTAAAAGTAGGTACAATACCTCAAAAGATTAGCTATAATCCTACTTTAGAGGGTTTAGCTTTGTTAGTGTAAATGTAACTTATTGAATTTAATAATTAAAAGAGGAATGTATGGCTAGTCGGGGTGTTAATCGTGTTACGTTAATTGGCAACTTAGGGGCCGATCCAGAAGTTAAGTACATGCCGAATGGTGGCGCAGTGGCAAATGTGACTATTGCAACATCTGAGAGCTGGAAAGATAAAAATACTGGCGAGCAAGTTGATAAAACTGAGTGGCATCGAGTGGTGTTTTTCCGTCGCTTAGCAGAAATTGTTGGCGAGTATTTGAAGAAAGGTTCAAAAGTTTATATTGAAGGCAAACTACAAACTCGTAAATGGCAAGATCAAAGTGGCGCGGATCGTTATACCACTGAAATTGTAGCCAACGAAATGCAAATGCTGGATACCCGTGGCGCTGGTGGCACTGCTGATTTTAACCAGGGTCAAAATACGAACCAGAGTCAAAATACGAACCAGAGTCAAAATACGAACCAGGGTCAAAATACGAACCAGGGTCAAAATACGAACCAGGGTCAAAATACGAACCAGAACAACAATTATAATCAGAACCAGAATTCAGCGCCGCAGCAATCTGCACCTGCAATGGCTGAGTTTGATGATGATATTCCTTTCTAAGATTGACTCAAAACTGTAAGCGGAAAGTTTTTTAATATAATAAATTAAATTAGATTAAAAAATAATTGTATTGCGTAAAGCCTCTCCATCTTGTGATGATGTGAGAGGTTTTTTTATGGATTAATAATAATTATATTTAGATGGTATCTTTATTGTTTTTGAGTCGTTGTGGTGAACGTGAACAGTTTGAAGAAAAAACAAATATTGTAAAAGGAGAGGTTCAACCTACTATAGCCTCATTTTCTAATTCTAACGGAATTAGGAATTATACTAAAAACAGTCATTTGAGCTATAGTTAATTAATTACCTAAAACGAGCCTTAGTGGTCTGTTATACAAACCTAATCTCGGGTTGAATTATATTGATAGCAGATATCAAGAATTTGGTTAGCTTTTCTGTAATTGTTTTCACTCATTTATTATGAGCATTCAGTTTTAATTGGAGTACAAATCAATGAAACCAATTCAAAGTGGTAAAACGCGATTGCTATTCCTGATTTTTTATCTTGGGTTACTCTTTGTGGCCAATAGGTTTGCTTTTGATTCTTGGATACCTGAAGCTGATGTAAACAGTCTCTGGTTTGTGGCTGGGGTTCTCAGCTTGCTTTTAAGTAGTTTTCTAGTAACACCTTACTTCGAGCGGCCTGCAAATCATATTGCATCAGCAGCTGCAGCCTTTGTAGCGTGTTGGTTTGCTTTTGACTGGTCTTCTTTCGAAGGAACAGAGTTATTCATTGCTCGCTCGGTTTTGGTTTATCTCCTTCTTGTTGTTATTGTATCTGCATGTGCATTGTTGCTTCGATCCCATCAAAAAGGATCATGGCTTCGAATTGGAACAACAGCGAAGGAAATTGCTGACCTATTCGGAAACGATAGATTTCTCTTTAGCATAGTAATCTTCAGTGCCGTTATCCTATTCCATCGTGACAGCGTGCTGCAGGTCTTCACAATTTTGTCTGTCTTGATAATCATTGTTTTATTACGTCCAGAATCTTACTTAGTTATATTTAGCAATAAAATTCGCATGATCTGGGGAAGCACAGAGGTAATAGGTATTGCAGGCGAAATTGCAGGATTTGATGAACCAGGTATTGTTCTTATTCGACAGTCCGAGAAGACTACAAAATTTGGTGACTATCTTCTGATTAATGATCAGGGAACACCCCCCCAGCTTTCACAAGTACTAGGCTATTTTGGCAGGGATTCTGGAATGTTATTGCGTGCGAAGTTACTCGATCTACCAAAGGAAGCCCATAAAACTATTGAACAGTTCGCTAAATCTGTTCCTTTCGGAACTGCGATGAAAATTCTACCTGAAGGAATTCTTAAAAGTGTTTTAGATAAAGAAATATACGTTCAACGAGCAGATGAATTTGCTGGTTTAGTTGCTGAGAACACTTCGATTAACAAACTATACGTGGAAATCATTAAAGAAACTGGTGTAAGTGAAGGGGCTATATTGGAAGCATCAATTAAGGGAATTCCAGTACTTTATCAAATTACTGACGGGGTAACTCGAGAAGAAGTTGTTTTCCAAAGGAACACACGTGGTTTCGCGCGAGCGCAAGCCCGTAAGATTGGACGATGGGATGTTGATAAATCTAGCTTTCGAATGGCCAAATGGATACCTGAGATGCATTCGCCTGTTTTTCGAAGCGTGGGTCCAGTTGAAGAACTAGATGAAACTGCTATTGGATGTCTTCCTTCAACTAAATATCCGATAAAAATTAAAAATATCCACGAATTTATCACCCATAATGCTGCTATTCTCGGAATTCTTGGTGTCGGAAAATCATTTCTTGCTATCGAAATTCTTGAACGAATGTTCGTGGAAGGAGTGAAAGTAGTTTGCCTTGATCTAACCAATCAATACGCTCATGAACTTGCCGAATTTTATAATATTAAAGAAGAGTCCAAATATCTTGATAAAATAAGAGCTGCTGCTGATAAGGATCGTGAAAAGGTTGAGGATTCACGGCATATGGGAGGGAGTTTTGATAATCTTAAGACTGCGATTCATGAGGATCTCACCACTTTCTTGTCAGATGACTGCACGTCAAAGCTTAAGATTTATAATCCAGCCCAGCTAAATGCAACTATACAGGACGGTGACCTCCGAAATAAGAAAATTGGACCTGGTAAGGATGACTGGGCACAGGTGGCAGCATTCCGAGAAACAACACCGGCTGAGATCACTCGAATTGTTACTGAATCTTGTTTAGCACTCTCACAAGATCAAATGTGTGACACTGCAAAAGTTTGTCTTGTATTTGAGGAAGCACATTCGCTAATCCCCGAGTTTAACAATCTCACTGTTGCTTCAGATAAACATGCGGTTGCAGGAACTGCTCGTGCAATTTTGCAAGGTCGGAAGTACGGGATGGGATGTCTATTAATCTCCCAGAGAACTGCAAATGTAACAAAAACTATTCTTAACCAATGCAACACGATTCTAGCCTTCCGCACCTTTGATGATACAGGTATGGCGTTTTTAGAAAATTATTTGGGGCCTGATTACACTCATGTACTTCCAAGCCTTGAAGAAAGACATGTCGTATTTTTTGGGAAGGCTTCTAGTTGTGAAAACCCAGTCTTAATGAAGGTTAATGATCGTGATGAATTTATAGCTCGTTTTCGAATCAAACATCCGGTGCCGAATAAAGATCACATTAATAGCGAAGTCGATACATAAAAAATATCATTACGTTTGCGCTGTTCATTGGGATGTTAATAACCTAGAGATCTTTTTGTGCTAAATGTTGCTAGTATTTGTTCAAGTTAGGTTTTAAATATGCTGAATTTTATAAAAAAAAATAACCAAATTATTCTTTCTTATACAAGCGAGCAATCGAATCCAAAATGGGTTTATGCTGAGCTAGATAAGACTGGTACAGCAACTTTAGGAAAAGTATTCACCGTAAGTAAACAAGAACTGATTAAAATTCATGATCATGACGATGAGGATGCGCCAGTTGAGTTTATAGTTGCACTAAGGGAGGGAGATTACTACCGCTTTCCAAAATATTTATTATCTTTAGAGCATGATTTATTTATTCACGAAGATATTGAGCTTGGTCGAAAGATTTTTGTCGCTGAACGTGGCATATCCATTTTTTCAAAAATAGATAAAGTATCCAGTGAATCTATCTACATAGGTGGTGAAAATGAATCATCAATACCAAAATCTGTATTCCTTGATTTGTTAAAAAATTTTCCAAATTCATATGAGTTGACAAAATATGCTTCTGCTCGTATTAGTGCTGTAATTTCTTCTTATCTAATCACTAAAGAAGAATACGAAGAAAACTATCAAAAATATATGAATAAAAAGGTCAGCAAAGTGGATGAGAACTTGAATTCCAAATTCGCTGGTTTTGAAGTATTTAAATATCGTTCCTTGCTAAAAAAATTAACTGATATGTTAGAGGATGAAGTTTCGTATTCGGAGGATCAATGGCAAGAAGAAATTTTACAGATAATTTTATTGCTTTACCCAAAATACATCCAAGTCTTTAAAGAAGCTCCAATTAGAGATACATATAATAATAAAAACAGGAGCATTGATTTACTGTTAATTGATTCAACAGGAAACACAGATATTATCGAAATTAAGAAACCTTTTGATAAGTGTCTAGTTACGAGGCGAACCTATCGAGACAATTATATTCCTTTGCGAGAATTATCAGGGACAGTGATGCAGGTTGAGAAATACATTTTCTATTTGAATAAGTATGGTAAAAAAGGAGAAGAAAAACTGACTGAACACTATAAGAGTGAATTACCTGATGATTTTAAAATCAAAGTAACCAACCCTAGTGGAATTATTATAATGGGTAGAGATAAAGGGCTTTCCAGAGAACAACTTCAAGATTTTGAGGTTATAAAACGTAAATATAAGAATATCATAGACATCATTACATATGATGAGCTGATTGACCGTTTGAAATTTATTATTGAGCAATGGTCAAAACACACATAACAAATTACCACACTGGATTTTTACTTCACTCTGCATAGTAAAAACTAGTGGGTGTAAACATTGAATGGCTACTTATGGCCGTAAAGCAATATTTCAATATTTTATTAAGAATTAAAAATCAGGTATAAGCTTGTCAAATTATTCACTGAAATCCTATCCATAGGTTAGTTTTGTTAAATTACTTCTAAGTAATTGATATAGTATTAATTTATAACTTATAGGGTAATTTGAAGGGGTAAAAGTAATTTTAATTGGTAATCTAGGTGCTGATCCTGAGGTGAAATACATGCCAAATGGTGGTGCGGTGGCAAATGTCACTATAGCAACATCTGAAAGCTGGAAAGACAAAAATACCGGTGAGCAAGTTGATAAAACGGAGTGGCATCGAGTGGTTTTTTTCCGTCGTTTAGCGGAAATTGTTGGTGAGTATTTAAAAAAAGGCTCTAAAGTTTATATTGAAGGCAAGTTACAAACACGTAAATGGCAAGATCAAAGCGGTGCTGATCGCTATACCACTGAAATTGTTGCAAATGAAATGCAAATGCTGGATACCCGTGGTACCGGTGGAACGGCTGATTTTAATCAAGGTCAAAATATGAACCAAGGCCAGAATCAAAATCAGAATTCGAATCAAAACCAAAATCAAAATCAAAACATGAATCAAAATCAAGGTATGAATCAGAACCAAAACCAAAATTCAGCACCACAACCGGCCCCAGCAATGGCTGAATTTGATGATGATATTCCGTTTTAATTTTAGCGATAAAATGTGTCTCGAGAGACACCCATTACCTTGCAGGCTCTGGAAACATTGCCTAATTCTTCTGCTAAATTTAATAATCCTGCTTTATGTTTAATTATTGGATTGCTAGACTGTATCATTGAGAGTTACCTTCTTTTGTTTTGATTTAAAGTTTCAACACCTTTATCAAAACAGGTAACTCTCTTTGACTCAAGTCAAAGTGTCAGATCTTGTCTGAACTAATACAGATAAATCCATGCTGGCATTATCCTCTAGTACTTCTTCTTGAGTTTGGTTTTTATTTACCACGATACTATTAAATTGCTCTCCTAAGCTGGTTAATTCCATTGTTGAGTTAAGCATTTCATTCATGTTGTTATTGGTTTCAAGACTAATGTTTTTAATTAGCTCTAAAGTTTGGAAGGCATTTTTGGCGGTACTTTGTTCATTTTCTGTGATGCCAGCCAAGTTTGCACCTAGCTCGCTTATACTTGCCATGAAGCCAACAATTTCAGAATAAGATATAACGACACCTTCTATAAGCTCGTCGGCTTTTTCTGATAATTCAAGGGCTTTGTTGATGGTCGAATCTGCTGTTGAAACGTGTTTCAATAACAATTGAATGATGGTATTAATTTCTTCAGTGGATTGTTGTGTCTTACTGGCGAGTGATCGCACTTCATCGGCAACAACAGCAAAACCACGGCCTTGCTCACCTGCTCGAGCAGCTTCAATAGCCGCATTTAAAGCTAATAAATTCGTTTGCTCTGCAATACTGGTGATGACATTAATAATACCGCCGATTGATTCGCTGTCTTTGCGCAATGTTTGGATGATTTGACCTGTTTCAACAACCTCGCTGGATAATGCCATGACACCTCCCATGGCTTCAGTCATTATTAATTTACCACTATTGCCTTCAGTTTCTGATTGGTTTGAAACTTCAACAGCCTGATTGGCGGTGTCGGTTGAGATGTTTAAAACTGTTTGTAATTGTTCGACAAGTTTGTAGGCGGATTCGGTTTTTTCAGATTGGGTTGTCATTTCTTGGATGATTTGTTTTGCAAACTCAGATAGTTTTTGTGCATGTTCCGATAATGAGTTGGAAGTTAATTGTAAAAATTGATTTTTGTTGTGTGTTGTTTCAAGCAGGTTGTTTAATTCGTCTATAAATTGTTTATTGGTTTTCGTGTGATGGACAGTTTCAAGGTTATTATCAATATCATCATTTTGAATATGGTGTAATAATTTTGTTGCATGTTGTAATACTATTTGGTGGGTCCGATTTATTGAGCGTTGCGCTAATAAAAAAAATAAAATGGCGATAATAGAACCGGCAATAATACTGTAGCTAGCAATAGCGTTGGAATTGAAAAAACGATAGAGACCGGTACTGACTAAACTTGCAATTGCAATAAAGTTAAATATTATAGGCAAGGATGACATGAACCGAAACAGTCGCACAGAAATAAACCTCGAATTAATTAAGTCAATATTGCTATAAAGATTTGTTGTTCAAGTTAATTTATCGGCCAATAGCCCTTGTTTGTTTAATTAAC
>CAZDEC010000059.1:0-19621 GCA_964504295.1 uncultured Thioalkalispiraceae bacterium
AAGATTGCCGCGCTATCGCTCGCAACGACCAGGCTTTCTATATTCAAAGCAGGGGCTTAAAGTTAACGGGACAGCAGTGATTATTTATAATAAATTTTTACAAGCTTATCGGATGACATTCCAAAAAAATACAGCAAACGAATTTTCCACATTAAATACACTGTTTTAAGGACACCTTCATTTTCCCATTTTCGACTTGACGTAGTAACACAAGAATTAATACAACATGGTCTTGAATGTTTTTTTAACAAACGAGATAGCTCAATGTCTTCCATAAGTGGAATTTCTTTAAAGCCATTAATGGTTTCAAATAAAGTCTTAGAAATAAAAATAGCTTGATCGCCTGTCGCAATTCCAGAAAGACAGGAACGTAAATTCATAAAATAAGAAATCAACTTTAAAACCAGGTGTTTCCCGGAAAGTTTAACTTTAAAAAACCCCCAATAATATTGTTTACTCATTAAAGAGTTAACAATACACTCAGTAAAATTTTGTGGAACCTGAGTATCTGCATGTAAAAAAACCAGTATATTATTGGAAGCCCTGTTAGCACCAAGGTTCATCTGCATTGCTCGCCCCTTGGGCGAAGAAAATATCCTATCAGTGTATTGCTTGCACTTCTCAAGTGTATCGTCACTGCTGCCTCCATCAACAATAATAAGTTCATGGCCATGTTGCAAAGCAGGCTTTAAATAAGTCAGCGTCTTTTCAATGGATGCTGACTCATTCAATACCGGTACAATAATAGAGACTAATGGCATAAGTTAAAGAATAAATTAACCACAACACGACGATTTAGATTCGGCTGCCTTACTTGCTCCAATTTTAGAATTACGAATAGAACGAACAGAAAACATTGAACTATCCCATGCAGGGGCACAACAGGATTGTTCTTTTGCCTCGATAAAAACAAAGTCATTTGCAAAAGAACTCACTTTTAGCGCTTTAAAATGCACGTTACTGACAGCAATACGATCACCACGGTCAAATTCATAGCCCATATCATCTCTTACTGAACTAAACGGGCCTTTATATATAACGGTATCACCTTGATCTAATTCTGATAAGCTCTCTGGTTTAATAGCGGTTAAAGTAACCGACCGAAATTCGATATCATTAATTGTTTTCCAGGCCGTTTGTTCCCACTTGTCATAGGCAACAGCAAAAAAACCTTGATCAAGAAATTTTTGCATAAACTCTTTTTCCTGAAAGACACCAGAAATACAACCACTCCATAATCCAGCATCGGCTTTCATATCATCAGGAACAAACTCATCACTAATAATATCGGAAATAGCGACTCGCCCAGCCGGTTTTAAAACTCTGAAAATCTCAGCAATAAGTTGTGTTTTTTGATTATCATCGACAAGATTCAATACACAGTTTGATACAACCAGATCAACCGAATTATCTGCAATAAGAGGTGAATCTTTCTTCTGAGTATTTTGCCATATATCAAAACTGGCTAAATCGTCTTTATTTTGAATGGGATTCGTTTTTAAATATTCATCCGCAGCGTTTAAATCTAAAGCCAGATCCTGAATATGTCCGTAGTGAAAAGTGACACGATCAGCGCCTATCTTTTTTGCCATATCGGCTTTATGTTTATTGGCCAACATCAACATATCGTTATTCATATCAACGCCAATAACATGGCCGGACTCACCCACTAATTGAGCGGCGATATAACAAATTTTACCGCCACCACTGCCTAAATCCAGCACTGTATCACCTTCGCGAACATAGCGAGACGGATCACCACAACCATAATCGCGTTCTAAAATTTCTGCCGGCAATATCTTTAATAAATCGGTATTGTAATCAACCGGGCAACATAGCTCGGCCTGTTGTTCTTTTGCACCCTCTGAATATCGCTCTAAAACTGATGATTTAACATCCATCACTAACCTCATTCAATTTAATTTTAATTTGCTAATGCTCCACCACAACTACTGCCCTGCCCGGCGGTACAACCATAGCAATGTTCTGCAATGGTAATTTGTGTGGCAGCCAATACATTATTGGTTAAGTTTTTTATATGTAACGATTGTTGCTTATCATCTTTAATCGGCAAACTTAACATTTGATTAAAGTCACAATCATACAAATTACCTTGCCAGTCTACACTTACCATAGAACGACACATCACGGTTGCAACGTTGGTTTTTTGATGTGCTTGCTTTAATAACTGCATATATTCACTAAACCGCCCCTTTGACAAAAGGGTACTGCCAAAACGTTTAATTGGCATATTGGTAATCGTAAACAAAGCGTTAAAAACAATGCCGTGCTCATCAAATAATTTTTTCTTATAATCTGTCTGCAACTGTTGTTGCGACGGCGGTAAAAATGCACCACCGGGATTATAAACAAGGTTAAGTTCAAACGCCGTACCATTCACCCCATAACCCAGTTTATTTAATACTTTTAAACCATAAATGCTTTTATCATAAACACCTTTACCCCGCTGCCCATCAACATTACTCACGGTATAGCATGGCAATGACGCAACTACTTCGACCTTATTAGCTGCTAGAAATTCAGCCAGATTTTCCTGTCCGGGCTCAGATAAAATGGTTAAGTTACAACGGTTGATAACATGTACCGACATAGCTCGCGCTTGTTCAACTAAATATCGAAAATGCGGATTAAGTTCTGGCGCGCCACCGGTTAAATCCAGCATTTTAATATTCAATTTATTGATGGCTGCGAGCACATCATCGATAACCTCTTTAGACATTACTTCTTTGCGCTTAGGGCTGGCATTGACATGACAATGTAGACATTGCTGATTACATTTATAGCCTAGATTGACTTGTAAGGTTTCAAGCGTGGTACGTTGAATAGCTGGGAAATCAGTTGGTAGTAGTTTGTCGATAGTTTCAAGCATATGATCTTTCTTGGTTTTACAATAATATATTGGCAAAGCGCTCTGAGCCAAATACGTCGGTGAATACTAGGGAATAGCTATGACTAATTAAGTAAGAAATAGTTCCTGTTTAAATATCTCAGTTAAATCATATTAGCCATATCAGCATTTATTAATATATAATCCACTCAATTAACTTTAACCCTTATTATGACATATACCGAGGTATTAAATGCGCTGGATAAACTCACTTAGCTGGATGATTATTATAATATTAGTTGCTACCCTTGGTATAGCACCTTTCAAACCTGAACCACATATTGTCGAAAAATTAATGATGCTAAGCAATGGTACATTAAGTAAACCCATTGATATATTTGATTTCTTCTTACACGGCACCCCATGGGTTCTACTGCTATTAAAAATAACCTCATTGGTGTTTAAGGTTAAACAAACCGAATCAGAGTGAGTAAAAAATGAAAAATCATAGTCTTTTTTCTTTCGGTCCGGCGATTAACCCTTTTTACTTTTTAGATCGTTTACTAAACCCGTATCACTTTAACTTTAATATATCCCTAAAAGAAAAGCCCCTGAAAATTGAATGGACTAAACGCGCACAGCAAGAGCTATCACATATATCGAAACCGCTTATTGTCGAAATGCAGCTGTATTTTTCCTGTGTCGTAAAAAAACGGGTATTATTTTCCGAACAAGTCGATTTTAAAACTACCTCGGTGAATGACAATTTACAAGTTGCATTCCACCCAGTTGAAGCCGCTTCCTGTGACCCGATTGAATTCGCAAAAAACTTTCCGGCCATACGAGAATTTGATTCTATTAGCGCAAAAAAAATGCATCCCAGTCAGTTAAAAATTGATTTTAAACAAAATGCCTGGCAGGGTGAATTTTATATTTAAGATCACTGCTGTACCGTTAACTTGAGCAAATGATATTGAAATACGAAGCAGTGTCTACGTTTATGATAATAAACGTCACTGCCGGACATGGGATTGGTGAGGCTGATTAACGGACTCGCTGTTTGCCATCCCTGGCCGCTCGGCTGCCGCGTCCTTGCGGCAGACGGTCCGTTAATCAGCCTCACCAATCCCATATCCTACTTTGTATGCTCGTTTCAAAAGTCAACGGGACAGCAGTGATTTAAGGTATAATACCGGCCACATGCTAGCATCTATCCCTTACGACCCACCCTGTTGCGAAACCGAAATATTATTTATCGATGATCATTTAATTATTGTTAACAAAGCATCTGGCCTGTTAAGCGTGCCAGGGCGTGGCGAAGATAAAAAAGATTGCCTTATAAGCCGAGTACAAAAAAAATATCCTGAAGCACTTATCGTACATCGGCTTGATATGCCAACCTCTGGCATACTGGTGTTAGCAAGGTCGGCTTCTGTGCATAAACAACTAAGCAAACAGTTTCAAAATCGCGAAGTAGCCAAACAATATATCGCTGTCGTGAATGGCATTCTAAAAGTTACAGCCGGTGAAATTGATTTACCACTTATTACCGACTGGCCAAACCGCCCAAAACAAAAAGTGGATTATGAAACTGGCAAACCATCACTTACACGCTACGAGGTTTTATCGGTTAATTTAAAAGACAATACTTCACGAATAGCATTATTCCCTGTCACAGGTCGTTCCCACCAATTACGTGTTCATTTGCTTTCAATTGGGCATATTATTATTGGTGACAAACTATATGAAAGCAACAAACCGAATAGCAACTCTCCACGCTTACTATTGCATGCCAGTCAAATAGCATTTAAACACCCGGTAACAGAAAAACAACTAACCATTGAATGTCCATGTGATTTTTAAATTTAGTTTATCACTGCTTACTGAAGTGGTAGTAATAAAAGCCTAGCTCAACTTGTATCAGCTCCGGTGGGTGCCAGGCTTTGGTATCTCGTGCATCGCGTTGCTCTGCTGCTGTTCCATGCTTCATAAGCAGCAGTATTGAAAACCCTACTGCTGCTAAATAAGTGCCAGTAATAAAAAACGGCATTTGCCGTTTTTTAAACTGGCACTAAAAAAATACCCCGCTTTGGGGGCGGGGCAAGGGTGTGTTGCGCATCGCTGCGCAGGGGAGGAAGAATTAGGTAATTCAGTCTTTCTTTACAATTGGGCTCCAAATAGCCATTTTCAAGTGCATCCATAAATCTTGTAATTATGGTTATCGGCATGCCATTTATGAACTTTAATATATTTACAACTTATTTTAGCTTATCTTTATTGTTATAACCTATTGTTTATATAGGTTTTTTTTAAAGAATGCTTAACTTTTTCATTTGAATCCGCTATGATTACGCCCTTTTCACCTTAAACATAAATAAACAATTAAATTATACTTTCCTGCAAACTAGCCCACGACTACATAACGAGACTATAAATGATGCTCTTAACTCGCTTTTTCACCACCTTGTTAGTAACTTTCATGCTTCCTGTTACAGCTTTTGCATCGAGCTCAGAACATGCAGCCGTGGTTTCGCTTGATTTAACCACTACATGGATTGGTATTACCTCGTTAGTTGTTTTTATTGTTGCTTATATATTAGTGATTGGTGAGGAGTTTTTAGACTTACGAAAATCCAAACCCGTTATAATTGCTGCCGGTATTATCTGGACTCTGGTTGGTATTGCCTACGCAATGCATGGAGACCACGAAACAGCTGGCGCCGCTGTTCGCCATAACATACTTGAGTTTGCCGAGCTCATGCTGTTTTTACTGGCCGCTATGACCTATATCAATACCATGGAAGAACGTGGTGTTTTTGAGGCTCTACGTGCCTGGCTTGTATCTCGCGGTTTTTCGTTAAGAAAAATATTCTGGATTACCGGTTTGCTTGCATTCTTTATATCACCACTTGCCGATAATTTAACAACCGCCTTACTAATGGGTGCAGTTGTTTTAGCTGTTGGTCGTGGCAATGTTGCTTTTATTGTTGTGGCATCTATCAACATCGTTGTCGCCGCTAATGCTGGTGGTGCATTTAGCCCCTTTGGTGATATCACTACCTTAATGGTCTGGCAAAAAGGACTTGTTAATTTTGTCGACTTCTTTGATTTATTTCTTCCTTCTGCTGTAAACTGGCTTATTCCCGCTATTATCATGTCATTTACAGTATCAAAAGAAACGCCTGAACCAATGACGGAAACCGTTGTTGTCAAAAAAGGCGGCTATGTTGTTATTGGTTTATTTGTTCTCACTATTTCGTTAGCCGTTTCTGCTCATAATTTTTTATACCTGCCACCAGTACTGGGTATGATGACGGGTTTAGGTATTTTAAAATTCTATGGTTTTTACCTAAAACGTGTCGGTCATTTACACACCTTGCCATCAGACCATATGGATAATATTAGTGTCGATATTGAGAAAAATGACTCAAATAATTTTGATATTTTTTCTCAGCTTGCCCGTGCCGAGTGGGATACATTAATGTTTTTCTACGGCGTCGTATTGGCTGTGGGTGGTTTAGGTACGATTGGTTATTTAGCCATTACCTCTGAATTAATGTATGTTGGTTTAGGTGCAACCTGGGCAAATATATTAGTTGGGGTGTTATCGGCGATTGTTGACAATATTCCGGTTATGTTTGCAGTATTAACGATGAATCCGCAAATGGATACTAGCCAATGGTTACTTGTTACTTTAACAGCAGGTGTGGGTGGTTCGTTATTATCAATTGGTTCTGCTGCAGGTGTTGCTTTAATGGGACAGGCACGTGGTATGTATACTTTCTTTGCTCATCTAAAATGGACCTGGGCAATTGCATTAGGTTATGCAGGCAGTATCTGGGTGCATTACCTGATTAATATGTAATGCTTATTCAGCATTCCATACACAGGTTCCAGCAGAAGATTTATCTAGATCATTCAAGCGCTTTTGATGTGCTGTAAGTTCATCAGAATTGGCACGAATAATTTTTAATTCAGCTCGATTTGACGAAACTTTAGTTTGTTTTATAACACTACCGGCTCCACTACTATCATTCTCGCTTCCAAGGGACAGTGAACTCTGCCCGCCGGTCATGGCTAAATAAGTATCCGCCAGTATTTCCGCATCGAGTAAGGCGCCATGCAGGGTTCGGGAAGCGTTATCAATATCATAACGCTTACAAAGCGCATCGAGACTGTTCTTTTGCCCAGGATGCATCGAACGCGCGAGTGCAAGCGTATCTAAAACCGTGCAAAGTTCTTCTATCTTATAGGGCTTTGTTTTTGTTGCTTTCGCATAAAGAATAAATTCGTTATTTAAAAAACCAACATCAAACGGTGCGTTATGAATAACCAGTTCTGAACCACGAATATAATTAACAAAGTCTTCAACAACGCCAGCCATAACGGGCTTATCACTCAGAAAACCGAGTGAAATACCATGTACTTCCTGAGCACCTGCATCGATATCCCGCTCGGGATTGATATATTGATGAAAATTATTATTTGATAGTTTTCGATTAACCAGCTCAACACAACCAATTTCAATAATGCGATGGCCTTGCTTTGGTTCCAGACCGGTTGTTTCTGTATCCAGTACTATTTGTCGTGTTGTAGGTTTATTCATCGCTTTGCTTTATATTTAAATCAACTGAAAGTCATATTAACACCTTCAATAGAGAAATAAACACCATTCAGGAAAAACTAAAATGAGTACTCAAGAAGATGTCCTAGCCGAATAGCTTACTAATAACCAGGCTAACGGTGGTAACTTGTACCCTGGCATTTAGGACAAACGGATATCTTGCCAACGTTATAAAAATGCACTTTCGCTTCGCAGTTATCACACACTAAAGTACCCGGCCCGGTGATTTCACCCGTATGATATGAATACGGCTGCATACCACTTTCTTTTAATTGCAATAATGTTAACGTTGTTTTATCGGCTGTTTTTAAAAACAAATCTAGCACAGCACTTTCAAGCAGCGTGGATTCATAACCCAGCCAGTCTTTTAGTTCATTGCCTGTTTCAGTAAGGTAACTTGCAGCGTCATCAATATCACGCTTTAACCACTCAGAAACTTTTATCGCTTCCTGCTCGGTTAATTCTTCAAGCTCAATGGCTTTATTTTTTGCTTTATCCATTAAAGTTTGCAGTAGCGGTTCGCTTTTATCTTTTAATTTATTAATGTTTTCTGCTGTACGTTCATACATTTTTTCGTAAGCACTGCCGAGCGCATCAAGTGGGTCTATTTTATTAGCCATTTCTTTTCTCCTCTAACTGTAACCAGAAATCGTTCAATCGTGGTTTAACTGCAATCTTAAAAGCTTAATTTCATCCAGTAAATCGAGTGCCAGAGCAATACCGGCCAGGTTAATATCCAGGTCACGTTGCAATCGCATTGCGGTTTGAGCACGGACTAAACTTTGCTCAGAAAAATACCAGTCAATTTGTTCCCGACCGATGGGCTCTAATGCGCCGTACTCTACCAGTTCAATTATCCAGTCGGCTGAACTTGAACAGGCTAAACATAAATCGTTCAGTGATAATTTAGTTTGTTCGTCTAGTAATACACCTGTCAGAACTTTATTTTTCATTATTATACTCCCATGCTAATGCGCGGGTTATAGTTGAATTTTTCCTGCATTGTTTTATAAAGCGCCTTCGCTTCATCTGTGCTGGCGTCTGGCAGGGTGATTTGTGAAACAACATATAAATCCCCAGGAGTTTTAGCGGGTATTCCTCTACCTTTTAATCTTAGTTTACGTCCATTGGGTGTCCCTGCGGCAATTTTAAGATCGACTGTACCGTCAGGTGTTGGCACTTTCACTGTTGCACCCAGTGCCGCTTCCCAGGGCGTTAAGGGTAAGTCCAAATAAACATCATGGCCTTGCACTTCATAAATACTATGTGGATTAAATTCGATTTCAAGATACAGATCACCAGACGATCCCTGCCCCATGCCTTCAGAACCTTGACCCGCTAAACGAATACGTTGCCCCTGTTTAACGCCTTTAGGAATTTTTACATTAAGGCTGCGTGTACGGTTAACAACGTGGCCATTTTTATCCAGCTCAGGGGATTGAAGGCTAATGGATCGCGTCGCACCTTTGTAGGCATCTTCCAGATCAATCAATACTTTTGCATGATGGTCCTGCCCACGTGAACTAAATCCCGCTCGACCTGTTTGGCCTTGAGACTGACTAAAGCCCTGGCCAAACAATGATTCAAAAAAATCACTGTAATCGCTACTATCCGTAGCGGTGTAACCACCACCACTAAATTCGAAACCAGCATCCCAGTCAGGTGGTGGATTAAAGTCCTGACCGGCTTGCCAGTTAGCGCCAAACTGATCGTAGGCACTGCGTTTTTCAGGATCTTTTAAAACTTCATAGGCTTCGCCAACCTCTTTAAAACGCTTTTCCGCGTCGGCCTCTTTACTAACATCTGGGTGGTATTTACGCGCAAGCTTACGGTAGGCACGTTTAATTTCTGCTTGCGTTGCGTTACGTTCAACACCCATTATTTTGTAATAATCCTGAAAGTCCATACTCTGGCTCCAAAGCTTATTTAAAAAATGATCTTCCTTTAAAATTATGATGTTAATAACGACAATATCAAGGTCTAAGTCGTTTTGTATTGCTTTATATCAATCCTTTGTGTGTTCAGTTCAACTGAGCTCATCAATACCTTTGTTTGCAAGTTGGTCGGCAATTTCATTTTCACGATGACCGGAATGCCCTTTAACCCATTTCCATTCAATGGTATGCGCCTTAATTTCAGCATCGAGCATTTTCCATAAATCAACATTCTTTACGGGTTTTTTATTCGCTGTTTTCCAGCCACGTTTTTTCCAGTTTACCAGCCATTCCGTAATACCTTGTAACACATATTTTGAATCTGTCGTGAGAGTAATATTAGATGCTCGGGTTAAAGCCTGTAAGCCTTTAATCGCAGCGGTTAATTCCATACGATTATTAGTGGTCTCGGCTTCGCCGCCAAAAAGTGATTTTTCCTTACCTTTAAAACGCAACAATACCCCCCAGCCACCCGGCCCTGGGTTCCCTCGGCATGCACCGTCTGTAAAAATTTCGACTCGATCAGACATATTAAATTTCTTTATTTTCTATTCTTTAGCTTTATATTTTTGTCGTGTGGCACCATAGGTTCCACTAAACCGGCGACAACTTTTTTAGCACGCCAGCGTGTGCGTATAGGGGTTAAGGTTTCGGTGCGCTTGCGCGCGACAATAACATAGCTACCACCAAAAATTTTAAATAACTTATCGCCAATCACTTCAATAAAATGTAATCGACGCATAATGCCCTGGTGCTGGATTGGCGGGCGATAACAATAATAATGAGAAATAACAAAATCAAATCCCAACAAAGATAACCAGTCTTTTAAACGAGGAATCGTGTAAAAACGACCGCACCAGGGTACACGACGCCGCCCAATATAAAAAATACGCCAGAGCGAAAAAAAACTTAACGGATTGAAACCGAGAATAACCACGTGACCTTCAGCAATCAGCACTCGTTCCACTTCGCGTAAGACTTCATGTGGTGACTTACAAAACTCAAGCACGTGTGGCATCACCAACACATCAACCGAATCGGCTGCGAGCGGCAATAAATCAGGGAGTGTTTTGCAACCTGCCCGGTTTAATGGCTCATCGGCAAGAAAATCAGTCACAAAATGGTGTGAAATTCGACTGGTACGCAATAAATCCCGGTCACCTGTCAGGCCTATCTGGCCAATGTGATAGCCAAATAAATTAGGCAATATCTCATCGAGCTGTCGCTGTTCTAGCTTGTCAACATGTTTGCCATAGTTAGTTTGATACCACTGTCTTAAACAGCCCCATGCTTTGGGGAATGGCGGGCAGCCTTTAAAGAGGCTTTTACCCCAGAAATTTTGTGATTTTTCCATTATAAACAGATAGTTAAAGGTACTTTGTTATGTGAAAACTCATATGAAAATATTGCTTTGATGTTCCCTTAATCTAATACAATACCTTTGAGCTGTAAATGCTTAATAAGTGAAATGAAACAGTAACTAGCTCTTCTAAGATCATCCTCGCTCAAGTAAAATAAAGCCTCAATAATTAAATCGAAAAATAAAAATATGCCAAGAATCAACTCTAATTTCGTTTTTGTTCTCACTCTTATGCTTAGTGGTTTTGTAACAACTTCATGCAGCTTGCCACAAAAGGCCGATAACGAGGAAACTGTCCAGGTTTCAGTCAGCAACGGCAACATGCTCCCTCCTCAAGACGAACTTAAGGCTGACGAAACTGAAGAATCCAGTGCGATACAGGACGAAACTCCCTACGCCGAAGTCTTTCCCATAAACCGTGCACCCGATGATGTATGGCAAAGACTAAGAAGTAAATTTAAACTACCAACACAAAATAATAAACGTTTAGATCAACAGCTCAGTTGGTATGTTCGCCACCCTGAATATATGAAGCGTGTTTCGGAACGTGCTGCGCCTTACCTCTACTATATAACTGAAATGGCCGAAGCAATGAACATTCCTAGTGAAATTGCTTTACTGCCTATTGTTGAAAGTGCTTTTAAACCCTTTGCTTATTCACATGGCCGTGCATCGGGGATCTGGCAATTTATTCCAGCCACCGGCAAACGTTTTGGCTTAAAACAAAACTGGTGGTATGACGGCCGAAGAGATGTTTATGCCTCTACTATTGCCGCTTTTAATTTATTAACCAAGTTACAAAAACAATTCAAAGGTGACTGGTTGTTAGCACTTGCCGCCTACAACTCCGGCGAACGAAATGTTCACCGTGCTGTGCGTAAAAACAAACGACGCGGCAAGCCAACAGACTTCTGGCATTTAAAATTACCACCGGAAACACGTGCTTATGTTCCAAAGTTACTGGCGCTAAAGCGTATTATTGCCGACCCGGAAAAATACAATATACAACTCACGAAAATTGCCAATGAACCTTATTTTGAAAAAATTGCAACTCACTCACAAATTGATTTAGCGCGTATTGCTGAACTCAGTGAATTACCGCTTGATGATGTTTACAAACTCAATCCGGCTTTTAACCGTTGGGCAACTTCTCCCAATGGGCCACATTATATTTTGTTGCCAATCAAACACGCAGCAGTCTTTAAAGAAAAACTGGCTAGCCTACCTGCGTCACAACGAATACGTTGGGTTAGACATAAAATTCGCAACGGCGAAACCATTAGCAGTATTGCAAACAAATACAATACCAGCACTTCAAGCATTAAACGTGTCAACAGAATAAGAAAAAGCTTTTTACGTGCTGGGCGCAGCTTAACAATACCCGTTGCAAGTAAAAGCCAGCGCAGTTATAAATTTAGTGCTAAACAAAGGCTAAAAAAGCAACAAAATATTCCACGTAAGGGAATTAGAATTTCACATATAGTACGGCAAGGCGATACCTTCTGGAGTTTGTCTCGTCAACACAAAGTAAAGATACGTTCTATTGCAAAATGGAACGGCATGGCACCACGTGATACCTTAAAGCCGGGCCAAAAGCTTATTATCTGGTCGCGCACCGGTGTAACGGTTTCGCATAACGCCCCGGATAATTTATATATTCCCAAGCGCCGTAATATCACCCAACGTATTGGCTACCGGGTTAGAACGGGGGATTCGCTTGCCCGAATCGCAAACAAATTTAAAGTAACCGTTCGACAACTACTTCGCTGGAATAAACGCTTACGCAGTAAAAAATATTTACATCCTGGACAACACGTCACACTTTATGTTGATGTCACACGACAAACAGGTTAGGTCATAAAACAACAATGAATAAAAATATCTTAACCAACGTACTGGCCTTGTTAATTTGCATTGTCGGCATCGCCTTAAATTCCATGCTTATTTTAACCATTGGAATGTTTGCCTTATCGGGTGCCATTACTAACTGGTTAGCAATCCATATGCTATTTGAACGAGTTCCAGGCTTGTACGGCTCAGGTGTTATCCCTGCTCGCTTCGAAGACTTTAAAAAAGGCATTCGTGATTTAATGATGAATCAATTTTTTACCGAAGAGAATATCGACCGCCTCTTAAGTAACGCCAATGGTGTAATGCCCGATTTACATTTAGCCCCGGTTATTGAAAAAGTTGATCTTAGCCCTTCTTTTGATTCTCTGGTAAAAGTTATTATGGAATCGTCGTTTGGCAGTATGTTAGGTATGTTTGGTGGCCAGGAAGCCCTCATCCCCCTTAAAGAACCCTTTATTAAAAACATGAAAGAGTCGCTTATTTCAATGACACAACAGGAATCTTTTCTAAACCTGCTTAAAGATGAGATAGAGCAGCCTGATGTATTATCGGAACTGCGCAACAAAGTCGAACATATTATTGAGCAACGACTGCAAGAACTTACACCAACATTAGTAAAAGAAATTATTCAGGCGATGATAAAAGAACACCTGGGCTGGTTAGTTGTCTGGGGCGGTGTATTTGGCGGACTAATTGGTTTAGTCGCCGCGCTATTATCTAACACCACATTCTAATGGTTAAAATTGGCCAATATAACACCCTTCGCGTTTCCAAATTTGTTGATTTTGGTTTGTATCTTGATGATGAAGATGGTGGTGAAATTCTATTGCCGAGAAAATATATCCCGAAAGATATCAATATAGACGACATGCTTAAAGTCTTTATTTATGCCGACTCCGATGACACCATAATTGCCACTACCCTGACACCTCATGCCTGTGTTGGTGAAGCCGCCTACTTACGCGTTGCCGCTGTTAATAACATTGGCGCATTTTTAGACTGGGGCTTAGCAAAAGATGTTCTTGTCCCCTTTGCTGAACAACATCGTAAAATGGAGGTAGGACGCTCCTATATTGTTTTCTTATACATCGATAAATATGCTGACAGAGTTGTCGCTTCCTCTAAAATTAATAAATTTATTAAAGACACTGTTCCAGATAATGATAAACCATTTAAAGAAAAACAGGCAATAGATTTAATTATTGCTGGAAAAACAGATATTGGCTACAAGGCTATTATTAACAACAGCTACTTTGGCGTTTTATATGAAGCTGATGTGTTTCAAAAAATAACTTTCGGCCAGAAAATAACTGGCTTTATAAAAACAATTCGAGAAGATAATAAGATAGATTTAACCTTGCAGTTAAACAACCAAAATAGCCGAGATTCTTTAGCCGATAAAATACTGCGACATTTGAAAAACAACAATGGTGAATTGACTATCACCGACAAAAGCAAGCCAGAGGATATCTACAAACTTTTTTCTGTAAGCAAATCTAACTATAAAAAAGCCCTTGGTGGTCTTTATAAAAAGCGTCTGATTACAATCAGTAAAGACAAAGTACAATTAGTTTAATTTGATTTTTATTAATGCTAGTATGCAGGCAGAATCTAATAAAAATTGACAGGGAGAGATTAGAATGGACATTATTGGCGGCCCCGCTATAAGACGTACAGAAGTAACAGCAACTTATATCTGGCTAGTTGTTGATCTAAAACCCAATAATATTACAATAACCGTCTCTAAAAATTCAGATCTAAGCAATCCTGTTTCTATATCAAAATCAACACCCGCCAATATTGTAAAACTTGGTGATAATCTATTTAATTGCCTGATTAAAGTCAGCCCAACAAATAACCTGTTCCCAACAGATACAAAGCTCTTTTATGATATTAAAATTAATGATCAAACACTTGCTGATTTTGATTTATTAGGTAATAACGATAAAAGCATCCTTTATAAAAATGAAATATTACCCAGCTTTGTTATTCCAACCGCACACACTAATATTTTACAGGGCTCCTGTCGCAAACCGCATGCTGCCAATAAAAGCAGTCAGCCTCAATATGACCATATGCGCACCGCCGATAACCTGTTAAGCAAGTCGATTAACAACATAAAAACAAGACCAACCATGTTATGCCTGACAGGCGACCAAATATATGCAGACGATGTTGCCTTGCCATTATTATGTGCATTAAAAGAAAAAGCGAAACAATATCTTGGCTGGCATGAAGAACTTCCGCATTCAAAAGATAAAAACAAGGTCGTTGTTCCAAATGCTATAAAATTAGCCAATCGGGGGAAAACGCTTACATCGACTATCGGCTTTAGTTCTTCAGAAAAAGATAATCACTTAATGGGCTTTGGCGAATATATAATGATGTATCTCGCCGTGTGGGGAGGCTTACCTCTCAGACTCCCCTCTTTCAATGAAGTCTCAGCTAACATCCAGAGAGTGACTAAAAACAATCGTAGAAATCGAAATACCCATCGAGAGTATAAAATATCCGATGGTGACTACGAAGAACAACGCGCTATTGTTGTTACTTTCTTATCTAATGCCAGTAAAACCCGACGCCTAATGGCCAATATTCCAACCTATATGATGTTTGACGATCATGAAATAAGCGACGACTGGAATCTAACAGAAAAAAATTACCGTCAATTTAAAAATAATCCACTATCAAAACGAATACAGTCTAATGGCCTAGCAGCCTACTGGGCATGTCAGGGCTGGGGCAATAACCCAAAAGCCTTTTCTAATAGTGACAAAAATATTATCTCACAATTTTTATTATCCAAATCTCATAAAAATGGTGTCAAATTTGATAAAACAATCAATAAATTCCGCTGGAATTACACCGTTGAAGGTTATCCTGTACTGGTTGCACTCGACACCCGAACTCAGCGTAGCTTTAAGGACGGCAAACCAGGCCAGTTGATGTCATCCTCTGAAATATCAAAACTAAAAGATGAATTTATTCGACTCAATAAAGTTTATAAAGACAATGTAAATCAACAATCCCTGCTATTGCTTTCTGCATCCCCATTTCTTGGTTTTACCGCAATGGAGCGAATTCAACTTGCCGCAGGCAAACTAGATGACAGCATTGAAGCTATGCTTGATGTCGAACCCTGGATAGGAAGCATCACTGGCTACAGGCAAATGAAAAAAGCACTGGGGCAACTCAATTTTAAACAATGCTGTATTATTTCAGGTGATGTTCACTATGCCTTTTCGCGCTATCTGCAAGTAGTAAGAAAAAATGGCGAACCACTTGAAGTGCTACAGATTACCTCCAGCGCTTTACACAATGCTCCAATAGGTACACGACTAAAAGGACTGGGCATACTTCAAAAAGATATTTTTAATCGAGAGAATACACCCTACTTACGCCCAACGAACGAAGACGATTTCATCAACGGCCATACCAACATAAACCTTTTACAATATACAGCCGGCCATGTGACCAAAAGTACTTATACCTTTTTTGATCCCAATAACGGCAAAACGTATAAATGGACGTATAATTTAAATGAACATCGCATTGTTGATTTTTCTTGATCTAGATTGCTAGCTTTAAATTGGCTGCTTGTATTTTATGGCTACTTATAATACGCATTATTTTGAATATTAAGTCTTAGTTAGTTGTTAAAGGAAAATGCTACCATTGTAGAGTGAAGTTATTATTCTAGTTTTTATCCTAAATGGTAATTCGGAGTACATAGATTCCTGTCTGCGCGGGAATGACGAAATTTAGATTATCCCGGGCAGTAGTGCGTGTAGGCAGGAATGATGAGTTAACATGACAACAATAAAACCCCTCACTTAAACCAGTCATTTACTTCATCATCATTTTCCAAACCAGATGCACCCTCATCAAGATCAATAATACCTATTCTTTCCTCAGTATCCGTTTTATCATGAGTTAAGTTATCATTTAATGGCTTATTTAGAATAGGAGTGTCAAAAGACTCTTCTCTAAAAGCATCAAAGAAGTCTTTGACATTATTTTCAGTTAAACAAATAATAATTCTTTCGACGCTACTCTCACTCCGAGCATCCCAAAAATGTGTGATGGATTTAAAACAGGCACTAGCACAAACCGAGATGGGTACTCTAAAAACACCGGTGCTAATGGCAGGAAAGGCAATTGATGTCCAGTCGTTTGCTTCGCATAATAATAAACTACGAGAAAACACCTGTTCCAGTTTAGAATGCTCATGGCCTTCTCCCATTTGAGGGCCAACCGCATGAATAACTGCTTTATAAGGAAGTTTGCCAGCCGTGGTAAACACCGCCATACCACTTTCGAGTTCACCATACTCGGCAATTAGTGCCTTGCTTTGGTTTTCTAATTCAATTCCTGCTGCATTTTGAATGTGCAGTGCGAGTGCACCACTATGAATTAAGGCAGCATTGGCAGGGTTGACAATGACATCAACGGGCGCCTTTAAAATATCTAAAACCTGGAGTTGTAAAATACGATCACCGAACAAAAATTCCATATTTTTCGATGTCATAGTTTAAAACCTGATGGCCTTACTGATAATGTTTGCGTTCACTACGACGACCCTTAGCATCGGATTGTTGAATAATCACACCTTCAATCGCCTCGAACTTAATCATTCGTTTTTCATGTGCATAGTCTTCATTTATTGGCTGTAGATAGTACTTGTCATTTTCCTGAACAAGTTGGCGAAAGATATAACCGCTTTCAACCATAGCAAAAACATAGGCACCATGACGTGCGATACCGGTTGGATCAATAACTATAATACAGTCCTTTTTAAACTCAGGCTCCATGCTGTCGTCGATAACCTGCAACGCAAAAGGCTCACTACCACCACAGCCACCGGACATTTGATCGGCTACATAATCTGATTCGGACATCTTATTTTCCACATAATATTAATTCTAAAATACTAGCATTATACCTGTTCAACTGGGTATTTAATCCTAATTTGAGCAAAAAATTAGCCTGAATAGCACGATTTTTACACCTAACTAACTTTAAGAATATGTTCTAACTATCTGTTTTATCAGGTTCTTCAAGTTGTAGTTTCCACAATTTTGCATATAAACCACCGGTTTTAATTAATTCGTTGTGGGTACCACTCTCGACAATTTGCCCCGCTTCCATCACCAGAATTTTATCAGCATCAACAATGGTTGATAAGCGATGGGCAATGACTAAAACCGTATGCTTTTGCGCAACCTCCTGTAAGGCTTTGAGGATAGATTGTTCAGAATGAGAATCGAGGCTGGATGTCGCCTCATCAAACACTAAAATTCGCGGATTTTTTAATACCACACGCGCTATCGCAACACGTTGTTTCTCGCCACCGGAAAGTTTTAAACCCCGTTCACCAACAACTGTTTCGTAACCGTTTGGTAAAGACTCAATAAACTCATGAATATAGGCCGTTTTTGCAGCAGCGATAACGTCTGCTTTGCTAGCATCAGGATTCGCGTATTTAATATTATATAAAATAGACTCATTAAATAAAACCGTGTCCTGCGGCACAATACCAATTGCACGCCGCAAACTATCCTGGCTTAAAGCATTTATATTTTGACCATCAATTGTAATTGCACCACTGTTTGTTTCATAAAAACGAAACAATAAACGCGACAAGGTAGATTTACCTGCGCCCGATGGCCCAACCACAGCCACCTTTTGCCCTGGCGGAATATCAAAGCTCACGTCTTGGATAATTTTACGTTCTGTCTGATAGGCAAAATTAACCTTATCAAAAACTACATAGCCATCTTTTATAATAAGCTCGTTAGCCTTGTCATCATCAATAACATCACTTTTTGTGGCGAGCAACTTAAACATTAAGTCCATGTCAGCCAATGAATATTTAAGTTGTCGATAAACAATGCCTAAAAAGCCAAGCGGTATAAATAATTGCAGCATTAATGCATTGACCAGCACTAAATCACCCAGTGTCAATTCACCATCAACCACACCTTGAGCAGCAAAAATTATTATCACTGTCACACCAATGGTAATAATACTGCCTTGACCAAAGTTTAATAGTGACATTGATGTTTGGCTTTTAACCGCAGAATTTTCCCATTTATTTAAGGTTTCATCATAGCGATTAAGTTCGTACTGTTCATTGGTGAAATATTTAACCGTTTCATAGTTTAGCAAACTGTCGACCGCATGGCTGTTTGCTTCAGAATCATAGGCATTCATTTCATGTCTGAAATGCATACGCCACTCAGTCACCCAAAGTGTAAAACCGACATATAAAAAAACTGTACTAAAAACGGCAATGGTAAATTGTATATCGTACTTAGTTAACAATATAATCGCGACAAGTGTGAATTCTGCTATTGTTGGAATAATATTAAAAATAAGATAATTTAAAATGGTACTGATACTGCGCGTACCACGATCTAAATCCCGGCTAATACCGCCGGTTTTACGTTCTAAATGATAACTTAGGGAAAGGTGATGTAAATGTTTTAGTACCTGCGTCGAGACTCTTCGAATAGCGCGATAACGTACCCGTGCAAATAAAGCGTCACGTAATTCATTAAAAATATTACCTGCCAGTCGGAGCGCACCATACGCCAGCAGTAAACCTAAGGGAAGATATAATAATGCGGTATCCAGTTTGCCTGCATGCGTGTCGAGTGTGTCAATAATTTCCTTTAATACAAAAGGAACTCCAACCATTGCAACCTTTGAACCCACCAGGCAGGCCAAAGCAAGCAATACCCGGCCTTTGTATTCCCACAAAAAAGGCAGCATCCGCTTGATATTCTGCCGATCGTCGCGTTCGGTATGTGGATTTTTTTCGTAACGTATAAATGTGCCCATTGCAGACTAACTCATAATAAAACGGCACATTATCACATAAAGCAAAGCAATACTGCTATTAGGTAAAACACTGTGGTCATGTTAATTTTGAATCGTGAATAAAGGTAGGATCACTGCTGTCCCGTTAACTTTAAGCCCCTGCTTTGAATATAGAAAGCCTG
>CAZDEC010000060.1:0-1144 GCA_964504295.1 uncultured Thioalkalispiraceae bacterium
ATCTAAAAACCCTTACCTTTCTTTCAAATTCGGTGGTGGCAAGGCCGGTGATACTGTTGGTATCGCCTGGACTGACAACAAGGGTATGAAAGATTCTGTAGAAACAAAAGTAAAATAACATCTGTTGAGGATGATAGGAGTAATTAAAATGAAAAGACTACTCATTGCAGCAACAGCATTATCCCTTTTAGGGTTGCCTTTGCTGGCAAATGCGTCACCAAAACAAGATCTTGAGCAATTTCGTGCTTATTTCTTTAAAAAATTCCCTGGTGTAAAACTCCAGGAATTTGGAAATGGCATCTATGCAATCGATCCTGTTCGTCGTGATGAATGGCAAAATATTGAAGAATTCCCTCCATATGAAGATGGCATTGCGAAAGGTAAAGCCTTATTCAAAAAATTTGGCTTAGCTAAATGCTTCAAAAATGGTGGTAAGGGTATTAAACAAAACTACCCATACTTCGATAGCAAAAGCGGTAAAGTTCACACTTTAGTCGCTGATATACAGGCGTGTATCGTGAAAAACGGTAATAAGCCTATAGGATTGAAGAAAGGCAAAATGGCCGGTATCGCCGCTTATATGGCTTACACTTCACGTGGCAAAGTACAAAACGTTGTTATCCCTAACGACAAGCGTGCTTTAAAAATCTATAACCGTGGCAAAACTCACTTCTACGCAAAACGTGGTCAATTGAACTTCTCATGCGCAGATTGCCACTTGTATAGTTCAGGCCAAATGGCACGTGGTAACCTGTTAAGCCCTGCTTTAGGTCACACGTCTCACTTCCCTGTATGGCGTCGTAAATGGGCCAAGAAAACCTTTAAGAAAAAAGGTAAAGTTGGTGCATTCGGTGGCTTTGGTACAATCGAGCGTCGTTACGGCGGTTGTAACAAACAAGTACGTGCTAAAGTGTTAAACAAAGGCAAAAAATGGAAGAAGAAACAACATCCTGAGTATGTTGCTTTAGAATATTTCCATACGTCTATGAGCAACGGTATTAAACTTAATGGCCCAGCTGTACGCCAATAAGCTTTAAAACATTCTCACTAAGAAACCCGGACTTGCTCCGGGTTTTTTAGTGCCCGTTTTAAATAAACAGGCTCAAAGCCTGTTTATTTAATTACAGGCACTTATGATCTTTTC
>CAZDEC010000060.1:1244-18739 GCA_964504295.1 uncultured Thioalkalispiraceae bacterium
CAACCAGGCTAACTCCAAACTTAATACCCGTTCCTTTTTCTTACGGGCACTTATGATCCTTTCCAACCAGGCTAACTCCAAACTTAATACCCGTTCCTTTTTCTTACGGGCACTTATGCTCCTTTCCAACCAGGCTAGCCCCAGACTTAATACCTATTCCTTTTTCTTACGGGCACTTATAATCTTTTCCAACCAGGCTAACCCCAAACTTAATACCCGTTCCTTTTTCTTACGGGCACTTATGATCTCTTATATTTCTTACTGGCTAGGATTTATTTATTTTTAACCACAAGGATACGAAGAACACAAGAAAATCAAAAAATTTATCTTTCTTAGTATCCTTCGTGGTTAACATTTTTTACAAATGAAGCCTTTCATCTTACTATTTAAATAAAGAGTAAGATAAACTAGGAATATTTTTAATCCAAAGGAATGACAATGAAATTATTTACTTCAAATTCTCTCATCAGCCTAGTTATTTTAAGCAGTATCAACCTTCCAGCTTATGCCGATAAAACACTTAAAACCAACCAGCAAAAATACAGCTATGCTATTGGTATTCAGGTGGCCAACAACTTAAAAAGCCAGGATATAAAACTGGATGCTGATAGCTTGTCACTTGCCATCAAAGACGTTTTAGAAGGCAAGCCGCTTCGAGCCAGCCCAGCAGAACTAAACCTAGCAATTTCTACTATGCATGCCGAAAATACTAAAAAGAAACAGCAACAAGCGCAATTATCGATTAAATCGGGTAAAGACTTCCAGGAAAAATACAAAAAAGATAAAAATGTAATCACACTAAAAAGTGGTTTACAGTACAAGATATTAACCAAAGGCAATGGCAAAAAACCTACAAGCAGCGATACCATCGTCGCGCATTATGAAGGTAAGCTCATTAGTGGGAAAATATTTGATAGCTCGTTTAAACGCAAAAAACCGGCCACTTTCCCTGTTAATGCTGTTATTCAAGGCTGGCAGAAGATTCTTCCTATGATGCCACTTGGCTCGGTATGGGAAGTCGTTATTCCGGCTAAACTGGCTTATGGTACTCAGGGAGCAGGCAAAGATATTGGCCCAGGGGAAACGCTTATATTTAAAATTGAATTAATTTCAATAAAAACTTAAATCATTTTCCATACATAAAAAAACCACGGCAGATTCGCCGTGGTTTTTTATGTCAGAAGCCCAAGCAACTATAATTAGAACGCTATATTTAACATCACCATCATAACGATTAAGAATAATATCGTCATAATACCACCCGCCTTCATAAAGTCTGCAACTCGGTAACCACCGGGGCCCATAATCAAAGCATTTACCTGATGCGTTGGTATCAAGAATGAATTTGATGTCGCAATGGCAACCGTTAAAGCAAATAGCGCGGGATCGGCTCCCGCACCAATCGCTATATTAACCGCTAAAGGGACAAGTAATACCGTTGCGCCAACGTTAGACATGACCAGGGTAAAGAAGGTCGCTAATACGGCTACGGCTAATTGAATCACCCAGATTGGCATATCACCCAGTACCGATAAGGTTTGATCCGCTATCCATTTTGCTGTGCCCGTTGTTTCTACCGCAAAACCAAGTGGAATTAAACTCGCCAGCAAGAAAACTGTTTTCCAACTAATCGCCTCATAGGCTTCATCAATACTTAGTACACCCGAGAGTATCATGCCAACAGCACCGGTTAATAAAGCAACCGATAAACGTAAATCCGTAAATAAAACCAAACCTAACGCCAGAGCAAAAAATAGTCCCGCGTGAAGCACCTTATGCGGCCGAACTTCCTCGTGAGGATATTCCGTTGTTACAATAACAAAATCTTTGTCCGATTCTAAACGCGATAAAGCATCCCATGTGGTATGCACAACAAGCGTATCACCCGCTTCAAAAGGCATTGTACGAATACTATCGCCTTCACGCTTAGTTTCACCACCACGGTGTATAGCTACCATCGCAATACCATATTTTTTACGCATCCAGATATCGGTCGCAGATTTCCCAATAATAGATGAGCTTGGTGGAATAACCACTTCAGCAATGCCAGCCTTTGTCGATGCTAAATGCTCAGAAAATGTTTGTAAACTTTTGCGTTGTCTTAAGCCAAATTCTTCGACAAAATTAGTGACCTGCCGGGGAGAGGCTAAGATACCAAGCACCGTGTTAGCCCGAATTTCAACTTCTCGTGATAAGCTTCCTGAACCAATTCGTAAATCTTTAGCCGCTCGATACATTGCAACAATTCGAATATGAGACGAATGCTCAATATCACCTAACTCAACACCCACTAAAGGACTGTCTGGCGGAACAACCACTTCAAATAAACCATAATCAATCGAGTAAATGTCCTGAAAATAATCCATTGTATTCGTTGCGCTCACACCTTCAGTTTTAACCGTAGGAAGCACAAAACGACCAAGAATGACAAAATATAAAATACCCACGCTAATCATTACAATACCAATCGGTGTCACAGAAAAAAGTGACCACATTTCCATTTGTTGTTCAGCCGGTAACGCCTTGTTGGATGTCATAATTAAATCGTTTAACAATATAAGTGGGCTTGAACCCACCATGGTCATGGTGCCACCTAAAATGGCACAAAACCCCATGGGCATTAACAGGCGAGACATCGGTAAACCCGAGCGAGCAGAAATCCGACTGACAACCGGTAAAAACAAAGCCGCCGCACCCACATTTTGCATAAAGGATGAAATAACACCGACCGTACCAGAAATAATAGGGATGATTCGTTTTTCAGTTGTACCACCGTATTTCAAAATGCTTGCCGCAACCTTACTCATAATACCGGTTTTATCTAAACCTGAACCAATAATCATAACGGCTATGATGGAGATAACCGCATTACTTGCGAAGCCATCAAACAAATGGGTGTTAGGAACCAGGCCTTTTTCTATTCCCATTATCGGCGCAAGTAAGGACGTTACCCCTAAAAGAACCATCACCGTCAGTGCAGCCAAATCAACACCAACAACTTCAAATGCAAATAAGTAAATTGTAAAAATAAGGATTGCCGTTACCCATGCTATTTCAGCCGTTGGCACAACACCAGCGAGATAGATCGCCAGTAGAGTAAATATTATTGCCGCGACAATCTGTTTAGTGGATAAATTTATTTTGAAAGTAGCCAAAGCTGTAACCCCTTACATTACATTACATTTAGATGAAATTTACGATTCACCTAGTATAATGGTTTTATTATTTTTTTTCCGCATATAATGAAAATATATTTAATCAAAACAAACACTTACTTATAAATTCAAAATATGCACCTAAAAACTGAACCTATTTACATGGTATTGATGAGACTCATTTAATCCCCTACAATAGCCGCCACAAAAAATTATAAACCCTTAATTTTGAAGTATTTTTTGCTCAAATCCCCTGCTGGGTGGATGCCTGAGCCAGCGATACTCCTGGTAACAAATACCAGCCCGACTTAATCATAAGAGCAATACCGAATGCCTCAGCTTACAAAATATATAAATGGGTTACATTTCAATAATCTACGCGGTGATATTTTTGGAGGCCTGACCGCCGCCGTCGTTGCTCTACCACTAGCGATGGCGATGGGCGTTGCATCGGGCGCGGGGCCGATTGCCGGTATTTACGGTGCTATTTTTGTCGGTCTGTTTGCTGCGTTATTTGGTGGTACCCCGGCACAAGTTTCTGGCCCCACCGGTCCAATGACCGTTGTTATGGCCGTTATTTTTACTGAATACACAGGAATGTTTCCCGATAACCCGATGCTGGGTGCTTCGTACGCCTTCACCGTGGTGATCCTGGGAGGGTTATTCCAAATAAGTTTTGGCCTGCTAAAAATAGGCCGCTTTATCGAGCTGGTTCCTCATCCTGTTGTTTCAGGTTTTATGGGGGGAATTGGTGTGATTATTATTTTATTGCAGATTGGCCCCCTGCTTGGACATCCGACACCGACAAATCCATTAGATGCCTTAATAGCCACACCGGAATTTTTAAATTCTATACAAAACCCGTCCCTTATCCTGGGTTTAATCACCATTAGCTTGGTGTATTCAATCCCTTTATTTTTACCACAGCTGAATCGCCTGTTCCCTTCACCTTTATTTGCCCTCATTGCGGGCACGCTTGTCTATGTCTTATTTTTTAGTCACACAAACACATCAATCATTGGCAAAATTCCTGAAGGTTTTCCTGACTTCATACTGCCCACATTTACCGTGTCACTTTTACCCGGCATGATTAAATCAGCTCTAATCTTAGCCGCACTGGGAACAATAGACTCACTACTCACATCGCTTGTCGCCGACAATGTCACTCGCACTCAACACCGTTCAAATCGAGAACTGATTGGCCAGGGCATCGGCAATACACTATCAGGACTGTTTGGTGGCCTACCGGGTGCGGGCGCTACAATGCGCACCGTCGTCAATATTAAAGCCGGTGGGCTCACGCCTATATCAGGCGCTTTACATGCGATTATTCTGCTTATTATTGTACTTGGAGCGGGGCCGCTCGCATCCTATATACCTAAAGCCGTGTTGGCCGGAATTTTAATCAAGGTGGGTACCGACATTATTGATTGGGACTACCTAAAAAATATCCACAAAGCCCCCAAAGCGGGCGCGAGCATTATGTTTATCGTTTTATTTCTAACTGTGTTTGTTGGTTTGCTTGAAGCCGTTGCGGTCGGCATGACAATAGCCAGCTTCTTATTTTTAAAACGCTCGACGGATCTTCAAATAGAGAGCATATCCACCATCACCAGCGCTGATAAAAATAAAGAGACGCCACTTACTCCGCTTGAGACCAAAGTAATGCATCAAGCAGCCGGTAAAATCCTGCTTTACCATATTGGCGGCGCACTCAGTTTTGGCGCTGCAAAAGGCATGGTACGTTGTTTAAATAACTATACTGATTACAAAGTACTGATGATTGATTTATCCAGCGTTCCGCTTATTGACTACTCATCTGCACGCGCACTGTTTGATATTATTCAAACAGCTCAACAGGAAAAGCGTTATGTGTATTTAGTTGGTGCTCAACAAAAAGTTGAGCCATTTCTGGTAAAACAAAATATTTTAGGATTGATCGGTAATCAATTTATATATACTATTCGCGAAGCCGCTTTAATCGATGCAGCTAAAAAACTAAACCTGAAGGTCGAAACGAATTAGTACGTTAGTAAAACATTATCGATAGCAACACTTTGTAACGCTGTATTATTTTCTGCACGGCTATTCGATAAAAATACAATACTATTTACTTCGGCTTGATTCACACGGCAGGATACGTCCTGTTCCACAGCGACAATTACATTATCATCAAGGCTCAACTCGACCCTTAAACGATTTACGGAAGTAACTGCGTCAAAAACAAGCTTAAAATTACGCCATTTATTGGTTTTTATACGCTGAGAGACCGCTCGACTATCCGCTTGCCAAATATTTCTTTCAAAGCCACAAGTATAATCACTGTTAACGACTATCTCAGGCACAGCATTATTTTTTATTTGTAATGTAATAACAGAGCTTGATTCCTGCTGGCTATTCAAAAAATTTAAACTCAACACAGGCGAAATACGGGTATCCCAGCGCCAATCTTGTGACCAGCGGGCTCGCCATTTCACAACAATGTATTTTTCACTGGCAGCATATTCAGAAAAGTTATAACTCGCTTTTTGTACGATACTGTCATTAGCCGCAATCGAGCTTACCGCTTGTGCGAAAACCAAAGCACATTGATTATTATCCTCACCTTGCATATTACAAAAATTACCACTGTTTTGGAGACCGCTATATTGCCAGCCTTTTAAAGACCAGTCTGTGTTAGATGCTATAAAATCCAGACTTGAACTCCATTCAAAATCCTCGCACAATAAAACATTTTCTTGCTGACATAATTGCCCTGAGTTCGATTCAGTTTCTAAGAAAATATTTTTTGAGTCTCCACTTAAAAAATCATTCCTAACGGCATTACTACTTGTAGCGGCGTTTTTGATCGAGCCCTCACTCTCGTCACCCGGACCACTGCCGCCACCGCATGCGGTTAACAATAATGATAAGAATAAAGTAGAAACAACTGATGGCAGGCACATCCTCATTCTCTGCATTCTCAATACCTTGAGAATAGTATCCATACATACTCCTTGTACGCGCGAGACATTTATTTACGAGTAGAATATAGTTGTTATTAGAAAAAAAGGAGTGACCGATTTAACACAATACACAGAGCTTTATTTAACTCCATCACAGAAACCGTAATTACTAAATAATTTAACCTCAACGGACACGAAGAACACGACGAAAAAATCAGCTGAAAAATAAATATATTTAAGGTGATACTAAGCAGACGTATTTAAAACGAATCCAGAAAATGTTTTACGTCATTTAAAGATTTTTCGTCGTGTTCTTCGTGTCCGTTGTGGTTAATCATTTATTTGACCTTTTGGAGATACCTCAAACATCTCAAACCCGCTGTTATCTCTATTTTTACGAGGCAAAAAAAACGCCCCTTGCTATTTTTACAATAGCAAGGGGCGTTTTGAATATGGTGGGCCGTGAGCGACTTGAACGCTCGACCAATTGGTTAAAAGCCAACTGCTCTACCGACTGAGCTAACGGCCCATAAACGAAGGCGGAATTTTACATTAAATTGCGGAAATAACAAGCTAAAAAGTTATTTCCGCGCAATATTTTCCCTGATACTCTCAATAACTAGGTAATTAAATCGCATCTAATTTACGCATTCCAGCCGGTAACACACGCATATCAACCAGGGCGGTAACCAGTGCTTTTAAGAAGGTTGCTTCGTCTTCATAACACATTTTGTAGAACTGGATTTTCATTGTTAAGGCACTACCAAAAATAATACTGATAAGCACCAGGAAAGATCCTGCTGCCAGGGTCGACACGCCGGTAATCCCCTGCCCGATGGTACAGCCCAAACCTAAAACTCCACCAAAGCCCATTAAAATGGCACCAATGAAATGTGTATAAAAGTCTTTAAAAGAAACAAACCATTCAACACGGAAACTACGTGTTACCAATGACCATGCAAGCGAACCAAATATAACCCCAAAAACTGACATCACGCCAAAAGTTAGAAAAGCGCTAGACAGGCTTGAGCCCGCATAACCAACCATTTGTCCAATCGGGTTAATAAAAGTAAAAGACTGCGGCAATAAGTTGGTTGAACCATTTTTAGGTTTACCTGCATCACTGTCCATAAGCATGTCCCACTCACTGTAAAACTGGGTCAGTTTCATTGGGCCATCTTCAGTCGTTACCAGTACATTAGAAGTTATATACCAGGCAAAAAGAACCGCTAGGCCAACCAGAACACCAGCAAAAACACTCTCAAAATTAGTCCGAAACTCACGTGAACGGAAAATAATATACAGAGAAATTGCTGCGATAATACCCCCCACAATTAACCGCGTAGTAAGTGCCGGGCTACCAAACCAGCCCGCTATAATCGAACCAAAATCCTGTGGTGTACTTAAAGAAACAGACGCTTTACCCAACCATGGAGAAAAATAGGTTTGATACCATGTTGCTGGTAATTCTTTAAATGGGTCAACCATATAATAGGAAATAACCGCAATAATAAGAAATACAAAAACAGATTTAATATTACCGCCACCAATACGAATAAGCGTTTTATTACCACAGCCACTGGCGAGCGTCATTCCAATACCAAACAATATGCCACCTAGAATGTAGCGTCCCCACTGGAATTCGCTACCACGATATGGCGGCAAGGTAGACATGCTTAAGTCTGCCCGCCCCATGGCTTCAATAATTAAAACACCAATCAAAGCAACGGTTCCGGCCAAAATCCATGCCCGCATTCGGCTGGCATCGTTCATGTTAACTAAATCGGAAACGGCACCCATTGTACAAAAATTGGTCTTATTCACCACGGCTCCCATAACGAAAGCAATAACAAAAGTCGACCAGAGAAAAAATGACTGGGCTTCCATGAAGCTTGCAAATGACATATCTAAATCCTCAAGTATTTGATTTTATTAAACAAACCAAAGAATTGGTTTATTTATTAATAGTGCGAAATGAGAGCGATTATACAGAAATGCACCACACATGTAACGGCCAGAACAGCGACTGCGTTTTAAACTATGCAACTTGCATTTAATATTTAAATCACTGCAATACCGTAGGGTCTTTTACACCTGCTTCCGCAAAGCCAGCCGCTCTTAAACGGCAGCTATCACAACGTCCACAGGCCCCACCGGCTTCATCTGCGGCATAACACGAAACGGTTAAACCATAATCCACGCCCAATTTAATACCAAGTTGAATAATGTCAGCTTTGCTTAGATGAATTAATGGGGTCTCTAGTTTAATCGGCTTACCCTCAACACCCTGTTTTGTGGCTAAATTAGCCAGAGTCTGGAATGCTTCTATGTACTCAGGTCGACAATCAGGGTATCCGGAATAATCCACTGCATTTACGCCAATAAAAATAGCATCTGCATTAAGCACTTCAGCCCAACCTAATGCCAGCGATAAAAATATTGTATTGCGAGCGGGCACATAGGTCACCGGAATACCACTTGAAGGCGTATTCGGTACAGCAATCGATTTGTCTGTTAATGCTGAACCACCAATCTGATCCAAATCGAGGTGAATAACCTTATGCGAAATTTTACCGTATTGTGCCAATACGCGCTGAACAGCGTCAAGCTCTGCCCGATGACGTTGGCCATAGTCAAAACTTAAAGCAAAACATTCATAACCCGCTTGTCTCGCGATAGCAAGCGTCGTTGCGGAATCTAATCCACCAGATAACAGAATGACGGCTTTTGCGACCATGATTAAACAACCCCGAATAGTTTTATTTTGTATCAAACAATAATTATTGATTAATAAGAGTATATTATATCGAGAAATAAAGACTATGTGATTGAATTTTCGATTTTTTAAATGAATACAGCTAGAATTCAATATAGACAGTCGATAGTGCAGGTAAGATAGGAAGTTAATATGTTCAAAAAATTATCTCTTTACCTTTATTTTTGTACGAGTCTGCTCAGCTTAAATGTGTCACAGGCAGCAGCTGACGATGGCTGGTCAGATGTCTTTAAGTTTCAAACAAAAATGGCTGAAATGGGTAGCTCCAAAGCTCAATTCATATTGGGTGAGATGTATGAAGAAGGACGGGGGGTCAAACGAAACCTGAACACAGCCATTAAATGGTATTCAGAAGCACAAAAAAATGGACACACTGGTACTGCCGCACGCATCACCAATATAAAAAATAAAATATCACAGGCCAATTTAAAGAAAAAGATAATCGCAAATAAAGCATTACAATTGCAGACAAAGAAAAAAATAAAACCTGTAAGCATGAAAGCACCTAAACCCATTATAAAAAATCATGAAAAAATACTACAGACAAAATCAGCACTTGAAACAAAAAATATTAAAAAAACACCAACAAACCCACTTAGCCGAAAACAACATACATCACCAGAAGACTTTAGCCGAGGCAATGGTACACATTTGGATGAATATGAAGACCCCTTTGAATAGGTATATTTTTAGGAGTATATATATTTTTAGTTAACGATCGCACCAACAAATATTACACGCCTGGAATATCTCCCCAAATTAATTTATGCAACTGAATCTGAAAACGTACTTTTAATTGATCTTCAAGGATCCACTCCGCTAACTCTTTTGTTATATTGTTTATGCTTGATAAATTAACCGGCGAAAAAAGTACTTCACATTTATTCGATAGTTCATATTTTTTTAATACATCAACTGCCCATTCATAATCCTGTCGATTACCAATTACAAATTTAAGCTGATCTCGCTTGTTAATAAACTCGAGGTTGGTGTAGTTATTTTTATTTTGCTCATTCGATGAGGGGGTCTTTAAATCCATTACTTTCATTACGCGTGAATCAACCGCCTGAATATCAAGTGCGCCACTGGTTTCAAGTGAAACGTTATAATCCAGCTCGCATAATCTTTTCAATAATTCCACAGATGTTTTTTGAGCTAAAGGCTCACCACCTGTCACGGTTATATAATGCGTATTATATTTTTTGAGTTCATTAATTATATCATCCAGTGACCACCATTCGCCCTCTTTAAATGCATATTCTGTATCACAATACGAACAGCGCAGTGGGCAGCCAGTTAAACGAATAAAAACGGTTGGCAAGCCAACTGTTTTTGATTCACCTTGCAGCGAGTAAAAAATTTCATTTATTTTTAACTTGGGATGCTTGTCGGAAATTGGCATTTTTTATACTGGCTTCTACCTGGGTATGGAGGAAGAGGTTAATTTTACTGCAACGACACGAGAACCTTACTATTAGCCGTACTGGTGATATAATTCGTAAACTAATTTACAAATTAATACTGGCTAACGTCTGGCTGACTTAATCTTTTTAAGCAGGTTCTGACCTTGCCCTGCAGCTGTTGTATTCGGGTAAAGTCGCAACAATTTTTCAATTGTTTCCTGTGCTGCTTTATTCTGCCCTAGCTCATTATAACTGTAACCAATTTTTAACATGGCTTCTGCTAATTTAGGGCTATTCGGATAATTATTAACAAGATTCTGATAATCAGTGATCGCCTGCTTGAAATGACGTTGAGCATAACTGGCTTCACTTAACCAGTACTGCGCAATATGCGCATAACGACCATTGGGATAGTCTGTAATAAATTGACGATAAGCTTTTATAGCTTGCTCGTATCGTAACTCACGCAATAAGTCGAATGCTTTCTGATAAGCATTTTGCTCTTTAATTGGATCAACAGGTTTAGCTGCGACAGGTGTAACTGGTCGACTTTGCTTCAGTGGAACGGGCTGAGTTGCCAGCGGCGCACTCACTGCAGGGGCATTATATTGCGGCGTTATACTGCGAGTTGTTCCGCTCGTCCCTGCATTACGCTCAACTTTTAACAAACGACGATCAATATCTATGTAAAGATCGCGTTGCCGCTTTTTTAAATCCTTTGCAATATAGGTTTGCGTTTCGACATCACCTCTTAATTGCTGTATTTCTTTTTGTAAGGCCTCAAGCCTTAATAACAAATCAACCAAACCCTGACTATTGATTAAACGTTCTAATCTCGACAAACGCTCATCAACACTCATTTTACCTCTTGAGGTATTGGGTGCTGATGATGTTTGCGTTATCGATTCGTCAACGCCATCTGGATTGAAACGTCTAGGCTGCTTATCGCGAGCAAAACTGGTACTCGAAACCAAAATTAGAATACAACTTAAAAAACTAATCAGTGTTTTTTGCACAATCGTTCTCTCGCCTATAGCTGGTTAAAATTTATTAAATAGCCGCTTATCAAGAACCTGAATAAAGCATCTCAACACGTCGATTTAAACTCCAGGCACTCTCATCATGACCAACAGCCGCAGGACGTTCTTCACCAAAACTAATCACCTGAACCTGAGATCCAAGTACACCTTGGACAACAAGTAATTGTTTAACCGCTTTAGCACGACGCTCACCCAGAGCAACGTTATATTCACGTGTGCCACGTTCATCAGCATGGCCTTCCAAAACAACTGATAAATTTGCATTTTGAGACAAGTTTTGTGCATGCGCCGAGATAATATCTCGTGCATCAGCGGTAACATCGCTACTATCAAATTCAAAATAAATAACACGCTTGGCTAAAGCATCGGCATGACCGCTACCCATTTGCATTGCATTACCAGAACCACCCATCATATCAGCACCTTTGGTCGAATCAGACATTGCAGTACCACTACCGGCTGCATTATCCGCTTTATCTTCCTGTTTTGTAGCCGAAGAACAGCCCACCATTAAACCAAACACACTCGCTAATAAAACAATACTTAATTGTTTTTTCATTACCATCTCCTGGACGTTATTATCTAAATTATAAAACTTATTTTTGTTTAAAAAACGACCATGCGGGTTCCCGCACATCGCCTCGATTTAACTGTAATCTTTGTCTTGCCCGGCCATCAACCGAAACCGCTGCTAACACGCCACGGTTCTTATATTCAGTAGCGTAAATTATCATACTCCCATTCGGAGCAAAACTGGGTGATTCATCTAAACGCGACTCAGTTAGCACTCTTAAGTACCCGGTTGCCCGTTCAAGCACCGCAATTCGATAATCCCCTTCGATTCTGTGTACCATAGCAATAAATTTGCCGTCAGGCGAGACACTTGCACGTGCATTGTAATTTCCTTCAAAAGTTAACCTCACCGGACGACCACGGGCACCATTCGCATTAACGGCGACTTCGTATAATTGAGGTCCATTTCCACGATCAGAGGTAAAAATAAGCGCTGAGCCATTGGGCACCCAAACAGGTTCGGTATCCGTTGCCGAATTTCGGGTAACCCGCCGGCTACTACCTTTACCGAGATTATAAAGATAAATTTCAGCATTTCCGTCCTTATAAAGGGTTAAAGCTAAGGTTTTACCGTCTGGCGACCAGGCCGGCGCACTGGCCGTACCTTTAAAGGAAGCCACTCGCTGCGCACGGCCGGTAAGGATACTTTGCACATAAACCTCGGCACCCACCTTATCTCTAAAACGGACATAAGCTATTTGCATTCCATTCGGTGACCAACTTGGCGAAATAATGGGTGCTCGTGATTCAAGAATAATTTTTTCATTAAAACCATCGGAATCGGCTATTGCTAAACGATAAATATTATCGCCACTGCGGTTTTTAGTGACCGTGACATAGGAAATGTTGGTATCAAATGCTCCTTTGACGCCCATTAAGGCTTTATAAATTAAATCACTAATTTGATGAGCCGTTCTTCGTAGATTTGATCGGCGGCTACGAATTTTATAGCCAATGATTTGTTCTGCTTTATACATATCGAGTAATTGAAATTGCACTTCATAAGTTCCATCAACCAGTGGTTTAACAAAACCAACAATAAGATTGTCGACACCCAAAGCACGCCAAGCAGTATAGTTAACTTCCGTACCATTCGATGGCCTGCCAGCTAAATCATTATTGGGTATCGGTGCAAATCGACCACTTCGACGTAAATCAGAGGCAACTATCGCAGCAATATTTTCGGGAGCGGAGGTTGATGCGCCAATGGAAGGCGCTATTCCCGCCCATTTAAAAGGCACAACAGCAATCGGCAAAGCACCATCTATTCCTTGCGTAATATCAATGGTTAAGACTGCATTGGCTGGGCGAACAATAGCAATGACTAAAAAAAATGAAAGAATAAAACGGCTTAATTTATACATAGAGTTAATTTCTTTTATTGTTTATTTACTTTGGTTTACCAAAAGTTAATTGTATCTCTCTAAACTTGTCAGATAAACCATACTCAATCGGCGGCAACGGTAATGGCGAGGCACGTTTAATTGCTCTATAGACAGACTGATCAAAGGCTGAATTACCGCTACGCTTAATATAGCGTACATTAATCACTTCGCCACTAGGTATAAGCGTAATATTAACAACACAAACCACACCTACTCTGGCGCTCGTCGGTTTTATCCAACGCTGTTCAATATGTGCTTTTATAATGCCCCGTTGCCTACTGATTATGGTTTCGTTTCTTGCTTCACGCTCGGCTGTTAAGCGTCGCTGCTCTTCCTCTAATTCTTTTTTTAGTTTGTCTTCGCGCTGCTTACGTTGCTGTTCTTCTTTAATGCGCCTGTTTTCCGCCGCAATTTGCTTTTGATTCTCTTCTACGATTCTTTTCTTTTCAGCCTGTTGCTGTTCACGTTTTTTCTTCGCAGCCAGCATAGCCTGTTTTTTCTTTTTAAGCTCCGCTAGCTTTAATTTTTTCCTTTTTATTTCTACCTGGCGTTGCTTTTCTTTCTTTCTTTTTAATTCTTTACGGCGTTTAAGCTCCAGCTTCCTTTTTAATTTTTGTTGTGCTATCGAATCATCTTTTAGAGTCGCTTTAATAACTTTGACTTCCGGCATCGAAACAGTGGGGGCATCAATAAAATGAAAACTTACCCCCATTGCGCCTAAAAAAACGATATTAACAATAATCGCCCATAAAACAGCTTTGGGATGATTTTTGATTAAACTAAACATATATTAATTCTTAAATATATAAAATCTTAAACATCTAAAATCTATGCCGATTATCAACGTCGTGTTCTTTTGGGTGTTTTCGTTATTAAGCCTACATCATCGACACCGGCTTGTTGTAATAGTGCCATGACATTCACAACTGCACCGTAGCGGGCTCGACGGTCACCACGAACAAGTACCGACATCGTGCCTTTGCGTTGCCGCTTTACCGCTGCCACTCGCGAAACCAGAGTAGTTGCATCAACTGGCTTTTTCGGTTTGTCACCTATATTTAAGTAGTATAAGCCTTTCCGATTAACAGTAATGATAACAGGTTCATGCTCCTGTTTTGTAATGGGTTTTGCGCTCGCCTGAGGCAGGCTCACCTTAACGCCTTCCGATAATAACGGTGCGGTAATCATAAAAATAATTAACAACACCAGCATAACATCGATATAAGGCACCACATTGATGGCCGACATGGGGCGTTTTTTTGGGCGTCTCGGCACTAAGGCTTGCATACAAAATTCCCCGACTATTGACTATGCGTTTGTCGTTGCAAAATGGTTGCAAACTCATCAACAAAGGTATCGTAATGCCCGGTTAAACGTTCTACATCGCTAATATATCGGTTATAGGCAATAACTGCCGGAATAGCCGCAAATAAACCCATCGCGGTTGCGATTAATGCTTCGGCTATTCCCGGTGCAACCGAAGCAATACTTGCAGACTGCACATTACCTAAAGCAAGAAAAGAATTCATGATTCCCCAAACGGTTCCAAACAAACCAACATAGGGGCTGGTTGAACCAACTGTGGCCAGGAATGATAAGTGATTTTCCAGTTTTTCAAGTTCGCGGTTTGTTGCAACACGCATTGCCCGGTGTGCGCCATGAACGATATCCATCGTATCAAAGCCTTTACGGTTTCTGAGTTGCGCAAACTCCCTGAAACCGGCTTCAAAAATAGACTCGGCCCCAGTTAAACGGTCACGCCTTGCAGAAACGCTTTTATATAACTCACTCAACTCAAGCCCAGACCAGAATCGGTCTTCAAAACGTTTAGCATCTTTCTTTGCGCGTTTGATAACGGCCCATTTTATAAAGATAACTATCCAGGACATCAGTGATGCAAACAACAGCAACAACATCACTGCCTGTACAGTTAAACTGGCATCGATCACTAAACGCACTATCGACATATCCGTAGACACGGCACTTCCCCTATTAAATTTTTATTAATTTGTTGATAATTTTTCTAAAATTTCTGCTGGCAAAGATACGGGTTTAAATATAGTCCCATCCAGACAGGCAATCTTTACTTTTGCCTTTGCCAGTAACTCTGTATCGCGCATTATTTTCTGTTCAAACGTAATGCTGGCTTTGCCCTGTTTATCGACACTCGCTGAGACAACAAGTTCGTCATTAAATTTCGCTGGCAAAAAATAATCTATTTGTACCTGACGCACGGCAAAAATAACATCGAACCGGTCACGTATATCATCTTGCTGTATTGCAAAGCTGCGCAGCCATTCGGTTCGCGCACGTTCCATAAATTTTAAGTAATTGGCATAATAAACAACACCGCCTAAATCGGTGTCTTCATAATATACTCGAACAGGCCAGTTAAATATTTTCAAAATGACTTCACGATATTATCTATTACTATTTTAATTCAATATTTTGTTAATCAGTATTTTTCAACTGAGCTTTATCTTTTGGCTCTTCAACACCATGTGTTAACTGTGTTAGACCAAAATGGCGGTAAGCCTGTTTGGTTGCCGTTCTGCCCCGTGGTGTACGCATCAAAAAACCTTGTTGAATAAGAAAAGGTTCCAATACGTCTTCGATGGTACCACGCTCTTCGCCAATTGCTGCGGCCAGGCTTTCTACCCCGACTGGGCCACCGTCAAATTTTTGCATAATGGCTAGCAGTAATTTTCGATCCATCATATCAAAGCCTTCAACATCAACATCGAGCATATCTAAAGCGCTTTCAGCAATATCTCCAGTAATATGTCCATCCGATTTAACTTCGGCATAATCACGCACGCGGCGTAGTAAACGATTGGTTATGCGTGGCGTACCACGTGAGCGTTTTGCAATTTCGATAGCACCATGAGCATCAAGGTTAACGCCAAGAATTTTTGCGGAACGTTTAACAATATGGATCAGGTCTTCATTGGTATAAAAGTCTAACCGTTGCACGATACCAAAACGGTCCCTTAATGGCGAGGTTAACGAACCAGCTCGGGTGGTTGCACCGACTAAGGTAAAGGGCGGCAAATCAAGTTTAATGGAACGGGCTGCTGGGCCTTCACCAATCATTATATCCAGCTGGTAATCTTCCATTGCCGGGTAGAGTATTTCTTCTACTATCGGGCTTAATCGATGAATCTCATCCACAAACAAAACATCATGTGGCTCAAGGTTGGTGAGCAGTGCAGCTAAATCTCCGGGACGTTCAAGCACTGGCCCGGATGTGTGTTTTAAATTAACCTGGAGTTCGTTGGCAATAATATTAGACAAGGTGGTTTTACCTAAACCGGGTGGACCAAAAATTAACACATGGTCTAATGCTTCCTGTCTTTTACGTGCGGCATGAATAAATATTTCCATTTGTTCACGCACTTTGGGCTGACCGATATAATCGTTCAGCGTTTTAGGCCGTATCGCACGGTCGAGAGAGTCGTCCTTACTTTGTTCGGATGCCGTTACGATGCGATCGTTATCTATCATTGCTATTCTCTATCATCACAGGTTTAAACCGTTGTCTTATTTTTTAAAGCCATGCGAATTAATTCACCACTCGTTGGTACAGTTGCAGTTTGAGTTGAACCCATATCGCTAAGCGCCTGCTGTACCATCATGCTCGCTTCCTGTGGCTTATAACCCAGTGCAATTAAAGCACTGGTTGCTTCAGCGCTGCCATCTTGCGTAGTATTGTTAAGGGCGGCACTTTTTTGCTCTGGTAAACTTGTTGGCAACCAGTCTTTTAATTTATCCCGAACTTCAATAATAAGCCGCTCAGCGGTTTTCTTGCCAATACCCGGCAATTGCACCAGTGCTTTAGTATCATTTTCATTTACACAACGTGCAAATTCCTGTGCACTGATGCTTGATAGTATGGATAGAGCTAGTTTTGCACCGACACCATTCACTTTTATCAGAGTGCGAAACAAGCGCCGTTCTTCATCAGAAATAAAACCACATAAAAATTGTGCATCTTCACGAACGATCATGTGTGTAAACAGTTTAATGGTTCCGTCTATTTCCGGCACGTTATAAAATGTATTCATAGGCACTTCAACTTCATAGCCCACACCTTGCACATCCACGACCAGCATCGGAGGATTTTTTTCTATGACTTTACCTGTTAATCGACCAATCATTTTATTTTTTCTTTTTTAATAAATCTTAAATTCCAGATTCCAGATTCCAGATTCCAGATTC
>CAZDEC010000061.1:0-17988 GCA_964504295.1 uncultured Thioalkalispiraceae bacterium
GCTCCTGCTCCTGGTCCATGAAATCCGTGGTGGCCTCGCCATCATGCACTTCACCGGTTTTATGAATTTTACCAGTAAGCTTTAAGATACGTTCCGTTGTAGTGGTTTTACCAGCATCGACGTGAGCGAAGATACCAATATTTCTATACTTGTCTAAATCAGCCATGTTATTGCTACTCTGTTAAATTAAATAAAAAAATTCACCAATAAATTCTGGTCACCAAAATTACCGGCAATTTCAATGCCTCCCTTTAGTAAAAGCTCGCAGGGAAAACACAATAAATACGTTCTAAATGAGCCTTATATCGACCAAAACAGAATAAGGCCGCTCATTGGAAAAATGAGCGGCGAATTATATCGTATATGGACATGAAAAGGGCATAAAATCTTGAAAAATCGTGTGAAATACGTGAAATATTGCGAAAGAAATTTAACCACGCCGAGTACAACAGACACGGCGAAAATCAAAAAAATTTATTTTCATTGTGGACAAGTCTTTAGCTGTGAGTCAATCGTGGCAGGCAAGCGCAGCAATCTTTTAATTCGTGTTACAGCCAACAAGATTGCCACATTCTTGCTCGCAATGAGCTGCTTAAGATAAATATATTTTTGCCGTACTGCCCTAAATGTTATTGGCAAATAACATAAAGAAATACTCCTGGGGTGCGTTGTGCTCACCGTGCTTAATCATGTTTTATTACAAAGACTTAACTACAGTCAACATCGCCTCAGCATGCCCTTCTGCCGTCACCCCATACAAGGCTTCAACTAGGTCGCCAGCTTTATTGATGACGAAGGTTGAACGCACAATGCCCATTTTTTTCACCCCTTTGCGCTCTTTTTCCTGCCAAACGCCGTAAGCCTCACAGACTTCGCCCGAAACATCCGCTAATAAATCGACTTCTAAGCCAAATTTATCAATAAATGCCTGATGGCTTTCGCAAGAATCCTTGCTTACGCCAATAATGACCGTGTCGGCCTGGGTAAACTCGGCAGCCAGGGCGGTAAATTGGTTGGCCTCTATCGTGCAACCGGGAGTATCGTCTTTGGGGTAAAAATAAAGCACAACATTTTTCTTATTGGCATAATCGGCTAGTGAGACGCTTTTGCCGAACTGGTTTACACTATTAAACGCCGCTGCTGCCTGTCCTTTTTTTAACATATCGCTACCTTAATTATTTTATGAGGGCTTCCAGATGCCAACAGCGGGATCGTCTGTTTTAGTGCTTTTGCCTTTGGCCATTTCAACATTGGCAGACGGTTGCGCTGGTTGTTCCTGCTGCATTGATTTAGCTCGATCATTGGCAACATCGACACTAAACGCGGCGAGTTGTGCGAGAAGGTCGTTACGATCTTTCTCGGTGCCTGGATACTCAGCACTAAAATAGCCAATAACGGCTGACAGATATTGCATGCCGACCATTAAATCTTCTTCTACGGCTTTATCATGTTTTGCAACCGCCGCAAAAATATTATTTAAAAGTTCGGAGGATAATTGAATTTGTTTACTCATAACGAATACCTTAATAGTTTGATACGTTATTTTAACGCGAATAAAGACAACACACACCCTTTTAATTTACACTAACACCAAATTACCTATACTACCTGGGTAGCTCAACATTTTATCACTTATACTTTAAAGGTTATTCAGATGCCACATTACGACTTACTTTCAATTGGTGCCGGCAGCGGCGGTTTATCGGCAGCCGAGCGCGGCGCACTCTATGGCAAGAGCTGTGCGGTGATAGAAAACAAGATTGTTGGCGGGACCTGCGTAAATGTCGGCTGTGTTCCTAAAAAAGTGATGTGGTTTGCGTCCGGCGTGGCAGAAACCTTACACAACGCATCCGGCTATGGTTTTGATGTCGACATTAAAAATTTCAGCTGGAAAAAATTAATCGATGCACGTGAAAATTATATTAACGGTATTACAAGCTGGTACGATTCTTATCTAAAAGATTCAAAAATTGATTACATCCAAGGCACAGCCAAATTTGTTGATGCCAATACACTCGATGTTGACGGTACCCAATACACTGCTGATCATATTGTGGTGGCACCCGGCGGCACGCCCATTGTACCGGATATACAAGGAGCGGAACTTGGCATTACGTCCGATGGTTTTTTTGCACTGAACGAACAACCTAAACGTGTTGCCGTTGTCGGCGCAGGCTATATTGCGGTAGAACTCGCCGGTTTATTAAACGGCCTTGGCAGTGATGTTTCAATGCTGTTGCGGCGCGGCCATTTCTTATCAGGGTTTGATGTAATGCTACGTGAAACTCTAATGGAACAGATGGTTGATGATGGCGTTAACATTATGTCTAAAATTAATGTACAAAAAATTGTTAAGGAAACAGGCAATAAAATAACGATTGTTTGTGATAATGGTGTGGTGCTTGAAAATTATGATGCCATCATCTGGGCAATTGGCCGCGCACCAGCAACCACAGATTTAAATTTAGAAGCAGCCGGTATAGCATTTGACGAGCGTGGTTACATCCCTTGTGACGACTTTCAAAACACCAATGTTAAAAATATTTATTCGGTGGGTGATGTAACAGGGCGCGCACAACTTACCCCCGTTGCCATTGCCGCAGCACGACGTTTATCGGATCGGCTCTTTAATAATATGCCTGAACGTAAACTTGATTATGAAGATATTCCAACAGTTATGTTTAGCCACCCCCCTATTGGCACAATCGGTTTAACCGAAGAACAGGCTCGTGCTACACACGGCGATGCAGTAAAAGTTTATATCTCAAGCTTTACCGCAATGTACCATGCACTTTGTCCTAACCAGCAAAAAACCGCATTAAAATTAATCTGCGTAGGTGCAAACGAAAAAGTTGTTGGCTGCCATATTATTGGAATGGGCGCCGATGAAATGTTACAGGGTTTTGCTGTTGCAATTAAAATGGGCGCAACAAAAGCAGACTTTGATAACACCGTTGCAATACACCCAACAAGTTCCGAAGAGCTGGTAACAATGCGTTAACAAGCTTTAGGCGGCGTAAGAATTTTAAATATCGTCTTTGAATATCGACGAGGCTGCAACAACATCATAAGCAACACCGAGCCACTCGCAGGCATCCTCAAGTTTATAGGTGACTAAAAAATTTTCACTGGCTGCGCTGGTCGTCGAACCGAATAATGTCGCAAGCATACCGGCCTTTTCATCACAAACTATATAGGCACGCTTAACAGAAGCATCAAAAGGTGTGCTTGAACTAAACCGAATTAAGCCCTCTGGTGAAATAAGGTTTTCACTAAATAAACGTGCATCAAATAACGTATTTAATGTTGGCTTGTAACCCGGTAATAAATAAATCGATTCCTGGTATTGCGCCAACAGCTGGTCGTCCATCTTGCCTGCAGTTCGCGTTATAAATAAGCCCAAATCTGTCAGTATTTCAATTTTAACTGGCATCCAAACCTCTACTAATTCTAAGTTTTATCATTATTATTGTTTTATAGAATATCCCGGTGTCATTAGACTACCATAACCCTTTAATTTTACAGAGATATATTTTTTCAGACTTTATGGTTTTGGGAAGTCTTCGCTTTCGTGCTTATCTGCTACTTTTTAGCGAAAATTTATAAAAAGCAGCTTCACATGCTAAAAGAATTGAGTTGTAATGAATAAAAATACACTAACAATTTAGCAACGAATTAGACTCAGACTAAAACTAACATGACTATACGCCGCTATAAGCAATATAAGCCCAACATTGGCAAAAACTGTTTCCTTGACGAATCAGCCGTTATCATCGGCCAGGTAAACATTGGCAATCATTGCTCTATTTGGCCGCAAACGGTGGTTCGTGGCGATGTAAATTCTATTTGTATTGGCAGCAATACCAATATTCAGGACGGTTCGGTTTTACATGTTACCCATGACGGCCCCTATGACTATAACCGCGGTGGCTATGCTCTGGTTGTTGGAGACAATGTTACCGTTGGGCATAAAGTTATTTTACACGGCTGCAACATTGATAATAACTGCTTAATTGGCATGGGCTCTACCATTATGGATGGCGTGGTTATTAAAGCCAATACCATTATTGGCGCAGGCAGCTTAATTCCACCAGGTAAAGAATTAGTTGAAGGCAGCTTGTATGTTGGCCGGCCGGCTAAAAAAGTGCGCCAACTAAGCAAGGAAGAAATTGAGTCTATTCAGTATTCGGCTGACCATTATGTTGCGCTTAAGAACGCTTATCTTGAACAGGCTTAGGCGGTGGCGGTTTCTTTTCGGTCTATTTTGAAGTTAAATAGACTATAATATATTTCTGCTATCCAGTTAACTCGTCATTCCCGCGTAGGTGGGAATCCATGTAGGCGGTGAATCCATACAGTTTAATGCGTGCACCGAACAATCACTTACTGGATACCCGCCTACGCGGGTATGATGATTCTGGCTTTATGAATACATTTTTACTTACCAGGTTCTTTCCATGCAATCCGCAACAAATCTATTCTCGTACAAACCCTACTGGGCAAAAAGATTTGGCCCCGCGCCTGTCTTACCAATGTCTAAAAAAGAAATGGATGACCTGGGTTGGGATAGTTGCGACATTATTATTGTTACCGGTGACGCTTATATCGATCACCCTAGTTTTGGCATGGCTTTAATTGGCCGACTGCTTGAGTCGCAAGGTTTTCGGGTTGGCATTATTTCGCAACCTGACTGGCAGAATAAAACAGACTTCACCAAACTGGGCAAACCTAATTTATTTTTTGGTATTACTGCGGGCAACATGGATTCCATGGTAAACCGCTATACAGCAGATCGAAAAATTCGCCGCAATGACGCCTATACCGCAAACGGTGAACCCGGCAAACGACCCGACCATTCCGTTAACGTTTACGCACAACGTGCACGCGAAGCTTATAAAAATGTACCGGTTATTATTGGCGGCATTGAAGCCAGCTTAAGGCGGATTGCACATTTCGATTACTGGTCTGAAAAAGTCCGCCGCTCTATTTTACCCGACTCCAAAGCCGATATGCTTTTTTTTGGTAACGCCGAACGCGCTATCGTTGAGCTTGCACATCGTTTAGCAAAGGGTGAAAACATAAAAGATATTCATGACATACGCGGCACCGCTTTTATGACAAACACTATTCCTGCTAACTGGCATGTGATTAACTCCACCGATGTGGATCAACCCGGCCGGATTGAAAAACCGATTGACCCATATCTGGATACATCCAAACAGGAAAAATCCTGTACTACTAAAAAGCCCGATCAAAGCAAAAACATTATTCAGTTCCAGCCAAAAACCGTTAATCTAAAACTTAATCGAGAAACCACAGCGATTCGACTGCCATCTTACGAGCAAGTCTGCAGCGATAAAGTTTTATATGCGCATGCCTCGCGGGTGTTTCACCTGGAAACCAACCCCGGTAATGCGCGTGCATTAATTCAACAACATGGCCAACGACTCGTCTGGTTAAACCCACCACCGATTCCACTAACCACAAATGAGCTGGACAATGTGTATGAATTTACCTACACGCGTAAACCACATCCTGTTTATAAAGATGCAAAAATGCCGGCATGGGAAATGATTCGCCATTCTATTAATATTATGCGTGGTTGTTTTGGTGGCTGTACCTTTTGCTCTATTACCGAGCATGAAGGGCGTATTATTCAAAGCCGCTCAGAAGATTCTATAATTCGTGAAATTGAAACCATTCGCGATACAGTGCCAGGCTTTACTGGCCATATCTCTGACCTGGGTGGCCCAACGGCTAATATGTATGAGTTAAAATGCAAGTCAGAAAAAATTGAATCTGCTTGTCGAAGACTCTCCTGTGTTTATCCTGATATTTGTAAAAACCTTAACACTTCTCATAAACCGCTTATCCATTTGTATAAACGTGCTCGCGCTTTATCCGGCATTAAAAAAATATTTGTCTCTTCCGGTTTACGTTACGATTTAGCAGTGCGCTCACCTGAATATATTAAAGAGCTTGTTAGCCATCATGTCAGTGGTTATTTAAAAATTGCACCTGAACATACCGAAGAAAACACCTTAAATAAAATGATGAAACCAGGTATTGGTAGCTACGATAAATTTAAAACTTTATTTGATAAATTTTCTAAACAGGCGGGTAAAGAACAATATTTAATTCCCTATTTTATCTCCGCCCATCCCGGCACCACCGATGAAGATATGCTTAACCTTGCGCTATGGCTAAAAGCAAACAAATTTAGACCCGATCAAGTTCAGGCTTTTATTCCAACACCACTGGCGATAGCATCGGCTATGTACCACTCGGAAAAAAATCCACTTAAAAAAGTCGATAATAAATCTGATATGGTATTAACTGCTAAAGGTGGCGCACAAAGAAAATTACATAAAGCATTTTTACGTTATCACGATGCCGAAAACTGGCCTATTTTACGTGATGCCTTAAAGAAAATGGGGCGTACTGATTTAATCGGCAATGGTAAAAAACATTTAGTGCCTACCTGGCAGCCCGAGGGTACGGGTATGAAAGCAGAAAAAGAAGTGCAGCGTAACAAACGCAACCAGGCCAGTACTGAAAAAACGTCAACATCGAAAAATACTAAAGGCCGCGCCTCAAAAGCCAATCCTTCAAAATCAAAAAAACGACGAACAAAGCAACGTCGTCGAATTTAATTTTGAGATATGATAGCAATAATTTCACTTTTTAAAATTTTACCGGTAATAAACCACTCAAGCTAATTAACCTGAGTGGTTTTAATATTGCCCTGCTTTTATCCTTTGTTAAGGAATAGCTATGGGACTCGTATTTGACCAGGTATTTAACGTATTTACAGTGATTGCACCATCAGTTGCAACAACAAATTCAAATACATTCCACGTCACATTCAAGCCCTCTCCCGCTGGCGGTGTAAATACTGTTATATCACCATTTAAATTTAGCTCGACTCTTGATGGTGAGCCTGTCATGCCGGGTGAAAATGTCTCACTAAAATTATTCACGGAATAACGGTATGTACCCACAGTATCAAACTTAAAGATGGTAATGACCTCTGGGCCAAAGCTACTTACATCATCAACATCTAATTGTGCAAATGGGAAACTCGATAAACTACCTTTAGTCACAAAATTAATTGCTACACCGGTGCCACTTGAACCCACTAAATGTGAATCCAGATCTAATGGTGCGCTACCCCAGGTCAGTTTGATGGATATTGATGTTTGCCCCGAGCCGCTCCCATTTGATACCACTAAACAATTCGCCATGGTTTGATCGGCAGAGGTTGTTTGCAGTTTAACCGTATTGGTTTTACTGCCTAACTGTAAACCATATACAAGCACAGATGAGTTGGGTTTAGCCGCAACCACAAAATCTCCAGTGGCATTAGTATATGCTTGCGCAAGACCAGAATAATCATCGCCTTCGGCGACAACATTCACACCGGCAATACGGTTCCCAGATGAATCTTCCACACAACCTGTAATATTAATTTGCGGATAGAGTATGTCGGCATTCCAGGTTGAAAAATGAGCAACCAAACCTTCATAAAACTTATTAGCAGGGTCGGTTGTATCGAGTGTCGCGCTACCCTCTTTTACCCAACTCCCTTTTTCTTTGTCATAAAAATATAAAGGTATAGTAGCAGGCGGATTGCCACTTTTATCCGCCAGAGGTATACGAATCGTAGCGGTTGCACCGGCTGCAAGATTAAGTTCAGCTCCTTGAGAATCTTTGAAGGTTGCGGTTATCGCTCCAAAACTCTCAATAGGTGACAGGTTACCATTACCTGTATCGGCCTGCATGTCACCAGGCATTAAGGCAATGTCTATAGTTGGATCAATTACTGTCAGCTCAAGAGTTACATTACCCACGGGGAAAGTTCCATCTGCTTTCAGCAATGAATTCTTCGCTAAACTAACCCGTGCTGGCGTAGCTGAATCCGTTAAAATATTATCAATACTTGAATCAAATGTTTGACTTGAACCAATAGGCAATATCGAAGCGGGCAAACTGGCAGTTGTTGCACCACTCACCAAACGGACAATACGCGACTGTTCTGCAAAGCCACCACCTGTCACCGTAACAATAACTCGTTCGGCCAAATTAATATTGCTCAATGTGTAACTACCATTATTCGCGGTTGTTGTGTTTTGTGTATCGGCACTCACTGTTACGCCTGCAACAGGTTGGCCAGTTTTACCATCAAGAATCTTGCCTGAAATTTCACCAGGTGCTGAAGGCGGTGGCGGAGGGTTTGCACCGTTTCCATTGCCTCCTCCACAACTGCTTAGCAACATTACAAAATATAAACTTATAAGTCCTGTTATAATTTTTTTCATTTTTATCTCCTTTCCCTTGAATATAATTGGTTAGTTATTCTATGACAGGTATATTAGCTAACGTTTTTATTTTGGATGCGCTACTAACATATCAAAAATTTGCAATATTCAATCAACAACAATATTTGAATATTTATTATCTAAAATCACCAGGCCGACAATACTTCTACTAAGCTGAACCACTCCTGAATATAAATTATTTTTTTCAACACAAAACTACTCAAGCTCATTGGCTTGAGTGATTTTATCCTTACTGTTCTTTTAAGGTTACATTAAGGTAATACTAATGGAGGGTTACCTGACCATGTATTTATCGTATTAACACTGATGGAGCCATCAGCCGTAACGACAAAATCAAACACATTCCAGGTTACATTCACGCCTTCTCCTGCTGGCGGGGTAAAGACACTTACATCACCGCTTAAGTTTAACTCCACTCTTGATGGTGAACCCGTCATACCGGGTGAAAATGACTCGCTATAATTATTCACTGAATAACGATATGTACCCGCAGTATTAAACTTAAAGATGGTAATAACTTCAGGGCCAAAACTGATTCTGTCATCTACATCTAGTTGCGCATAGGGGAAGCTCGCTAAACTACCTTTATTGATATAATTAATCGCGACGCCGGTGCCACTTGAACCCACTAAATGTGAATCAAGATCTAATGGTGCATTGCCCCATGTTAGTTTAATGGATATTGAGGTTTGGGCCCGGGACACCAACGTTTGATAGCACTAAACAACTCGCCATGGTTTGCTCTGCAGAAGTCGTTTGCAATTTAACGGTATTGGTTTTACTACCTAATTGTAAAGCAACTAACAGTACTGATGAGTCTGGCTTTGCTGCAATAACAAAATCACCTGTTGCATTTGTGTATGCCTGGACAAACCCAGCATAATCGCTGCCTTCTGCAATCACATTCACGCCCGTAACTCGGTTACCATTTGAATCTTCTACACAACCTGTAATATTAATTTGCGGATAGAGTACGTCAGCATTCCAGGTTGAAAAATGACTGACTGAACCTTCATAATATTTCTTTGCCGGGTCGCTTGTATCGAGTGTTGCACTACCTTCTTTTAACCAGGCGCCTTTGGTTTTATCATAAAAATATAAAGGTATAGTAGTAGGCGGATAATTCGAGACTGCTCAGCAAACCCATTGCCAGTAATAGTAACAATAAGCCTTTCGGCAAACTCTATATTACTCAGCGTATAACTTCCATCACTTGCTGTTGTGGTGTTTTGTGAGCCAGCACTTACTGTTATAGCGGCTGCGGGCTACCCTGTTTTACCGTCTAAAATCTTACCAGAAAGTTGCCCTACCGTGGCGGCAGATACGGGTGAAATTGTACTGCGAAGGTCTTCGTTAGCCCCTCCACCACAACCTGTTACAAGCCCAGTAAAATATAAGCTAACAAAAACAATGATTAATTTTCTCATTTTTACATCCCTGTTATTTTAAAAGCTATCCTAGCATCTTAAAAACTAACGGTCTGTATACAAGTTAGTCAAATAATATTTTATAAATCGCTAGCCCTGTAAGAAAAGCACTCTCCTTATTCAAAAAATTATGTTCTTGCGTAAAGACCGCGACATCATCAATCAGGCTGTAAGTATCCATGTTTTTTAATATGCTTTTGCCCAAGCTTGTAACAAATTGTTTACGTATGACTAATGTACCTCGATCATTTGCACGGTTCCATCAGGTAAAATTTCTGCCATTGCGCCTTGTGGCTCGTCTAAAAACAATGATGCAAAAGCGGCAACCGCAATACTAATTGAAATGCATAAAAAGAACTGTGAAGGTGTAGCAAAAGAATAAATGGTTAAAAATAATACTGCACCAATATTACCGTAGGCACCGACCTGTCCAGCGATTTGCCCGGTTAGACGGCGCCGAATTAAGGGCACGAGTGCGAAAACACCACCCGCGGCAGAGCCAAGGAAAAATGAACATAACATAATAGTGACGACAGCCAAGCTGATTGGCCATTCATTCGTTATTTGTGACATAACAAAAAATCCGATAGCCGCGCCCACTAGCAAAATAACCAGTGATTTTTTTCGACCAAATTTGTCGCTAATAAAACCACCAGAAGGGCAGGAGACAACATCAATAACCGCAAAGCTTGCTCCCAGTATACCGGCTAAAGCAATAGGCACTAAAAATATATCTTTAAAAAATAGTGGCAACATAGAAACAACCGCAAGCTCAGAGCCAAATGTAACAGCATATGCAATACTTAAAATAGCCACTTGTTTAAAATTGTAACGCAACATTTCTTCAACAGGTTTTTTGAATATCTCTTTATTTACTTTGTAAATTTGTTGCGATTGGTAAATATAAATGGCAACCAGTAAAATATAAATACTATAGGCTGCAGTTTCGCTTAACATGCCTAATAAACTTACTTTCCAGGTTAAAACTGCAAGTGCACCCACCATCGGAATATTCATTAGCAAACAAAAATAAAAGTCACGCTTACTGGTGACTTCAAGGCCACCTGATTTATTTGGCTTAAAATATGTCGAGCCTATCGGCGTATCAGTCACTAAATTGTAATAAATAAACGCATAGATTAAAGCGATTACGCCGGTGATGCCCATGGCATAACGCCAACCATCATCACCGCCGAAGGCAATGGCAATTGTCGGCAAGGTTACTGCCGCGACAGCTGAGCCGACATTGCCCAATCCTTTATAAATGCCTTCAGCTAAACCCAGTTGCTTTGCGGGATACCATTCACTGATTAATCGAATACCGATAACAAAACCGGCACCCACAAAGCCCATTAAAAAACGAGCTAGCGCCAGAGCTTCAAAACTTGTTGCGGTTGCAAATAAGAAAGCTAGCGCTGCCGTAATCACGAGCGTGGCCGAATAGGTTTTACGTGGCCCAAAATGGTCAACCAACATGCCCATAACGATACGTGCTGGAATGGTTAAGGCGACATTCAATATCAACAGGGTTTTTATCTGGTCATCCGTTAAACCCATTGTTTCCTGAATAAATAGCAGTAAAGGAGCATGATTGAACCAGACAAGAAACGTCACAAAAAAGGCAAACCAGGTCGCGTGTAAAATTCTCGCACGGCCAGAAAATGAGAGAAAATTAGCTCTCATGCTTAAACTCGTCATTCGGGAGTACTCCATATCATAAATGTTATATCAGCGTATTAGCAAATACTATGCCATATTCTAACATATTGAAATATATCTAGTTTATAACATTAGACACAATGATTGCACCATATGGGTGCGACTTATGTCATGCTTCAGCGCGATTAGTCTTATCTTAGCCCGTGGTTACTCGACCGTAACTGACTTGGCTAAATTACGTGGCTGGTCAACATCCGTGCCTTTCAATATAGCAACATGGTAGGACAGGAGTTGCAGCGGAATAGTATGAATAATCGGTGAGGTTTCGTCGTCGCATTCAATCACATTTAAAACGTGGATATTCTCATCTTCTTTAAAGTGCGATTTTTCATCGGCAAAAACAAATAATTCTCCACCACGCGCTTTTACTTCCTGTAAATTGCTTTTGAGTTTTTCCAGCATTTCATTATTTGGCGCAACCGAAATAACGGGCATTTCTGCGTCAACCAGAGCAAGTGGGCCATGCTTTAGCTCACCGGCAGGATAAGCCTCGGCATGAATATAGGAAATTTCTTTTAACTTTAAGGCGCCTTCCATTGCCACTGGGTAGTGCAGGCCTCGACCTAAAAATAGTGCATGGCGTTTGTCTGCAAACATTTCTGAAATTTCTTTTATTTCATCATCCATTTTCAGGACTTGATCAATCTTCGCTGGCAAAGCCGCCAGTTGTTTAACTAGCTCGGCTTCTTTTTTATCGGTCATACCATGACGACGGCCAACAACAATGACCAACATAAGCAAGGCGACAAGCTGGGTCGTAAAAGCTTTTGTTGAGGCGACACCAATTTCTGGCCCGGCACGGGTTAACAGCGTTAAATCACTTTCTCTTGTTAACGAACTTTCCGCTACATTACAAATTGTTAGTGACTGACCAAAACCTAAACGTTTTGCTTCTTTTAAACCCGCTAATGTATCGGCTGTTTCGCCTGATTGAGAAATAGTAACAATTAAGGAATTTTTTCTGACTACTGGCTTACGGTAACGAAACTCGCTGGCTACCTCTACACTACAGGGTACGCCCGCTAACGTTTCGAACCAATGCCTTGCTACCAGACCTGAGTGATAACTGGTTCCACAGGCAATAATATGTACGCCTTGAACTTTGTCAAAAATTTCTTTTGCTTTAATACCAAAGGTTTCTTCTAAAACTTTATTGCCAGTAATGCGGCCTTCTAACGTATCGGTTACTGCACGAGCTTGCTCATAAATTTCCTTAAGCATGTAATGACGATATTCGCCACGTTCAACAGAGTCAGCCGTTAATTCACTTTCTTTAATCTCACGTTCAACAACGTTATCGTTTATGTCGTATATAGTGAGTGAGTTGCGCGTGATATCGGCAATGTCACCTTCTTCTAAAAAGATAAAACGTTGTGTAACAGGTAACAGGGCTGCAACATCAGAAGCGATAAAATACTCACCAATACCAACACCAATGACGAGCGGGCTACCACTACGCGCAGCGACCAATCGCCCCGGCTCTTTATTACTCACCACACCAAGCCCGTAGGCGCCATCGAATTCTTTTACCGAATCTTTTACCGCCGTTAGTAAATCTTTTTTCTGTGCGATATGATGCTCATAAACCTGGTGAGCAATTACTTCGGTATCAGTATCAGAAGTAAATTCATAACCTGCTTTAATTTGTGTGGCACGAAGCTCTTCGTGGTTTTCAATAATGCCATTGTGTACAACAGCAACCGACTTTCTGCAAACATGAGGGTGGGCGTTATTTTGTGTGGGTTCGCCATGAGTCGCCCAGCGGGTATGCGCAATACCAAGATGTGCATTAAGGTTTGCCTTAAGCGCTTCTTTTTCTAGTTCAACCACTTTACCTGGCATACGAACACGGTTGATGCAACCGTCACCATCAACAGCCGCAACACCGGCAGAATCATAACCGCGATATTCTAAACGCTTTAAACCTTCTATAAGGATTGGAACGACATCTCGTTCTGCTACTGCTCCAACAATACCGCACATACTTGATTAACTCCGTTAACATAAAATTATCAACCACAAAGGCACTAAAGTATACATTCAAGCTATTAAAGATTAACTCTCCATACCACTAAGAGCGCAAAGAAAAACTTATAATATTTATTAGTGATTCCAGCCATCCGTAGTGAGTGAAAATTTCCAAATTGTGAAGCAATCTGTGGAGCCTGAAACCAGATTGCCACGCAATCGCTCGCAATGGCAGATTTTTTTACTTTAAGTCTTTTCGTTGTGCCCGCTGTGGTTAACTTATTTCTTATCTTTCCGCTTCTTATCTTTCTATTTCTTATCCTTAGTCGGCCGCTGCCAACCTTTTATGGATGTTTGCTTGGCCCTTGTTAATGTTAACTCATTTTCTGGTGTATCTTTAGTAATTGTTGAGCCCGCGCCGATGGTTGCGCCATCACCAACTTTAACCGGCGCAATAAGCTGTGTAGAGGAGCCAACAAACACATTATCACCAATTTTTGTTCGATGTTTATTTGCACCGTCGTAATTACAGGTGATTGTACCCGCACCGATATTAACGCCTGCGCCCATATCTGTGTCACCAATATAACTTAAGTGGTTAATTTTACTGCCTTTTTCTACATTAGAGTTCTTAATCTCTACAAAATTGCCAACATGCGTTTCTGCAGATAGCTTCGTTCCGGGGCGAAGACGCGCAAAGGGACCCACTTTGCTATCAGCCCCTATAACGGCCTGTTCAACACAGCACATCGGCTGCATAACTACATTGTTTTCAATTATAGAATCTTTAATCACGCAATTTGCGCCAATAGTGACGTTATCGCCGATACTAACATCACCTTCTAATATAACATTAATGTCTAAAGTGACATCCTTGCCCACAGTTAGGTTTCCCCGGATATCCAGTCGCGTCGGATCAATGACTGTGACGCCTTGTTCCATTAACTTTTGCGCCTTGTTTAATTGATAAAAACCTTCTAATTCTGCTAATTGTGTACGGCTGTTTACCCCGAGAACCTCTTCTTCGCTTTGTGGGTTAACCGTTTTAACCGTCATGCCGTCGGCAACCGCCATGGCGATAACATCGGTTAAATAATACTCACCTTGTGCATTGCTGTTATCGAGTTGCTTTAACCAGGCGCGTAACTTACCGGCGTTAACCGCGAGTATGCCGGTGTTTATTTCTGATATTAATTTTTCTTCATCACTTGAATCTTTATGTTCAACAATACGCTCCACAATGCCATTGGCATTTCGAACAATGCGACCATAACCGGTTGGGTCATCTAAATGGACGGTGAGCAAGGCAAAATCATTTTCAGCCATGGCAATTAATGGCTCAAGGGTGTCTATTTTGGTTAGGGGCACATCGCCGTATAAAACCAGTGCGATATCAGCGTCATCTACTTCCGGCATAGCCTGATCAACTGCATGACCAGTGCCAAGCTGCTCGGCTTGCACAACCCAGGTTACCTTATCGTCAGCAATTGTTTTAGGAACAATATCGCCACCGTGACCATAAACAGCAATTATTTTATTGGCGTTTAATTGATAGGAGGTATCGATAACATGCTGGACTAAAGCTTTGCCAGCGATAGGGTGGAGGACTTTTGGCAAAGCCGACTTCATTCTTGAGCCCTGGCCTGCCGCTAAAATAATGACACTAACGTTACTCATATCTTTTCTCTAATTTAATTATTGTTTAGCCACATCGGACACAACGAAAGTCAAAAAATATTTTTTTCATGTTATTTCAAATAACATTCAGAGCAACACGGCGAAAGACAATTTAAATTAAGGATGTCATTGCGAGCGATAGCGTGGCAATCTTTAAAATTCGTGGCGTAACGATCAAGATTACCGCGCTATCGCTCGCAATGACAGTAAAATATTTTGATTTTCGCCGTGTCCGCTGTACCGCCGTGGTTAATAATTTTTTAAACCGAAAATCTAGTGCTTACGATTATCCGGAATAGCATTTTGTGCAGCAATACCCGAACCAACTTCTTCTTTGGTCGCATCACGAATTTCTTTAATATTTAAATTAAACGTCATAGTTTTACCAGCATAAGGATGGTTACCGTCTAATTCAATTTCACCATTTTCAATTTTAGTAACAATCATTGTTTTTGTTTGACCGTCTTCATTTTGAAATTGTGCTTCTTTACCGAGCTCACGATATTCTTCAGGAACATTTTCTAACTTGTCTCTAAAAATAAGTGAACCGTCATATTCACCAAAACCTTCTTTTGGTGGAACCGCCACTTTAATGCTATCGCCAACCTGCTTACCCTCCATCGCCTCTGCAATTTTAGGAATAACACGATCGTCTGAACCGTGAACATAAGCCATTGGCATATCGGACTGTTCCTGAATGTTACCTTGCTCATCCATAATGGAATAAGTGAAGGTAACGACTTTTTGATTTGCTACTTTATCTGACATTTTATTACTCTTAAATATATTTTATTTAACCACGAAGAACACAACGAAGGAAAAATACTCCTGGGGTGCGGTCATGCTCGTTGTGGTTAACATTTTTTACTTACAAAAAAAGGCAGTATAACCGCCTTTTTTATTATACAGCTAATCAATATCGATTAACCTTTCATTTTACTTCGCATGCGTGAAATAGCCTGCAGCTGTGCCATTGCTTCAGCAAGTTGCGCCTGTGCATCGGCAACATTCATTTCACCGGATTGATCTTTTAATGCTTGCTCGGCTTTTTCTTTTGCTTCCATAGCCGCTGCTTCATCTAAGTCAGCAGCACGAACGGCGGTATCAGAAAGAATGGTTACTACATGTGGCTGTACTTCTAACATTCCACCCGACACATAGATAGATTCTTCTTCACCACCTTGCTTGGTAATACGCACTTCACCAGGTTTTAATGGTGTTAGCATTTGTGTGTGACGAGGGTAAATACCCACTTCACCCATTACCGCCGGAGCAATAACGATTTCGCAAACACCTGAAAAAATCTCATGCTCTGCGCTTACGATATCTAAATGCATTGTCATAGCCATGACTTTATACCTTTATTAATTTTCAAAATTCCCCCACCCTCTATTATATTAGGGTGGAGTTTCTCAAGGGGAGACTTCTCCGCTTAATATATTAAAGCATTATAACGTTTTTGCTTTTTCAACAACTTCGTCGATACCGCCAACCATATAGAACGCTTGCTCTGGCAGGTCATCGTATTTGCCTTCGTTAATTTCTTTAAAGGCTTTAATTGTATCTTTAACCGTTACATATTTACCGGGTGCACCAGTGAATACTTCTGCTACGAAGAAAGGTTGTGATAAGAAACGTTGCATCTTACGAGCACGGGTTACAACTAATTTATCTTCTTCAGATAATTCGTCCATACCTAAGATTGCGATGATATCTTTTAACTCTTTATACTTCTGTAATGTTCCTTGAACCGCACGTGCAACATTATAATGTTCTTCACCGATAACTAATGGATCAAGTACGCGTGAGGTTGAATCAAGTGGGTCTACCGCAGGGTAAATACCAAGCTCTGCGATTTGACGCGACAATACTAAAGTTGCGTCTAAGTGAGAGAAGGTGGTTGCGGGTGATGGATCCGTTAAATCATCTGCAGGTACGTATACCGCCTGGAACGATGTGATTGAACCTGTTTTAGTCGATGTAATACGTTCCTGAAGTACGCCCATTTCTTCTGCAAGTGTTGGCTGATAGCCTACCGCAGATGGCATACGACCAAGCAGTGCCGATACTTCTGTACCCGCAAGTGTGTAACGGTAAATGTTATCAACAAACATCAATACGTCACGACCTTCATCACGGAAATTTTCCGCAATGGTTAAACCTGTTAATGCTACACGAAGTCTATTTCCTGGAGGCTCATTCATTTGTCCGTAAACCAATGCTACTTTATCCAGTACGCCGCCTTCTTCCATTTCGTAGTAGAAATCGTTACCTTCACGAGTACGCTCACCAACACCGGCGAATACTGAGAAGCCACTGTGTTCTACAGCGATGTTACGAATGAGTTCCATCAGTGTTACTGTTTTACCAACACCAGCACCACCGAATAAACCAATTTTACCACCCTTAGAAATAGGCATGATTAAATCGATTACTTTGATTCCTGTTTCGAAGATTTCAACAGCTGAAGATTGTTCATCATAAGCAGGTGGCTTACGGTGAATCGGCATGTATTTGTCAGCTTTAACTTCGCCCGCGTTATCGATGGGCTTACCTAAAACATCCATTACGCGACCTAATGTACCTTGACCTACTGGTACTTGAATCGGCTTACCATTATCCGTCGCTGCCATGCCCCGTTTCAAACCATCACTGGTTCCCATCGCGATAGCACGAATAACACCATCACCTAACTGCTGTTGAACTTCGAGTGTTAAACCCGTGTCAGTAACTGTTAATGCATTATAAATGGCTGGCATTGCATCACGTGAAAATTTCACATCAACAACAGCACCAATGATTTGTACAATATTTCCAGAACTCATCTCAGTTCCCCTATAAATTTTAGCAATTCTTTT
>CAZDEC010000062.1:0-17931 GCA_964504295.1 uncultured Thioalkalispiraceae bacterium
CCGCCGACCTCTACACTGCCAGTGTAGCGCTCTCCCAGCTGAGCTATAGCCCCGCGAAAGAAGGGCGCACTTTACGCGAGCAAGGGAAAACTGTCAAGGATAATTAACGGCTTTATTAGCTAATTATCAATAACTTAGAGCTAGATGCCGGATTTATTTTTTAAACCCTTCTGCGCCATCTTTATCTACAACGATCTAGCGAATACTTCAGCTGCAAATAGGCCATTTTTGCAATCGTACAGCGACAGAATTTGGTCATTTTCGTTATTTTCCAGGCAAATTACAGCGATATACCAGTCTTAGGACATAATTCGCTCTCTGGCTCCCTGGTCCAGCCACGCGACATACTCGTCAAAAGGCATGGGCTTGGCAAAGTAATATCCTTGAGCGATATCACAGCCTAACTCTTTCATCTTCGCTAAAGTCTCAGCATCTTCTATACCTTCTGCAACAACGGATAATTTCATGTGGTGGCCAAGAACCAAAACGGCCCGAACAATCGCTTCATTATCACTGTCTTCGGCAATATTAAAAATAAATGATTTATCAATTTTTAGTTCATCGACCGGTAATTTTTTAATATAAGCTAACGATGAATGTCCTGTACCAAAGTCATCAATCGACAGTGAGACACCCATTGCATCCAGTTCAGCTAATATTTTAATGGCAAAATCAGGATCGTCCATAATGGCACTTTCTGTTAATTCAAGTGTAAGCAATTCTGGCGGTACAGACCATTTTTCCAGCATACTCACAATCACGGAGGCTATCCGTTCATCACGTAAATTTAATGCAGATAAATTTACTGAAATATTTAAACGTTTGTTAATAGACAATAATTTAGAACAATCTTCCATAGCTTTATTGAGTACCCATTCAGTCAATGGCTGGATAAAACCAGATTGCTCAGCAATCGGAATAAAATCATCAGGAGAAACCAAGCCCTTCTCGGAATGTTGCCATCGAATGAGTGCTTCTGCTCCACTTACCATTCCATCTGCCATTGATATTTTGGGTTGGTAATAAAGTATCATTTCATTTTTCTTGATACTTGCAAAAAGATCTTGCTCTAACTTTAAAGTATGCAAACTATGTTGATTTTGAGTAGCATCGTATATAGAAAAACCACATTTACGATTTTTTGCATCATACATAGCAATATCTGCATGGCTCACCAAGGCGTGCATATCTTCGCCGTGCATCGGATACATCGCAATACCAATACTAAGTCCAATTGTCAGCTTATGATCATTGACTATAAAAGCCTCCTCCATTGCCAAAATTAATTTACGTGCAACGACGATAGAACTCTCAAGCGTATTAATACCGGTAAGAATTGCTGAAAATTCATCACCACCTAATCGTGCGACTAAACCATCATCAATTTGAGAAATTAATTCATGGTCAATCTGGCACAGGACATCATCATCTCGTAGAATATTATGCAGACGCAAACTAACAGCTTTTAATAACTCATCCCCTACATGGTGCCCAAGCGTATCATTAACGCCTTTAAATCGATCTAAATCAATCAAGAACAATGCAAAGGGTCTTTTTGTTTGGTTATAAAGCGTAATAAAATTTTCGAGTGATGCCTGAAATTGATTTCGATTAGGTAATTTAGTTAACGGATCTGTGTAAGCCATATGTTCCAGTGACTTATATAAACTACTAAGCTTCTTCGACATATCATTAAAACCATGGGTAATATTGTATATTTCTTTTGCTCCAGTCAGCTCTAGCTGCTCCCCAATATGTGATTGGTCTGAATGTAGCCTGTTTAATTTATCTGCAAGAAGATTTAAAGGAATGAGCATGGTTTTACGCATTATAAATATTCCCAATAGAACAATTAAAAAAGTTCCTATACTTGAAATAACGAGAACCTCAAACCTGGCCTGCCGCAATGATTGACTAAGCTGGCTTATATTTTGTGCCGTTAAAATTGACATTACTATGTTATTTTTTGTTGCTTTCAAGTTATATCTTGAAATTAGATAGTCGTTTTCCTGTTGTGGCCATGTTTTTGATTGAAAAATAATTTTCCCATCTTGCGATTGAAATTTAATTGGCATCCCCAGGGTAGATTCCATTGCAACTAAATTGTGTGTGGGCTCAGTTATAACTAATATATAACCTTTTAATCTCAAACCTCCTACCGGCACCATCACTAAGTAAATTGGTTGACTTCCATATTGACACAAATCACGCAATACTTTCATCCGTTGATAACCAGTACGAAGTTGCGCACGTTTAAATAATTGCGGGCAAATTGTCTGTTCTTGCCTGGCAAAGAATACAGAACCTTCTGTTGACTCTGCCAAGACAACAAAATTTGTATCCAGTAAAACAAGTTGTTCAAGTTTAATTACATTCCCTGTCACAAAATATTGATGAAACTGGTTGTCCAACAATTTCTGTAAGGCTTTTATATCATCTTCTTTAAATGCTTTTTTAAATGATTTTGTGCTCTGAAGCGCAAACCCAAGATCTCGTGATATATCATTTAAATCTTTTAAATGTTCTTTCGCTTCAATCCGTATTATTTCCCTTATCATTTTTTGTTGATTATCTAACACTAAATCACGATGTATTGAACCACTGAGCAAAGCCAAGGCAAGTGCCAACAAGCCCATCGTTGCAAGAATGGCGGCCAAAATACTGCGTACAGAAAAAGTAGAAAGTCTCACAATCGATTCTAGATACTAGTCTTTGATAAAGGGATAGTTTTTAGCTTTCCACTCGGCATAACCACCACGAAACCAATAGATTTTGTTATAGCCGCATTTAACAGCGATTCTGGAAGATTTAACGCTACGTCCACACTTAACGCCATTGCAATAGAAAAGCACGGGGGTACTTTTTTTAGGGACTAGCTTGGCCAAACGAGAACAATTAGTAACGATATCCGGCAAACTCACCGAACCCTCAATATAACCTTGTTTACGATCTGCTCTGATACGCGCATCAATAATCAAAAGATTGGGGATTTCAGCTGCAATATCAAGAACACCCTCAGCTGATACCTTTGTCGTACCCTCAATAAAAAGTGGTGCTTCTTTACCATCAGATGAATGGCTTAAATTTATACTGACTACAAACAAGGCAAAAATCAGAATACCGTGTATAAAGCTCATCCGCCCATTTATCGTCATTAGTTATCTCCTTGAAATTAATGTATTTTTTTTTGAAAGCATAAAAATACTATTGATTTACATGAACAATTGAATACTAAGTATAGAGTCGACCCAAACGACTTATACTTTAGCCCAAATTTCAATTAAAACGGAGGCTTATGAGTGCCGGCACAAAGAATTATTAGCAGCCACTCAGAATGATGGAATGTGATGATTACACTTTAAAATTACAACGACTATCACTAAACCTGAAGAGTTTAGTATTAGCATTTTTGATAATTAAGAGCATTAAAAGGATATTGAAATTTAGGAATTTTTTTCTATTTTAGCCCAGGTATCTCGTAGGGTAACGGTACGGTTAAATATCAGCTTTTTGCTAGTATTTTCGCCTAAATCACGGCAAAAGTAGCCTTCTCGTTCGAACTGGAATGTTTGTTCGGCAATACTATCGGCTAGACTTAGCTCAACATAAGCATTTACAAGTATTTTAAGTGACTCAGGATTAATAAAATCAAGGTAAGTTGTATTATCCTCGGCTGAATCAGGCGTTGGGTGGGTAAACAAACGGTCGTATAAACGGATTTCCGCTTCAATGGCATGGCTTGCCGATACCCAATGTATAACACCTTTTACTTTACGCCCTTCCGGGTTTTTGCCTAACGTTTCAGGGTCATAACTACAACGTAACTCTATAATGTCGCCCTGCTTGTTTTTAATCACTTTTTCGGCTTTTATCACATAGGCATTTCGTAAACGAACCTCGGTACCTAAAACAAGGCGTTTGTATTTTCGATTAGCTTCTTCTTTAAAGTCGGCACGATCGATATAGAGCTCTTTTGAAAAATAGATAGTACGCTTACCCATTTCTTCTTTCTGCGGATGGTTAGGTGCTTGCAGCTCTTCTATTTTTTCTGCATCGTAGTTTTCTAAAACAACTTTAACCGGATCGAGTACTGCCATTCGACGGGGTGCATTTTCATTCAGGTCTTCTCGAATAGAATTTTCAAGTACACCCATTTCAATTGTATTATCAACCTTGGTCACACCAATCCGATCACAAAAGTCTCGAATAGAAGCTGGTGTAAAACCACGCCGACGTAAACCGGCGATGGTTGGCATACGAGGGTCGTCCCAGGCCTCTACATGATTATTTGCAACCAGTTCGGTGAGTTTACGTTTGCTGGTTATTGTATATTCCAGATTTAAACGAGAGAATTCAATTTGCCGAGGATGACTGGCAATGCTGATGTTATCCAGATACCAGTCATACAATGGCCGGTGATCTTCGAACTCTAAGGTGCATAGCGAATGGGTAATACCTTCAAGTGCATCTGAAATACAATGGGTAAAATCGTACATTGGGTAAATAGACCAGGCATCACCCGTTTGATGATGTGTTAAACCTTTGCGTATTCGATATATAGCCGGATCACGCAAATTAATATTACCGGATGCCATATCAATTTTTGCGCGCAGGGTGCAAGCACCGTCTTCAAATTCACCGGTGCGCATTTTTTTAAACAGTTGTAAATTTTCTTCGATACTTCGTTGTCGGTTGGGGCTATCCTTACCTGGCTTAGTTAAGCTGCCACGGTACTCTCTAGTTTGTTCTGCATTTAAATCACAAACATAAGCTTTGCCCGCTTTAATTAATTCAACGGCATAGTCATGTAGTTTTTCAAAATAGCCGGATGAAAAATACAATCGGTCTTGCCAGTCAAAGCCTAGCCATTTCACGTCGGTTTTAATGGCTTCAACATACTCTTCATCTTCTTTAGCCGGGTTGGTATCATCAAAACGTAAATTACAGATACCGTTATAATCTTCGGCAATACCAAAATTTAAACAAATAGATTTTGCATGACCAATATGTAGGTATCCATTGGGCTCTGGCGGAAAACGGGTGACAACTTTACCGTTATTTTTATTGCTTTCAATATCCGCATCGATAATATGACGGATAAAATTCTTTGGCTTTAAATTTTTATTGTCTTCAGAACTCATGTATAAAAACCTTTGTTTAACTGTTTTAACTTACTGATAATTAATTTTTCTCGGTTTGGCGCCGCCTAATAAATTCAAGTGCCATTTTAATGCGAGCCATGCATTTTTCTTTGCCTATTAAATAAGCGGTTAATTTAATATCTGGGGAATTACTCTGTCCACATATAGCGACACGTAACGGCATACCAATTTTCCCCATCTTAACATCAAGCTGTTCGGCGACATTATTAATTTCCTGATGTATGACATCAACTGACCATTCAGTCATTTTTTCAAATGCATCGAGTACAGCTTTTAAAGGTTCTGCGGCAACCGGTCTTAGATGTTTTTTTGCCGCAGCGGCTTCAAATTCAGTGAAGTCTTTAAAAAAGAATACACTACTATCAGCCATTTCAACCAGTGTTTTGGCCCGATCTTGCTGTGCCTGAATCACATCATGCAAATTTTTATGCTCGGTAGGCTCAATATCAAGCTTAGCTAAATGCGAAGTGAGGTGATGTACAATATGTTCAGTACTGCTTTGTTTTATATATTGTTGGTTTAACCAAAGTAGTTTATCAACACTATAAGTTGATGCTGACTTGTTTACGTCGGCCAGGTCAAACTTTTCTATCATTTCATCAATTGAAAAAATTTCCTGATCACCATGTGACCAACCCAGTCTTACTAAATAGTTCAGTAACGCCTCAGGTAAATAACCTTCATCTTTATACTGCATGACACTCACTGCGCCATGACGTTTAGATAAACGTTTACCATCTTCACCTAAAATCATTGGTACATGCGCATACTTAGGTGGCTCGGCAGCCAGAGCTTTTAAAATATTCATTTGTCGTGGTGTGTTATTTAAATGGTCATCACCACGAATAACATGGTTAATTTGCATATCCATATCATCTACAACAACGGTTAAGTTATATGTTGGGGTGCCATCGGTACGGGCAATAATTAAATCATCCAGCTCATTGTTTTGAAAAACGACTTTGCCTCGAATTAAGTCATCAACCACTACCGAACCTTCGAGTGGGTTTTTAAAACGAATAACATGCGGTTCATCTGCGCTCACAGACTTGTTTCGACAGCAACCATCATAACGTGGCTTTTGTTTTGCAGCCATTTGATCTTCGCGTAGTTTTTCCAGTCGTTCCTTTGTGCAACTGCAACGGTATGCATGACCGGTTTCCATTAACGTTTGGATAATTTCTTTATAACGATCGAACCTGTCTGTTTGATAAAATGGGCCTTCATCATAATCGAGCCCCATCCAGCTCATGCCTTCTAAAATTGCATTAACCGATTCTTCGGTTGAGCGTTCACGGTCAGTATCTTCAATTCGTAATATAAATTGACCACCATGTTTGCGGGCATATAACCAGGAAAAAAGTGCTGTACGCGCACCGCCAATATGTAAATAACCCGTTGGGCTGGGTGCGAATCGTGTTCGTATTGTCATTAAACGTCTCTTAAAAATGAATAAAATAGTCTTAAGTGTCTGAAAAATTAAAGATACTTGTAAGGGGACTGCTACGGGATACGGGCACTAAAATTAAAGAGCGCTATTTTACCTTTATAGGGGTAAATGTACAGTATATATATTAAGGAATAAGGCCTAACGGTTAATGCTCGTATATCAAGCTAGAGCTATATCCTGGTTGAAAAATTGAAGTGAACCTCATCCCTGACACAGTCAGCTATCATTTATAAGGGATACCTCTTACAGCTTTTGGCAATCCGGAAGGTAAAGCAGTGTCCAGACAGTTGCTCAATCGCCAGGACAATAGCTTGCTTGAATGCCCGCCCATAACGGCAAGCAGATACAGAAAGCCTTTGCGCACGGGAACAATCAAGCTTCGTCTTGCGCTTGGCGGTCAACTTCATAGCCGTTAACCTTTGAGTTGGGTATAAGAGTAGGATATGGAATTGGTGTGGCGTTAGTTTCAAGGTTAACTTTATTACACTAATAAACTATCAACAAAGCCGCCTCTCAATCTGCTATTATACGGTATTACAGATTACTAAAGATTATCCAGCCGTGACCACAAACTCTTTTTCCTCTCTAACTCTAAATTCTGACTTTTTAACTAACCTAAAAGCTCTTGAATACAAAGAGATGACACCTATACAAGCGCTTAGTCTGCCTGAAATTTTAAAAGGTAGCGACATCCTTGCTCAGGCCAAAACAGGCAGTGGCAAAACAGCCGCTTTTGCCATTGGCTTATTGCATAAACTGGACTCTAAACAATACCAAACTCAGGCCCTGGTACTTTGCCCCACCCGCGAGCTTGCCGATCAGGTCAGTAAAGAAACACGTCGGCTGGCGCGAGCCATTGCCAATACAAAAATTATCACCTTATGTGGCGGCACACCTATTCAGCCACAACTAGCCTCGTTACAGCATAATCCACATATTGTTGTCGGCACCCCTGGCCGATTGTTAAAACATTTACAAAAAGGCACCTTACAACTTGAGAACCTGCAAACACTGGTATTGGATGAAGCTGATCGCATGCTCGACATGGGGTTTTATGACGACATTATGCGCATTATTGACTACACCCCAACGCAAAGACAAACCTTACTGTTCTCGGCAACCTACCCTGAGCAAATAAAAAGTGTCAGTCACTCCATTCAGAAAAAACCAATTGAGTTGCGCGTTGAATCAACCCATGCCGAAAGCAAAATAAAACAAGTCTTTTACGAAATACAAAAAGGCGAACGCGCTAAAACATTAGTCGACTTGATACGTCATTACAAACCGGAATCCTGTGTTGTATTTTGTAACCGCAAACAACAATGTAATGAACTAGCCGAAGACTTGTGGCAACAAGGTTTTCATGCTCAAGCCTTACATGGCGATTTGGAACAAAAAGATCGTGACCGGGTATTAGTCCAGTTTGCAAATAAAAGCAGTTCCATTTTAATCGCAACCGATGTTGCCGCACGTGGGCTCGATATTAAAGACTTAGCAGCGGTGATTAACTACGAACTAGCCCATGACCCGGAAATACATATCCATCGTATTGGTCGAACCGGTCGTGCAGGTAAAGAGGGTTTAGCCTTAAGCCTGTTTATGGCGTCGGAAGCAAAAAAAATAATTGCGATAGAAGAATACCAGAATGGTGCAGTTAAAATAAATAAGCCGACTTCATTGAGCGCTGCAAAAAACTACAAACCATCCCCCTTAATGGTTAGCTTACAAATTAATGCCGGACGCAAAAATAAAATTCGTGCAGGCGATATACTGGGCGCGCTAACAGCAAACAGCGGACTTAATGGCAAACAAATAGGTAAAATTGATATTTTTGATACGCTAGCGTTTGTTGCCATCGAACGCCCAGTGGCTAAACAAGCCCTCAAAATATTAACAGAAGGTAAAATAAAGGGACGGAAGTTTCGGGTAAAAAAACTAAATTAGGCTGCGCCTAAAATAAACTAAACATCGTTATTCCCGCACCAACGCACTACGACTGTCCGGGATAAATTAAACTACGTCATTCCCGCGCAGGCGGGAATCTATTTACTTCATGCTTCCGCTAGTGGCATGAATAACAAGTCAACAAATAAAAGTAAAATGCTAACTAAACTTTAAACTGCGAAATAATTTTTTGCAACGAGTCCGATAAACCTTCAACCTGTACTGCTGCCGCACTGGTATCTTGTGTGTTCTTCAACGTCGCATCGGCTTCAGAACTAATTTGCACTACACTGCGGTTCATTTCTTCAGCAACCGAACTCTGCTCTTCTGCCGCTGTAGCAATTTGTGTGTTCATTTCACTAATAGATGCGACAGCACGGGTAATATCATCAATAGCAGTACTTGCATGACTCGCTTGCTCAACACTATTTTGGGCTTGTTCATGTCCACGTTCCATTGCGGTCACCGCTTCACTGGCACCAACTTTTAATTTATCCAGCATCGTGCGAATTTCTTCAGTAGAATCCTGAGTCCGCGCCGCCAAGGTACGGACTTCATCAGCTACAACAGCAAAGCCTCGACCTTGCTCGCCAGCCCGAGCCGCTTCAATTGCGGCATTTAATGCCAGTAAGTTAGTTTGTTCGGCGATACCGTTAATGACCGCAACAATATTATCGACACTGTTGGTGTCTTCACCCAGTCGATTAATGGTTTGTGAAGCGGCCTCAATTCCATCGGCCAATTTTGTAATACTATTCATGTTTTCAGAAACCAGACTATGCCCCTGTGCTGCAGCATTATCGGCTTCCGTTGCAGCATGCGCGGCAAGGCTGGCATTTTGTGCAACCTCCTGCACAGTAGCGCTCATTTGATTCATTGCGGTTGCAACCTGCTCAGTCTCCATACGTTGATTATCCATTCCCTGATTGGTCAACGTTGCCGAACTCTGCAATTGACCCGCTGCTGCAGATAACTCATTGGCAGACGTTGCAACCTGCTGGATAATTGACTGTAAACTGCTGTTCATTTCATTGACAGAACGAGTAAGCTCAGTTAACTCATCATTACCACGGGTTGGAATTGCCTCACCCGTTAAATCGCCTGCAGCTATTTGCTTAGCACGCGTAACGACTCGTTCAAGCGGTACGGAAATCGACTTACTAATGTATAGTGCAACCAGAATACCCAAGATAACACCTATCGTTGATCCTGCTATCATCATTGCTTCCATTGACGAAGACTCTTCTGCCAGTAATACAACATCCCTTTGTTCCAGTTTATCTTGGTTAACCCGCATTGCGGTTAAAATTTTCATAATGGCTTTAGCCTGAGGTGCCGCCTTGGTGCCTAACCAATGATTAGCCAGGTTCCAGTCTTCTGCGCTACGTTGTTTAAACATAAGAGGTGGGAATTCAGAGAATTCCATTCGATGTTTTTTATAACTCTTCCATGCAGTCATCTGTGTTGAGGTCATTATCCCCGTCATATTCAATAACAGTTTAAAACGAGCACTGTTCACTTTCCATTTTGCATTAAAAGTATCACGGAATTGAGTATCTCCCGATAATAAATAAGCACGAATATTCGCTAAACCAATCGCAAAAGAACCGCGACTATCTGCCATTAACTTAAGCATTTGTTTACGCTCTGGTGTGGCCTCCAATGCTGCCTCCTCATTTATAAGGACACTAATCGCCGTTAGTACTTTTTTTGCATGTGGTGCAGCCAGAGTTAATAACGTTTTAAAAGCCGGTACTTCTTCGAGCGTATTGGATATATTTTCAACTTCTTGCTGCGCCTTACGAAACGCTTCAACATGCACTTCCATTTGCTTAAACTTTTTAATGTTTTCTGGATTTGTCCAACTTTGAGAGAATTTACGCATTTGCACCACGGCATCGTCTATTTTTTTCCAACCTTCCAGACGTGTCTTTTTCATCACGGCACCTTTTTTAGAGTCTTTACCCAAAATCATATAACCACGTAAGCCCGCCAGAGAAAGATTAATACCGTTTTCTAATTGCGCCGCCGCTAAAACGGTGGGGACACGCAAATGCAGTAAACGGTCTTCCAGGGCGTTGATATTTTTCATACCAACAAAATTCTTAACCGCTAAAACAGTCATAATCAGAATAAGCGCTCCAAAACCAAACAACAGTTTATTCTTTACTGTCAATTTCATATTAAGTCTTAACTTCATTGTTTTTCCCTCAGTTAAAATGACCGCACAATGGCCACTGTAAGAATTTAACCTTACATTTAATAATTTATATCGGATAACCTAGTAAAACACTTTAGTACTTTTGGTGTTTATTTAGAAAAAATTACTTAGGCATTGTTAGGGAATTGAAAGGAGAAAAAAGATTTAAATAACAAGATGTTATTACGTCTGTATTTTAAAACGACAATTTAATGACAACGTACCCCCTTCCCTTTATTGCTTATATCGTTAACGATGTAAGCAATAAAATGAAGAACATTGCTAGTTTGAGGCTAATATAATGGTTGTCGCAATACAGTCTGTCACAAAGACGCGGCTCTACTTACGTATATTATTTGTTTAGCTTTAAAATCGCCCATTGTATATCCGGGTGATCAAGTTCCCGCCCACCCACTGCACGATAAGCAATATTGCCATCAGGTGAGACAACGAAAGTTGTGGGCAAGCCTTTAACTTTCCAACGCTTCATTACTGTCGCATCCAGGTCAAGAAGGATAGAAAAAGTAGGCGAAGGCTCAACCTGCCCCATAAAAGAAAATACGGTATCAAGGTCTTCACCAATATCGACAGCAAGTACCACCACATTTTTATCTTTGGTTGCCAGATGTAAACGTTCTAGCGAGCCCATTTCACGACGACAAGGTGGGCACCAGGTTGCCCAAAAATTAACAACAATAATTTTACCTTGTAAATCCTTTATATCAATAATTTCATCATCCAGATTCTTCAGGCGCAGCCCCGGTGCTTTTATTATTTTTTTAATGGCTGTTAATTTATGTGTTAACGGCGGCAGTTCGGCAGCATAACTGGTAAAAGCCACAGAGCCGACAAGCAGTAAAATTGTTGACGTTACTAACAAACTTTTTCGATATAATTTTTTATTTAGCACACTGCACACCTTTTAACTTTGCTTTATAAACTTTACCCTCAACATCCCAGCTAGCCGTCATATCAAAACGACTGCCTGCCGGTAAGCCAATTGATAACATCCCCTGATTCCAGTCCCCACCTGGCTCGTATTCCTGCTCCGGTGGAAACTGTCCCCAACGAAACGCAATTAACGCTGATTTTTTAGTGGTATTCGTCGTTAACTTTTTTATCCACTGCTCAACCGATGTTAAAGCATGCGGTTTACCCTTATACAAAACCGACCAGTTATTGCTAATAAAGTGGATGGTACCGGGAGCAGAATCATTGCGTATCACCGTCATATAAACACATGAAACCACATAAGGTTCTATTTGTTTAAGAGTAAAGCCTCGGTTGACAAAAAATGCCTGCGCCTGTTCAGGTAAAATTTGCGTTAAAGAAAAATAAACACCATGCTTGTTTACTGCCCAGGTGCCAGTACCGGTAATTTTATCATGCGTAACAGATTGTTTTGAGTTAGCAAAACCAGACAACGAAATAATTGCAAATGCTATACCTAATACTATAGTTTTTATCTTCATCTGGTTATTTTAAACAAATAACCCAAATTTAAATACCTAAAAGAAAAGTATTTTCCTTCTTTTGTTTCGATTAAAGCCTGTGTGATTTTTTGCTAATCTTAAATTTGACTACGCTTTATTGCATATTGTTTTAATTTATTACTGTAAATTTCGATACTATGATCCGCAGCGGCAGCCTTTCCCCACGTACTTATCCAGCGTTTAACCAGCTGTATCCCACGATCAACCATATTTGGGTTGGCGAGTAACTTCAGATCTGAAAAATCGGCCAAACAGGCGGTTAACTGTCGCATATCACCATGATGCCGATAACCAATCATTTTCTTAAAGAAATTTATCAACAAAGAACGCAAAAAAGGAACCGGTAAATAAGGCAGGAAATAAACAAGTAGTCGCGGTAAAAATGCGGGCGGTATACGCGGAACAATATCGGCCGCGTTAATAACACGATAAATAGGTGTTTTTATCGATTGACTAAATTCCTGTGAAGCAACCCGAGGACCACCAAAGGTATAGCATGCACCCAGGCTATCAGAACCAAGATATTTAGCAGCCAATAAAGCTAAAGCTCCTCCAAGGGAATGCCCAGTAATATATAAAACATAATCATCACCAAGCGCTTTAAGTTCGTCTTTAACATCTTTATCGATCATTTTAAATGCTTTGTAAAAGCCTTCATGAACGCTGAAGCCATCAATATCAATCGATGTTGTTTTTAGATCCGTTCGAATATCAGCAATATTCATTTCAGTTCCCCGAAAAGCTAACACAGCCATTTTATCGCTTTCACGAACGGCCAAAAAAGCCTGGGTATCTTTGTTATTAAATGGTTTAACGAGTTTAAAACCGGCTAAATCTAAATGTATACCTAATTTATCTTCGGCTTCAGACTTTGTGTCTGTGCCAGTCAAAATCATTTCTTTTACTTTTTTAATAAACATCTTTTTATTATCAAGCTGCATTAAAGCCTCGGCTAATGCATCCAGGCCATCCTCACCTTCAAATTTAAAATAAGCTAGGCGCGACATTTCAGCCATTAACCAGGCAGTACGGTCACTATACGCAGCACGTGATACGGGAGCACCTAAAAGGGAATTTTCGTCAAAGTACATTATCTATCTCCTTATAGTTCTGATAATTATTATTTAAGTATTGCTATGGCATATTATGTCAATGATTTTTCATACAGCACAGACATTTTTATGCAAACAACACTTAGCCTTGTTATTTGTACGTTATTGATCACTATCATGACAAGCTTTTAATGCCTCGTCTATAGCGAGACAACATGGCATAATAATTGATTATAAATACGCAGAAGGAGTTTGCATTGAAACCGAGATAAAAACATTTTTAGTTGCACTAACAGTCATTGAATAGATGAATACAGATAACAAAACCAAATCACCGAGTAGCTGTTTAAACGCAGGTGTGCTTGATAAAAGTTTACTGTTAAGTGAATTACATAAATTATTACCGGCCGATTCTGTTTTGCATGAAGCCGAAGATATGCATCCTTATGAGTGCGACGGCTTATCGGCCTACAGGCACTTGCCACTTATTGTTGTACTGCCCGAAACCGTTGAGCAGGTTCAAGCCATACTTTGTCTTTGCTATCAACACGAAATACCGGTTGTGGCACGTGGTGCGGGAACGGGTTTATCCGGTGGTGCCTTACCACTCGATAACGGCATTTTACTGAGCCTTGCAAAATTCAACAAAATACTCAAGCTAGAGCCTAAAAACCGCACCGCAACGGTACAGCCCGGCGTGCGTAATATTGCCATCTCGCAGGCAAGCAAAGAATTTAACTTATATTATGCGCCCGATCCTTCGTCACAAATTGCCTGCACCATTGGCGGTAACGTAGCAGAAAATTCAGGTGGCGTGCATTGTTTAAAATATGGCTTAACGGTACATAATATCCAGCAACTAAAAATAATTACCATGGACGGTGAGCTTATTACTATTGGTGGCAGTGGGCTGGATTCAACCGGTTTTGATCTACTGGCATTAATGACCGGTTCCGAAGGCATGCTGGGCGTTATTGTTGAAGTCACGGTAAAATTACTGGCCATGCCACAACGTACCCAGGTTATTCTGGCCGCCTTCGACGATATTGAAAAAGCCGGTGCGGCTGTTGGCGATATTATTGCTGCAAGCATTATCCCAGCCGGACTTGAAATGATGGACACCCTGGCAATAAAAGCTGCTGAAGACTTCGTACACGCCGGTTACCCTGTTGATGCCGCCGCTATTTTATTATGCGAACTTGATGGCACCAACGAAGACGTGTCTGAACATGTTTTAACCGTACGCAATATTCTATCTAACAGTGGTGCCACCGAAATACGCACCGCAGAAGATGAAGAGCAGCGCATGTTGTTCTGGAAAGGCCGAAAAGCCGCCTTCCCTGCTGTTGGTCGAATTTCTCCAGACTATTATTGTATGGATGGCACCATACCGCGTAAACGCTTACCCGAAGTATTAAAAAGTATTACTGACATGTCGAAACATTATGAACTACCGGTTGCCAATGTTTTTCATGCTGGTGATGGAAACTTGCACCCGCTTATTTTATACGATGCCAACACGCCCGGTGAGCTTGAACGCACCGAAGAGTTTGGCGGTAAAATTCTTGAGCTTTGCGTCAAGGTAGGTGGTGCCATAACCGGAGAACATGGCGTGGGCATCGAAAAAATTGATCAAATGTGTGTTCAGTTTCAAGCCGAAGAGCTACAACAGTTTCATGCTGTTAAAGCAGCGTTTGACGAAAAAGGTTTACTCAACCCCGGCAAGGCCGTCCCCACATTACATCGCTGTGCTGAATTTGGTGCAATGCATGTGCACCATGGCGAACTCGCTTTCCCCGAACTTGAACGTTTTTAAAAAAATAATATTTTCATGAATGATTTTTCTAAAACATTACAGGAAACGGTTATTGATGCACAGGCGCACAATCGCGCACTGCAAATTATAGGCGGCAACAGCAAAGCTTTTTATGGCCGAGCGCCACAGGGAAAAGAGCTAAATATAAGTAAGCACACAGGTATTCTAAATTACGAACCCACCGAGTTAGTTATTACTGCACGCGCCGGCACCCCTTTAAAAGAAATTGAAAAGGCATTAGCTGACAATAATCAAATGCTGCCGTTTGAACCGCCCCACTTTGCAGACACCGCCACAATCGGCGGCACCGTTGCCTGTAACTTATCCGGCCCGCGCCGACCTTATGCAGGAGCCGCACGAGACTTTGTATTGGGCATAAAACTGCTCAATGGCCGAGGTGAAATACTCCGCTTTGGCGGCGAAGTAATGAAAAATGTTGCCGGTTACGATGTATCGAGATTAATGTGTGGCGCACTCGGCACCATGGGTGTGCTGCTCGAAGTTTCATTAAAAGTTTTGCCCTGTAACGAAAAAGAAATAACTCTGGTAAAAGAGCTGAACGAGCAGTCTGCTCTGGATACAATTGCAGACTATTCAACAAAAGCTATCCCTTTGTCAGCCTCTCTTTACGATGGCAGCCAACTTTACTTGCGACTCTGTGGCACAGCGAACAGCGTTGCTAAAGCCAAACAAAAAATAGGCGGCGATGAACACGAAGACGGCCATTCATTCTGGCATAAAATAAATGAACACACTCATCCATTTTTTGATTCACAATTACCACTATGGCGTTTATCCCAGGCGCCCCACACACCACCATTGGCAATAGAAGGTAAGTGCCTGATAGATTGGGGTGGCGCGCAGCGCTGGCTACTCACAGACGAAACCGATGAAAAAATATTTTCAGCATTACAACACAGCGGCGGCCATGCAACCTTGTTTCGAAACAGTAATCGACAGCAACGGATTTTTCAGCCCTTACAGCCTAAATTATTAAGCTTGCATCTGAAGCTTAAAAAATCTTTCGACCCTAATAATATTTTTAATCCCGGCCGTATGTACAAAGAATTTTAATTATTATGCAAACATCGATTCATGCAAAATTTAAAAACAAGCCTGAAGTACAGGAAGCCAATAGTATTTTAAGAAACTGTGTGCACTGTGGTTTTTGCACCGCAACCTGCCCAACTTACCAGCTATTAGGCGACGAACTTGATAGCCCACGCGGGCGCATTTATTTAATCAAAAATTTACTTGAAGGCGCAGCGGTCAGCCGTAAAACTCAAGTTCATCTAGACCGTTGTTTAACTTGTCGCTCATGCGAAACAACCTGCCCATCGGGTGTGCGCTATTCACGTTTACTCGATATTGGCCGTGGCATTATCGAAAAGCAAGTGCAACGACCACTGTTTGAAAACATAATGCGCTGGTCGTTACGACAGATTTTACCCCGACCCAAATTATTTGCAACGCTGTTAAAAACTGGCCAGTTTTTAACACCGATATTACCCTTCGTTTTAAAGAAAAAAATACCACCACGTAAAAATCACACTGTCTGGCCAAAATCAGACTCGACCAAACGTACCATGTTAGTACTCGAAGGCTGCGCACAACCATCCACTAGCCCAAACACCAATGCAGCCACAGCACGAGTATTAAATCGCTTGGGTATAGCACTTATACACGCACCCCAGGCCGGTTGTTGTGGTGCAGTAAATTATCACTTGTCTGCACATGCTGCCGGACTAAAAAATATGCAACGTAATATTGATGCCTGGTGGCCCTACATAAAGAATAATATTGAAGCCATCGTCATGACCGCCAGTGGCTGTGGTGCTATGGTACGCGAATACGCCGAGCTATTAGCAAGCGATCCCACCTATGCAAAAAAAGCCAAACGGGTAAGTGAACTTTGTAAAGACATCAGTGAAGTACTCGTAAAAGAAGATTTACATAAATTAAAATTGAATAATACCGTTAATAAAAAACGCATCGCATTTCATTCACCCTGCACATTACAACACGCCCAAAAAATTAATGGCACGGTAGAAAAAATACTGCAACAAGCCGGTTTTCAACTAGTAAAAGTAACTGATAGCCATCTTTGTTGTGGTTCGTCCGGCACCTACTCCATATTGCAAGCAAAACTTTCACAGCAACTTCTGGATAAAAAGCTTGCAGCCTTACAGGAAGAACAACCCGAATGTATTGTTACTGCTAATATTGGTTGCCAGCTGCATCTTGAAAGTAAATCGAATATTCCTGTTAAACATTGGATAGAATTAATCGATGCTACAAACTAACCTTGTCTTTTATCTGACTGAGTTGCGATGCCTGAGATTTACTCTTACCCAGACGCACAGCTAATTGTGGGCTGCTCATACCCAGCGCCTTGCGCAAAGTACGAATTCAACCTTCTTTGGGGCGACTTATATTTTTAAAATCAATAAGTTAGTCTATTTTCGAGTGACATTGATCACGAAGAATTAGTTTCACCATAACTATTACCATAATTACAGAGGATGTATATAAATCTTTCGTAGGACCTTTTGAAAATAAACCAAAAAAATACAATATGCGGTATTATTGCGCTCAGTCTTTTAAATAGATTATGTATCAACACCATGAGCCGATATACACGTAACCATTATTTTTAAATAATGAACAAAAATCCTCCGCCTTAATTTGCATAAGCCAACCATAATAAAAAAACATACGCTAACGGCCATACTAAGTATTACACTATCAACTATATCTTCTATCACTGCTGTCCCGTTAACTTTAAGCCCCTGCTTTGAATATAGAAAGCCTGGT
>CAZDEC010000063.1:0-16519 GCA_964504295.1 uncultured Thioalkalispiraceae bacterium
TATGGCAAGTGGGTTGGCCGCGGCGCAGATCGTCGTCGTCCATTGCGGGCAAATCATCGTGTATTAGAGAATAAGCATGAATCATTTCAACGGAGCAGGCTGGGTTATCTAACAGCGCTTCATCTGCACTAAGACATTGGCCAACCGCATAAACCAGCACCGGCCGAATGCGTTTGCCGCCTAATAAAACAGAGCTACGCATGGCCTGGTGTAGCCGGGTTGGTTGAATACTATCTTTTGGTAAACGGTTTTCTAATGCAGTATTAACACGTTGTTGCCAGTGAGACATGGCCTGGCTAAGGGATACGACTTTATGAGCGACTTCGGGGGACATAATATTTATTCTTTATTATTAATCTTCTTCAAAAGCTTCAAGATCGGCTTGTTCCGACTTGTTCATTAAAATTTGCACTTTTTGCTCCGCTTCTTTTAGTGCGGTTTGGCACTGACGGGTAAGGTCAACACCGCGTTCGAAATGCTTAAGGGAATCTTCAAGCGACATATCGCCTTGCTCCATGGTTTCAACCAGATTTTCCAGCTCGTTTAAGGCTTTTTCAAAGTCCAGAGCTTTATTTTTATTAGTTGTTGTTTTTTTTGATGTTTTCTTTGGCATAGGTCTTAATTTTAATGAATTTTCAGGTATTATACTTCAAATATATGACATTCACTAAATGTTTCCTAAGCATAATGAGAAACATGATAAATTTACCGGCAATACAATAAAAGGTCGATTGATATTACAACGCCAAGCCCGAACATTATTCCTCGCCCCGAGCATAATATTTCTCGCAAAGATATTTCTAAAAGTGCGGTTAAGGTTTTGTACACCCTAAAAGATGCCGGCTTCGAAGGCTATTTAGTGGGTGGTTGTGTGCGCGATTTGTTACTGGGGCATCATCCAAAAGACTTTGATGTTGCAACCGATGCGACGCCCGAGCAGGTGAAAGCTTTGTTCCGAAGCAGTCGTATAATTGGTCGCCGTTTTCAAATTGTGCATGTTCGTTTTGGCCGGGAAATTATCGAGGTTACCACTTTTCGAGGCCCGCATGATGGTGAAGAACAACATGTTTCCGATGAAGGCATGTTATTGCGGGATAATGTTTATGGCACACTGGAACAAGATGCCTGGCGGCGCGACTTTACCATTAATGCTCTGTATTACACGGTTAAAGATTTTTCGATTGTTGACTACACCCAGGGTATGCAGGACTTAAAGTCCAAAACCATTCGCATGATAGGCGAGCCGACGGTTCGTTTTAAAGAAGACCCGGTGCGCATGTTACGTGCGATTCGTTTTGCAGCGAAACTAAATTTTGAAATACAACACGATGACGAAGTTTCTATAAAAAAAGCCTTAGATGAAAATATTCACCTGCTTGAGGCGGTTTCCTCTGCACGTTTGTTCGATGAAGTGTTAAAGCTTTTTATGAGCGGTTACGCCGAAGCGGTTTACGATTTATTAATTAAAGAAAATATCTACCCACGTTTACTACCCTTTGACGAGTCCACTCAAACAGAATTTTATAGTGCCTTCATAAAACAAGGTCTGGCGAATACCGATATTCGTATCCAGCAGGAAAAGCCGGTTACCCCTGCTTTTTTGTTTGCCGTTTTACTCTGGCCAGCGGTTGAAGTTTTAGTTAAACAGTTACAGCAGCAAGGTAATTCTTTGTATGACGCGGTGAATTTTGCCGGGCAGGATATTATCGAAAGAGTGAATGCTCGTATTACAATTCCAAAACGTTTTCGCTATATGATGCGCGACATCTGGATGCTACAGATAAGGCTGCCTAATCGAGTTGGTCGACGCGCCTACAAATTACTTGAACAAAAAAGATTTAGAGCCGGTTATGACTTTTTATTATTACGTGCTCAGGTAGGTGATGCGCAAGTTGAACAAGGTGTGGGTAACGATAATGATGTTAGTCAATTATCAGTTTCGGCAATAAGCGAGCTTGGCCAATGGTGGACTCAGTTCCAGACGGAATCAGAGCCCGGCAGAAAAGGCATGCTGAAGGATTTGCCGATAAATAAACGCCCAAATAAATCAACACAGCGTAAGAAAAAAACAAAAACTAAAAAAACCAGTCAAGAACAATAAGCTATCTGGAGTTTTTATGTTGCATACTGTTTATATAGGGCTTGGAAGTAATTTAGATAACCCCTTAAAGCAGGTAAAAGCGGCACTTAAAGCGTTACATTTAAACACCGCAATCAATGTTGATGTGGTTTCAAATATTTATCAAAGCAAAGCTCTCGATGCTAAACTTAATGGTGTAAAACAACAGCAAAACGATTATATTAATGCCGTGGCTTGTATTAAAACACGTTATACACCGATTGAGTTACTCGATGTATTACAAGCGATTGAACTGAAACATAACAGGGTAAAAGAATATCGTTGGGGACCGCGCAGCCTAGACTTAGATATTTTATTATACGATGATTTAATACTGGATACGGAACGTTTAAGCATACCGCATGGTGAGTTAGCGAATAGAAATTTTGTTCTTTACCCGCTGCAGGATATTTCGCCAGTATTAAATATTCCTGGCCTGGGGAAACTTGAAAAATTACTGTTAAATAGAACGAAAGATACATTAATATTGATAGAATCATCAGCCGAAATAAAAAATATATAATGATTAATCCAGAATATATAAACAAGCTTAAATATGTCGTGATAGATGGCCCCATAGGCGTTGGTAAAACAACGCTGGCGAAAAAACTGGCGGCAAGTTTTGGTTCGGATTTAATTCTTGAAGAGCCGGAAGGCAATCCATTTCTTGAACGTTTTTATAACGACCCCAAAGGCGCAGCATTTCAAACGCAATTATTTTTTTTATTTCAACGCGCCAAACAACTACAGGATATTCAACAGGATGATATGTTTCAACCGGTTCGGGTTGCTGATTATTTAATGGAAAAAGATCGCCTGTTTGCAGAATTAACACTCGATGCAGATGAATATAAATTGTATTGCCAGGTTTATGAACATGTGACGGTTAATATGCCAAAGCCTGATTTAGTGGTATATCTGCAAGCGCCAGTTTCTGTTTTACAAAAACGAATAGCAAGCCGTGGTCGAAATTATGAGCGCACCATTAATAATAATTACCTGGCCGCATTAGGTGAAAGCTATGCGCGGTTTTTTCATGACTATACCGATTCGCCTTTGTTAATTGTTAATGCAGAAGATATGAATTTTGCTGAAAACGAGCAGGATTATCAGCAGTTGCTAACCCAGATTTCCCGACCTCAGCGTGGTCGGCAGTATTTTAATCCTTTGTCTTCCCGGCTTTAATTATTTAAATCTACTGTTTGTGGTAGTGCTAACGCCGCCGGACATGGAATGGGTGAGGTTGACTAACGGACTCGCTATTTGCTTTCCCGGCTGCTCGACTGTTTCATCCATGAAGCAGACGGTCCGTTAGTCAACCTCACCAATCCCATATCCTACTTCGTACCTAATTCAAAAGTTAACGGGATCGCATCATTTTTTGTCATTAATTTCCCAAAACCTTGAATTCTCTCCAAACTTTAATTTTCTAATAATCCTGAAAATGTTAATATTATCGTAGTTAACGCATCGACCATGTCAGGGAATTATTATTAACGCAACAATACCTCAAGCTTTAACACGCATTCGTAAAATGAAACAGCAGTCTGAAAAGATTGCGATACTTACTTCGTATGACGCAAGTTTTACAAGCCGTATCGAACAAGCTGGTGCGGATGTTATTTTAGTTGGCGATTCATTGGGTGGGGTTATACACGGTCATGCGGATACACTTTCGGTTACCATGGACGATATGTTGTACCACATGCGCCATGTTGTGACTGCCCGGCAAGATATACTTTTGATTGGTGATATGCCTTATCACAGTTATCAAAATATTAACCAGGCTTTAGAAAATGCAAAACGTTTTATAGATGTTGGCGCAGACATGGTTAAGCTCGAAGGTGCGGGTAGAGGAGCAAACTCTATTTCTGAATCAATCGAGCACATTATTGAAAATGGTATTCCTGTTTGTGGACACCTTGGTTTATTGCCGCAGTCGGTGGAAGAACTAGGCGGTTATAAAGTACAGGGGCGGGAGCAAGCGGCTAAAGAACAAATGATAAATGATGCCAAACACCTTGAATCGATTGGTGTGGATATGATTGTGCTTGAATGTATTCCTAGTGATTTGGGTAAAGCAATATCAGAGGCTATTGCCATTCCAACCATTGGTATTGGTGCCGGTGTTGACTGTGATGGCCAGGTACTGGTTTTATACGATCTATTGGGTATTACACCGGGCAAGCTGCCGCGCTTTGTGAGAAACTTTTTAACCGCTGCAACTGCGGCAGATGATAATTTAATTGTTAGTGCAATTAAAACGTTTGTGACCGATGTTAAACAAAGCAAATTCCCAACTGCCGAACACAGCTATTAATTTTGAACATTATACGCAGCATTGCCGAAATGAAAGCCTGGTCGCAGGCATGCCATCGCATGGGAGAGAGTATCGCTTTTGTACCGACGATGGGTAACTTGCATACTGGCCATTTAAGCTTGGTAGAACAGGCGGCTAATCTGGCCGACAAAGTGGTGGTAAGCATTTTTGTTAACCCCACGCAGTTTGCAGCAAATGAAGATTTAGATAATTACCCGCGAACCGAAGCAGACGATTTAAAGCAGCTAGCCAGTCAGGTGGTTGATGTGGTTTTTATGCCGCTTGCTAATGAAATCTATCCACCGAATGAAATGATTCAATACCTCGATGTGCCCGCAGTCGCTAAACAATATGAAGGTGCTGCCAGGCCGGAGCATTTTCGCGGTGTGGTTACTGTGGTTAAAAAATTATTCGATTGTGTTGAGCCCGATCATGCTATTTTTGGCGAAAAAGACTTCCAGCAACTATTGCTGATAAAAGATATGGTCAAACAATTGGCTCTAGCGGTTGAGATTCATGGCGCAGCAATTGTTCGCGATAAGGATGGTTTGGCGAAAAGTTCACGTAACCAGTATCTCAGCTCGGAACAGCGTCAAAAATCACCGCTTATTTATCAGGCTTTACTTAACGCACGCCAAAGCATCCTTGATGGCAAGCTCACATACGCTGATATTGAGAGTCAAGCAATTGATTTTATTCAACAAAATGGGCTTAAAATTGATTACTTTGTTATTCGGGATGCAACTGATTTGTCTTTGCCGAAAAGAAGCAAGCGGGTTATTTTAGTTGCCGCAAGTCTCGGAAATACCCGTTTACTGGATAATTTACGCATTGACTAGTGGAAAAAAGAGTGCAAAATTTCGTCTCTGGGCTAGGCTTAAATCCAGACAGCATGTTAAAATCCACTGCTTATCAACACCTTGGAAAGTTTATTAATGCAAACCATCATGCTCAAAACCAAATTACATCGCGCTCATGTGACTCATGTTGAGTTGGAGTACGAAGGTTCGTGTGCGATTGATAGCCATTTACTAGAAGCGTCGGGTATTCGTGAATACGAGCAAATTGATATCTACGATGTTACCAATGGCGAACGTTTTACAACCTATGCGATTGCAGCCGAAGCCGGTAGCGGTATTATTTCTATCAATGGTGCTGCTGCACACAAGGCCAGTGTCGGTGATATTGTGATTATTTGTGCTTATATTGGTCTGGATGAAAAAGAGTTAGCAAGCTTTAAGCCTAAGCTAATTTATCTAAATGATAATAACGAAATAACCCATACGCGTAATACTATTCCTGTTCAGGTTGCCTAGTTCTTCTTCGTTTTAAAACACGCTATGAGATTTTTAGGAAACAATGTGGTGGAATTCAATTTCGAGTATGAGTAACAGAATAATCGATAATGCCTTGTCAGAACTGGAATTAGGAATTGCCTCAATTAGATATTTCTTAGTTTTTTAACCAATATTTGTTTCAGCGCTTGATAATCAGAAAGCAAATTTATTATTACGTCCTAGCAGATTTAAGTATATGTTAGGCTAAGAAATAAATACGGCCTATTTACATTAAGTACAATATCTTCTTGGATTCTCTCGATGCTTCTCCGTCAACTTTTTTTAAATAAATTACTGCCTCATCCCTTCTGCTAAGCGCAATCAAATTTTTAGCTGCAAAAAGATGGGTATATCCAACCCATGCTGATGTCGAATGTTTTTCTAATAATTTTTCAAATGTAGCTAATGAGTTAAGGTGTTGTCCATCATGATATTTAGCTAAACCAGAGAAGAAATAGCTTTCATCAACATGTGAGCTGCTAGGGTAGTTATTAATAATTTTATTATACAGATTTATAGCCCTTTTATGTTTCCCAAGAATTTGCAGAATCCTTGCGCTTGAATATAAGAAATCATCTGTTTTATCATATTCGTCTTTTATCGATAAAATAGATAAATCTATAAATAAATTACTGCCAATAAATTCAGGTAAAGAAAAAAGACGCTGCCATGAATCCGCACGTGTTCTTATTGAAATAACCTCGTTATTCTTAACGGCATTAAAAACTACAGACCTAGTCACAGCTATATTCTTTAGGAAAATTTGAGGTGTATTACAGAAAAGTGCTGGGTACGATTTTAAGCCCATTTCATCAAACAATGCTGGGTTGGTAGTAATGTCTCCTTTACATATATCTTCACTTGTCGCTATATTCTCTTTTTTATTAAATATCGGTATATAGTAAAGAGGGTCAACAATGCGCCAAGCATTATTCAGATAAACGTCTGCTATCGTATGGGGCGATACACCTTTATCATTTTTTAAGAATACGATTCTACTCGGAATATCACGAAATGCCGCTAAACGAATAAATAGGTGAGATACCTGATCACACCAGCCAACCCCTCTTTTAAGCTGCTCAATTGGTGCGGCATCAATTACTTTATACTTACCACCAGGTACAAAAACATTTTCATGAACAAAAGTAGCTAATTTAAGAACAATTTTTTCTTTATCCGTCTCAGAACCGATTACATTTTGCGTTATATAAGCATACGCAAACCCTGGGAAATTATCATATATAAACCCCTTAAAGGTTTTATGTTTATTAGGTGCATATTTACGATAAATTTTATCGCTCAAAGAGCTATTAAGTAATAAAGATTGTACGTATTCCATTTGAATAGCAGAAAAAGCTCCTATAACTAATGCAAATAAGGTAAGAATGATTTTTATCGTTTTTAGTTTTGTGATCCGTTTAGTCATTTCAAATATCCATAATATTTAAGTAGTCCAGTAAAATGTATATATTTTACTGTAGCACAGCAATTTTAAAGTACTTCCAAAAATGAGTCAGTAGTGTATGTAGTGGCATAGTTAATTTGGCCACCTAACTAGAGGTGATATCCTACACCTCATAACATGATAGGTGACAAATGAACAAAAGAACACCCAACCTTTATACCTGAGGCAACGTATACACCACAGGAGAGAATAATGAAATATAATCATTTATCCTGATTGAAGGCCAAGGTAACACTGGCAGAGCTTGCCAAACAATTTGATATGCACTAGCACTAAAAACAGGGGCAGATTTATTTAAGTAAAAGGTGAACAACGGCACCAAGGGTGGCGAAATTATGGACGCATAGATTAAGTTTAGAGATTATTATCCTATAAATATCAATAAGATATAGATGGTAATCCGATGAAGAAACCCTTAACCTCTGGTTAAAACAACGCGCGCTAAAAAATGAGGGGCAATCCTCACGGACATACGTAGTTGTTGATCAGGATATGGGTAATCGGCTTGTTGGTTATGCCTGTCTGCGTCTTTGGCCGCTTGGCTGTCGATAATGATTATCGTCGTACATAAAAAATAGCAAGAGAAACGGACACTGATAATCTAAGCATTGCATTTTATTTTAAAGGGTGTTTAAAAAGTGTGTGCTGAGTTAAGTTATCAGTGTCCTTCTCTTCCTTAATAATTATGCCGCAGGAACAACATATTTAACGATAGTCATATCGGCTGCTTTATTTCGTAAAGGTATTAAGGCTTGATACTCATCTGACATATACCACTTGTCTAATGTATCCATATCTTTAAATTTAATAATCGCGGCGATCTGGTGGTTTGCATCGCCAGCAAGCGTGCCATGGTACTTACCCTTAGTAATAACTTCTGCTTTAAATAAATCGAATGTTGCTTTCGATTTTTCAGCGTATTGCTGAAATTTATCGGCATCTTTAACAGCGACGGTTGCAATAAAAAATGCGCTCATGCGGGTACCTCCTGTTTGCTTTTAAGCAAGCTGAGTTGTTGAATGATTTCTTCGGGCTCAGCGCGTTTGCGGTAGTTATTGGGAATAAAGGCCCATTGAATAATACCGTCACGGCCTATGATATAGGTCGCCGGATCGGGGAAGGCATAACTGTTATCCCCCGTTGCTTTTTCGATGTCAAATTTCATTAACTCGAATAGCTTTTTGTGTGCTTGTGGTAGCTCAAAAACCAGGCCAAATTTTTTCGCAAGTTGATTGGATTTATCATGCAGTACGTCAAAATCGGTGTCAGTTACAATTGAGTCTTTTGCTTCTTGTGGCACATCGGATTCTAAAAATGCGCTAAAGCCATTTGCTTGTTCGGGGGTAACGGCGATAAGTGTGGCACCGCTGGCCTTTATTTTATCAAGCTGACTGTTATAGGCGGCAAGCTGCAAGTTACAGTAAGGGCACCATGCGCCACGATAGAAAGTAATGACCAATGGGCCGTGATCCAGGTAATCACCAAGGCTGCGTGATTCGCCCTTGTAGGTTGGAAGTGTGAAATCTGGAATGGAATCACCCACTTTAAGGGCATTTTCTATAATATCCAGAGCACTAATTTCCCCTGCGCCTTGCTCGATTAATGCGCCAAGCTCGGGGGGAAGGGTGTCTCGAAAGAGTTGTATTGTGTCTCTAATCTGTTTGTTCAGTTTCATTGTATTTACCTTTATCAATGTTGTGAATGATTTGTGGTGGGTAAGTTAGGTTCAAAATATCCCCTTTTTTGCATTATATTGTACATTGGTGTACAATTTATTTGAGTGTAACTTAATTGTACATGGGTGTACAATATAATTTTAAGGTGATGATGGGACGGTTAAGACAATTTGATCGTGACACGGCGGTTACTTGGGTGATGAACGAGATCTGGCGGGTGGGTTTTGCAGCTTGTTCGGTGAAGTCTATTTCTGAGAATCTCTGCATTACCCGGTCGAGTTTTTATAATACATTTGAAAGCCGTGAGGCTTTATTTATAGAGGCTTTACAGTGTTATTTTAAACAAAGCCCAGACCGCAAGTTAGCTGACTTTGCAAATTCCAAGCACCCTCTTGTTTTAATGTGTGAGGTTTTTAAGGAAGCATGTCGTATGCGCGCGAGTGACTTGGAGCATCGTGGTTGCTTAGCGGTTAATGGCGTATCAGAACTAGTGGGGGTTAATGAAAGCCTTGGCCCGCCATTGGAAGATGCCATACAGCAAGGTATTAAACATCTCGAAGCACTATTAACCCATAGTATGAGTTTGGGGGAGTTAGCACCAACGAGTAATATTAAGACGCTGGCTTTAGCGCTTCAAAGCTTGTTAATGGGCATTAATACTTTGTCGAAGGTGATTAAGTCTGAGCAACAATTATGGGCAACAACTCAGCTAACCTTACGTGCATTGGGCGTGTACCGAGAAAAATAATTTTACATCACAGCTGAAATAAGTGTTGGTTGCTCATTCGCCTGGATGTTAAAAACTAACCCGTATTTCGCATACCTGCCGCAATCGCATTAATCGATCTTAACAGGGGATCCAGCCAGGCTTCTCGGCTTTGCTCATCTAATGATTCATCCCGGAAATTACGCAATAATTTAAACTGAATATAACTGAGGGGATCAAGATAAGGATCACGGCGCTTGAGTGACAGTGCTAGTATTGGCGTTTCAGCCAACAACTCATCGGCATTGGCAACTTTTAAAACATTTTCTGTTGTTAGTTTGTATTCGTTGGCAATTTTATCATAAACACTTTGAGCGGTATCCGGGTTTAAGCAAAGCGATTTATATTCATTTGCAATACTCATGTCACCTTTAAATAAGGCCATTTGCGTATTGCTGAGTAAGGCATGGAAAAAAGGCCAGTTCTGGTACATGTCGCGTAGTGTGTCTAAATTTTTTGGATCTTTTTCTAACCAGTTATTTAATGCTAAACCAATACCGTACCATGCTGGCAATGTATGACGTGATTGCGCCCAACCAAACACCCAGCCGATGGCTCGAACAGACGATTTAGAGCGGTCGCCTTTTTTACGGTGTGAAGGTCGGGAACCAATATTCATTAAACCGATTTCAGCAACCGGAGTGGCTTCGTAAAAGTAATCCAGAAAACCTTCGGTGTTGTCAGTGAGGGTTCGATAATGTTGTTCACCTTGTGCTGCCAGCTCAGTCATAATCTGGTTGTATTCCGGCTTATCTTCTGTCGGTTTTGTTACAAGGTGCTCACTTGCTTTTAACAAACCGGTAATGCCCATGGTCAATTCATAAATGGCTGTTTCAGGGTGACTGTATTTATAGGAAAGCACTTCACCTTGTTCGGTAAATTTTATGCCACCGTGTACCGTGCCATCGGGTTGCGACAAAATAGATTCATGCGTTGGGCCACCGCCGCGGCCGATTGTGCCGCCACGGCCATGGAATAAATTTAAACGAATATTACGTTTGGTTGTAATAGCCGAAATTTGTTGCTGCGCTTGATACAGGTTCCAGACCGATGCGAGTATGCCGCCATCTTTACAGGAGTCGGAATAGCCGAGCATCACTTCCTGGGTATTACCGGATGCTTTTAATAACTCGGCATAAATGTTGTTATCAAGCAGTCGGTTCATAACCGGGTCGATATGTTTCAGGTCTTCGATAGTTTCAAATAAAGGTGATACTTTAATTTGGCAAAAAGCTTTGCCGTTTTTAAAACCACTTAAATTATTAAGCCAGGCAAGATATATTACTTCCATAATATGGCTGGCTTCATGGGTCATTGAAATAACATAACTGCCTAAAACATTTGGGCTGACCTTTTCACGCATTTCATAAATAACATCAAAAATCTGTAAAGTTTCGGCCGACATATCGGTGAGTTGAGAAGTATCAACCGTTGGCGGTGTTGAGTTGGCAATAAGGTTTGCCAAGGTGCTAATGCGTTGCTCTTCATCAAGGCTGGCGTAATCTATGTTTTCGGTTTGTTGAAGTATTTCTAAAACAGTCTGGCTATGAATGGTTGATTCCTGACGAATATCCAGATGGCTTAAATAAAAACCGAATGTTTCGACCAGGCGAATTAAGTCTTTTAAGCGACCATCGGCAACTATACTGTCGCCGTGGCTGACTAATGAGTCTTTAATCAGGAATAAGTCGGTTAAAAAATCGGTTTCATTTTTGTAACCATAAAAATTTTTATTCTCGACAGATTCACCTAAACCCGCTTCAATTTTATTAAGGTTTGAATTTAGTCGGAAGAACATAAATCCAAGCTTACGACGGTAGGGTTCTTTATTGTAGCGATGCGGCTTATCCGAAAATGCATCGCTATAATGTTTTTCATCATACTCCAGGCTGGTGCTAAAGGCTTCGTTCGGCGTACATAGCTGGTAGGAGTGTGTTAATACATGGGTTAACGCGGTAACACGATCTAAATATTCTTTAAGAACCTGTCGGTTTTGTAAGTAAATAGCGTTGCGTGTGGTTTCCGGTTTAACGAAGGGGTTGCCATCGCGGTCGCCGCCAATCCATGAACCAAACTGGAAAAAACTCGGTACTTTAATCGTGTTGTTTTCATACTGGCGTTCCAGAGCATGTTCGAATTGTCGATATACTTCTGGGATGGCATTAAACAAACATTCACGATAATAAAATAAACCATTTTTGACTTCGTCAATAACGGTGGGTTTATCGGTACGTACTTCATTTGTTTTATACAGAATTTGTATTTCACGCTTTAGCTGCTGGGTAATTTCACTGCGGTGGAAATCATCCAGGTTTTCGTTATTGAGCTCTTCGCTGACAGAAAAAATACGTTGTAGCGATTCCTGAATGGTACGGCGTTTTGATTCGGTTGGGTGCGCTGTAAAAACGGGGGTATAAGTTAACTGGTTTAATAATTCCTGAATTTTTTCAGGCGCCAGGTTTTGGGCTTTTAGCTCAGTAATGGTTGTATCAAACGAGCCTTGCCAGTGCATGCCTTCGTTTGTGATAAGGGTTTTTCTATATTTTTGCTGAAAGTCTTCTTCGGCAATATTCACTAAACTGAAGTATAAGCTGAATGCACGAACGACATGGGTAACGGTTTGCTCATCGAGCGATTCTATTAATGCAACCAATTCATGGCGTTGGTTAGAATCGTCTTTTTGCCGAAGACTGATATGGCCTTTTCGCAGGGCTTCAACGGCTGAAAACACTTTGTCACCGGCATGGTTACGTAAAACATCACCTAAAATATTGCCGAAAAGCTTCACCCTTGAGCGTAGTGATTCATCATTCACGGTGTTGCCATTCATTGTATTGTTGCTTGTGCCTGATGGCTTTTGTTTTTCGCCAACCGGTGTGGGCTTGTGTTTTACTTCTGCGTTCATGTGATCTCTTTCAAATATACAAATGTCAGTAAGCCGCGCATTATACCTAAATCAGCGCTTAAATTTGTTTGTAAAAGCTTAAAAATGCGAATTATCTAAAAATAAATCGCTGAGGCACCAAAAAGAGTCATTTTTAAGAATTTTATTATTATTGAGGCAGAGAATTTAAAAATCCTGATTTTTCATAAGGCTAGCCGGCATGTTACTATTTTACTTTAATAATACAATTTCGAAGGGTTATATATGTCGTTATTAGATCTTCCTGCCTGGAAAGCGCTATCTGAACACTGGGCAAGTGTGCGTAAATTACACATGCGTGATTTATTTGATGCTGATCCACTTCGTTTCGAAAAATTTTCAGTCAAGTTCAACGATATTCTGCTCGATTTTTCAAAAAACCGTATTACAGAACAAACCATCAGCTTGCTCGCGGAGCTGGCGCGCGAGTCTGAGCTTGAACAGTGGATAGAAAAAATGTTTTCAGGTGAGGAGATTAACCATACTGAAAAGCGTGCCGCTTTGCATACCGCTTTACGCAACCGCACTGCTAGCCCCGTTATAGTGGACGGCCGGGATGTCATGCCTGATATTCAGCAAGTTCTCGATAAAATGGAGTTTATAAGCCATAGCATTCGAAATGGTGAATGGATGGGCTATAGCAATCGAAATATTATTGATGTGGTTAATTTAGGCGTAGGGGGGTCGGATTTAGGGCCAGTGATGGTGACCGAAGCCTTGCGACCTTACGGTAAATCCGGTTTGCGGGTTCATTTTGTTTCCAATGTTGACCCGAGCCATATATGCGATACCTTACGTAACTTAAACCCGGAAACAACTTTATTTATCGTATCGTCTAAAAGTTTTACCACCCAGGATACCATTGCCAATGCAAAAACAGCGCGTGACTGGTTACTTGAAACCGCACGTGACGACGACGCTGTTGCAAAACACTTTATTGCGGTTGCGGCGAATACCAAAGCGGCTCAGGAATTTGGTATTGCAGATGAAAATATTCTGCAAATGTGGGACTGGGTTGGTGGCCGTTATTCGCTTTGGTCATCGATTGGTCTTTCAATTGCTATTTATATTGGTATGGACCGTTTTAAAGCCCTGCTTGAAGGCGCGTTTGAAATGGACGAACATTTTAGAACAACGCCTTTCGAAAAAAATCTACCGGTTATTTTAGCCTTGTTGGGTATCTGGTATAACAATTTCTTTCATGCCGACTCGTATGCCGTTTTACCTTACGACCAGCACTTACATCGTTTCCCCGCTTTTTTGCAACAGGTCGATATGGAAAGTAATGGTAAAAGCATCACTCGCGCAGGTGAACCCACTAACTATTCAACCGGGCCGATTGTATGGGGTGAGCTAGGCATAACCGGCCAGCATGCTTTTTATCAATCACTGCATCAAGGCACAAAACTTGTACCAACCGATTTTATGGTTCCCATTGAAAGCCTTAACCCGGTTGGACAGCACCATACCATTTTACTGTCTAACTTTTTTGCTCAAACCCAGGCCTTGACCCGTGGCAGAACTAAGGAAGAAGCTAGGATAGAGTTAGAAGCAGAAGGCTTGCCCGAAGAAGAAATAGAACGCTTAATACCTTATAAAGTGTTCAAAGGTAATAAACCCAGCAATACAATTTTATTTAGAGCGTTAACGCCACGTACACTTGGTTCTATCATTGCCATGTACGAACATAAAATATTTGTTCAGGGCGTAATCTGGCAAATTAACTCGTTTGACCAATGGGGTGTAGAACTCGGCAAACAACTTGCCGATACCATCTTTAAGCAACTTAGTGCCAGAAAGCCGGTTGATAACCATGATGTATCAACCAATGGCTTGATTAATTATTATATGAAAATGTCAGGTGGCTAGTTTAGTTTTGCAGGAAAAAAATGGATAGACTGATGGATATACAAGGGATTAACTTAAAATAGATCGATATTATCGTCGGCTTCTATTTCGCTATTCATTTTTTCATTTTCCTGTTCTTCTACAACTTTAAATTCATTTATCAACAATTGTAGCATGACCGATAATTGCGCGAGGTCGCTGTTGTCGGAGGTATTTTGGGTTGTGTTTTTAGTTGTAATATTTAAATCGTATTCTATTTGTTCTATATGATTGGTTACATTGTTAACCAATTTCTGTTGCGTTAATGATGACTCTTTAATCGATTGATTCTGGTCGACGATAGTTTGTATCGACTCAATGATATTAGTAAACGCACTCTCAACAGTAGAAGATTGTGAACGACAATCGGCTGCAATTTTATTGCTGTGTTCAATTGTTTCGAGAGAGCGGGATGATTTTTGCTGAATTAAGCTGATAGTATCTTTAATTTGCTTTGTTGCTTCACTGGTTTTTACCGCTAAACTTCGCACTTCATCCGCTACAACGGCAAAACCACGACCACTTTCACCCGCGCGCGCAGCTTCTATGGCGGCATTTAATGAGAGTAAACTGGTTTGCTCGGAAATTGATGTAATCATATCTGAGATAGCGTTAATTGACTGAAACTGTTCGGCAAGATCCTGGATGTCATTCGAGGTATGCTCAACATTATCAGATAAGTCAGTGATTAAATTCTTAATTTGTACAACTTCCTGGTTCCCCATTGTTGCACTTTGTGACGAGGTATCAGCGGCATCAGCGGCATCATGGGTTAAAGCCGCAATATGATCAATTGAACCCGTCATGCTTTTCATTGATTCATTAAGGTTTACAATATCACGATTTTGCTTTTGAATACTTTGATTGGTGTTTTCTGTTACTTGTGCAGATATTAATGACGCTTCTTTTAAATTCACCGATGCGTTGCGAATTTCCATAAACATATTATGAATAGTTGAGATAAAATCATTTAAATTTTTTGTAATCTTCGCAAATTCACTGCAGTGCGTATCTTCTATTCTTTGTGTTAAATCTTTATCTTTACTGGTGACTAAATAAATAGATTTTGACAGATTATTAATGGGTCTAAAAATAAATTTTTTCAGGGCTAATAGAAATGCAATGGTAAGTATAATCGAGCTGATAAGTGAAACGCTTATAGCCATGTTTTGGGCCATCTTGAAGTGTTGGCTAATCATTTCTTCCTGTTTGATTGAATAGGCTTTAATCTCAATGATTAGCTTATCAAGCAGTTGGCTGGGTTCTCGATCAATTCCTCTAACATATTTATCTGCGGCAAAATATGATTGTTTTTTTTCTGTTCGATAGAGCTTTAGCCCTTCATGATATTTTTTATTGAGTCTAGCGTGTAAATCTCTGAACTGAAAAGTGGTGGTATAGAGTTTTTTATGGTCTTTAATCAGGGGGAGTAATTTTTGGATATTTTCTTTTACTAGATGTTCTTCCTTTTCAAACTGAGAATAATATTTTTTATAAAGCACGGGTTCGTGGCCTCTGAGCAGAATGTTTTTCCATTCCTGGACCTGTCGTTTAAAGTGTACCTGTGCTTCAAACGTATAAGATGTCATTAAGTTTGATTTTTTTACTGCAGAAATACTTCTGTTCATGTGAGTATCATATAGCTTAATAATAGTTCCTATTATTAAGCCAAAAGTGATAATGCTAACAGCAAGAAAGCTATGTAAACGGAATTTAATGCTATACATTGGTTAGTTTTTACCTTGCGGATATAATTATTATTTGCAAACTATAGCGGCAGAAGAAGTGTATTCTTTAATTTGTGGAGCTTCATTGTTGAGAGTAATTCTTGTTTATTTTGTTAATAGGTGGGTTTCTAAGGTGCTGATAATAAATACTGTATTATCTAGAAATACATTAATATGCTGTTAGTATTGAACTCACTGCTGTCCCGTTAACTTATGAATAAGATGTTTTTATGAGGCCTATTACTAAGTAGTAAAAGAAAACATTAACTTCCTGGACATGAAATGGGTGTGAGTTTGTC
>CAZDEC010000064.1:0-16298 GCA_964504295.1 uncultured Thioalkalispiraceae bacterium
TGACCAGGCTTTCTATATTCAAAGCAGGGGCTTAAAGTTAACGGGACAGCAGTGAGAAAAACTATAATAATTTATCACTACTGTCTTGTTAATTTTTGAATCGGGAGTAAAAGTAGGAAATGCAATAGGATTGTCGGGAACAATTTTTGCCCTGTGGCAGACGGTCTTTAGTAAGCTACAGCACATTCCATGTGCGGCGGTGTTAGTATAAATATAAATATAGTCTACATTATTTGCTTTAAGTTAGCGGGACAGCAGTGTAATAATTTATAGATATTTTTGTTTTAATGAATTCATGGCTTCTTCCCAGTTAAGTGCCATTGAATCGATAGGCTCAAGATCCAGTTCTTTCCCGCGACTAATAACCCTGGCAAGTTGAAATTGATAAACTTTAGCCGTTTCAGAAAGGGATTTTATTTTTTGAGTAACATCTTTAAGATCCGTTTCACCTTGCTCGGTTAACCAGCTTAAATAATTTGTAGCTAGTTCATAGCAGGCACCAAATTGGCGTAATGTTGCGAATGAATATTGATGGAAGGCTTCAAGCCCTTCATTGCGTAACCATTTTACATCACTTTCAAATTTTATTTTAAAGTTATGAAAAGGGTTGTTTGTCGGTAGCAATGATAATTGTTTTTTTAAGGCCATTAATGATGTTGCCAGAATTTTATCGCTTGATGCTTTTTCGCTTTGCCGTAACTTGGCAATTTCTACGTAAGGCGATAAAATAGCTGGATCGGGTTCGTCTCTAAGTTTAAAAACATCGATAAAGTCATCACCATCAAGATGATAGTAACCCTGGCCATGAAAGTATCCCATATGGTTATTTTCGAGATCGAATTCAACAACGGCAACGGTTGATTTAACATGGGCTATTTTATAAGCCATGCCGGCAGTATCAGGCAAAAAGAATGAATCAAGTTCAACCAGCACCGGACGGCCTAATGTTACCTGTTCTTCTATATGTTTTGTTAACGGTTGCCAGATTTGAAGTTCCTGAACATCAATACCGTAAAGATTATAAATGTCGACGAGTGGGAATTTAAAGAAGGTCCATTGGTCACCTTCAAAATCAATCGCCAATGTATATGGCATTGCGGCAATGGGTTCGTGGCCTAAAGAGTGCAGTAACTCTATCCAGATATCAACATAGCAATTTGTTTCTGCCCAGTCACGTTCTTGTGTATGAATTCGGTGACGAGGGTAATTCGATGGGTCGAGTTTGATAATTTGCTGCATCATAATTCAAGAATTTGTTTAACTTCATTTGGCCATCTATCTGGGTCGAAACCGTGTTTTTTAAGTAATGCCAAGGTGATTCTTTCAAGGCCGAATCCTACGCAGGCAGTATGTGCTGCTTTGCCGTCTTGGGTGGTGATATTAAATTCTGCTCCAAAATGATCCATATGATAATTGCTGGATGTGATTGCGGTGAGTTTATCCTTTGAGGCGATAGGTGCAACCAGTTCATACTTTAACTCCTGTTCTTTTTGCGTTGCCGCCATAACACGACCACCACGGCCAAAGAAGGGATCGTTTGCAATAATGGGTTTTACATCAAGCCCAACCGAAAGTAACATTTCTTCTGCCGTTTTTAACCAGTCGTTTCGATGTTTAAGTGCCTGTTCTGGTGTGCCTAATTTTACATATTCACGCTGCCTGAAAATTTGCATACGAGCTGGGTCGGGAGAAGGTTCATGCCTGTAGACAAATGCGCGTAAATCAACGAGCCTTCCTTTATCTGGTAAAACAGTATTTGCGGCAGTTGGATAAAGCGGGTAACAGGCGGCAGGAACCATCATGGTATTGGTTGCATCAAGGTCTTCAGTCCAGTCTTTACCGTCCTGCTTTTTTTGCACCATACGAATATGATCTTTTTCTTTACCATGAAAACTATGTATTGAACCCATTAAATCTGGGAAGGTTTCAATGTGGTCGGTTGCCAGGTAGGTATCCCGATTAATAACCGGGGGGAAACGCACAACTTCCGGTTTTAGAGCGGCTCCTTTTTTTGTGACGTATTGTTCGAAGGCTTCGATAATTCCTTCAAAGCGCCCACTTAAGCCATATACCCCCTGAACGCCGGATGGGAGTAACAAACCTGCACTAATTAATTCTTGCTGGTACTTGTTATATGCTTCATCAATGAGTTTATCTGATAAACACATATTCTAGGATTCTTCTTTGTGCATTAACAGCAGGGTAGAATTATGTAGCATGATACGGTCGTTATTGACCATAAGGGCAGTGCCATAGGCATCTCGGATATGGCGGCTTAAACTGGTTTTTGAGTCGTTCCTATAGCTTGATATACCTGTAATGAGCATAGCCTTACCAACTATATCAACAATCAGTTGCGAACTTGATATTTTTAAATTATTTATGCGTATACCGAAACCAAAATTAGTAAACGCATTGGCATCATTTTTTTCTAGTAATTGATTATATTCTGTTTCACAAACACTAATATTATTACGCATGGTTTGTAAGACGCTGTCGACCTCACCGAGTCTTATTGCAGAGATAGGCGGCATGTCTATATTTTGTAATGCAGATTTTTTAACAGCCGTTCTTGCGATATTAACGGCATCCGCCGCAATACCACTCCAGAGCGAAGCCCAGGTGAGGTGTGCTACAGGGTGCATGGTTTGGCTTAAAATATCGGCGAAGGGGATAGGTAGTACCTGATCCTTGTGAGCAATTGCAGAAACATTAAAACCTGAACTACAGGTTCCTCTAAAGCCTAAAGTGTCCCAACCTGAGATTTGTTCAAGGGTGTATTGATCTTTATGCAGTAACACATGTACTTGATCGCTTTTAGCGGCTTTGGGATCACGCCGTGCAGTAATCATTAAATCATCCGCATTTAACCCGTAGGAAATAACGGGTGCCTTTTTGTTGATTGTTATTGTATCGCCGTCAAGTTCTACAGCACATATACTTGAACGTAAATCACCACCAACTCCAATTTCTGTTGTTGCTGACGCTATGAGGCGCTGCTCTTTAACTAATTTTTTTAAATAGGATTTAAAATAAGCAGAATTATTTGCGTGGTGAATAATACAGGCAACCTGAATCATATGCATTGAATAAATCATGGCGGCAGAGCCACAATAGTGGCCTAGAATTTCACATATTTCAGAAATTTCAATTATATTAAGCCCCATGCCTCCATCACTAACCGGTACATTCGCACTAAGTAATTTTAATTCTTTTAGTGCATTAAATGATTCAGTTGGAAATCTAGCCTTAGCATCGACATCAACAGCATGTTCGGCAATAATTTCTCGCCCAATTTTGCGGATATTGGTTTTTAATTGAATAAAATCATTGGAGCTTATTACTCGGTGCCCTGACATTGTCGCTATCCTTGGGTAAGTAAGAGTTTAAAAAAATAGGGTAAATTTATTCTTGTAGCTCTTCAATGGCATCTGCGATAGATTCAATACTACTGAATGTCTTTCGACTTAACATTGAGTCAGGAAATTCAATATCAAATTCTTCTTCTAAAGCAAGCATTAACCCCACTGTTGCAAGCGAGGTTAATCCGGCATTGTATAAATCGCTATCATTGCTTAAAGAATCAGCCTCAGTCGATAGACGGCCATGTTGTTTGAGGATGTTCTTAATTGTTTCTGTTAGCATAAAATTATTTCCGTTAGCCTAAAAGATAGTAATAAGCTAATTATGGTATTAAATATACGATTTCTCTGTGAGTACGATGATTTACACGAAGCCTTTCATTTTACTGTATTTTTCGGGTGATATATTAGTATTATTTGAGGATTTTTCAATTATTGATTAGTTTCGTATCCCGTTACATGTGCTATTATACAACATCAAGTTCTTCGTTAATATTATTGAATAATATCATGATATTAGCTAATATTCTTCAAGTATTTATTGGTAATTTTTTGCATTTTTCATCCCCAAATTCTTGTAAGATTCGTTTTTATACGGAGGTTAAGTGGATTCAGTACGTATTTTTAAACATTATGTGAGGATACCTTTTATTCTATTAGGTATTGGCGAATTTTTAGTAATGTGCCTGTCAATTTCGGCTGCGGGTTTAGCGATTAATAATCATGAGTCGTACCAATTTACCAGTTATTTTAATGCTTCATTTACGAGTGCTATTATTTATGCCCTGATTATGAGCCTTTCAATGGTCGCAATTGGTTTGTATCAGGCACGTCTTAGAGAAGGTATATTAGGCTTTTTACTACGCTTGTCTGCGGCTTTATTTTTAGGAACAGTCGTACTGTCGTTAGTTTTTTACATTTTCCCCTCCCTTTTTCTGGGCCGAGGGGTCTTGTTATTGGCTGAAATAATTTCATTTGTGGGTATCGCTTTAATCAGAAATATTATTTATTTTAGCGGTTCAACAATCTTTAAAAAGCGGATTTTAGTATTAGGAGCAGGAGAACGTGCCGCCTCTATTACAGAATTAAGACGTAAAAGCGACCAGATAGGTTTTAGTATTATTGGCTTTGTGCATGTACGGGGTGAAAAGGATGTGGTTGATGATAAAAAAGTTATCTACCTAAATTCCTCTTTATTAGATTTATGTGTTGAAAAAGATATAGATGAAATTGTCTTAGCCATTAACGACCGACGTAAAACTTTACCTATGTCTGAATTATTGGATTGCAAGATGAGTGGCGTCGATATGGTCGACGTTTTACAATTTTTTGAGCGTGAAACAAGCAAAATTAAACTGGATCATTTACATCCCAGTTATTTATTGTATTCAGACGGTTTTCAACAGGGCATAGCTCGACAAAATATAAAAAGATTGTTTGATGTTTTTATTAGTAGTTTATTTCTATTGTTGACCTGGCCTATTATGGCCATAACGGCACTTTTTATTATGTTGGAAAGTGGTTTTGGCCAGCCGATACTGTACCGTCAAGTACGAGTTGGAGAGGATGGCAAGCCTTTTCTGGTCTTAAAGTTTAGAAGCATGCGAACGGATGCAGAAAAAGATGGCCGAGCACAATGGGCAATTAAAAATGATACTCGTATAACCAAGGTTGGCGCTATTATTCGAAAAGTTCGTATTGATGAGATGCCTCAGATTTTTAATGTTTTTAGGGGGGATATGAGCTTTGTTGGTCCGCGCCCAGAACGGCCTGAGTTTGTAGGCGAATTAAGTGATAAAATCCCTTACTATAGTGAGCGACATCGCATAAAACCCGGTATTACGGGCTGGGCACAGTTGTTATACCCCTATGGCGCTTCTGAAAAAGACTCTCTCGAAAAGCTGCAATATGACTTATATTATGTGAAAAATCATAGTTTGTTTTTAGATTTTTTAATACTGCTGAAAACAGTTGAAGTGATTTTATTTAGCAGGGGAGCCCGATAGCATTTTTGAGGACTTTAGATTTATGATGCTCGGGTTTTATTATCAATAATAAGCAAAGTGGTTAAATGTATATTATAGGAATTTCAGCTTACTACCATGATAGTGCAGTTGCGCTAATTAATGATGGTGAGATTATTGCTGCAGTACAGGAAGAACGTTTTACACGTAAAAAACATGATCCAGGTTTTCCTGCAGAAGGTATTAACTACTGCTTGCAAGAGGCTGGAATATCATTAACGGATATTGATTCAATTGTTTTTTACGATAAACCGCTTATTAAGTTTGAACGTTTACTTGAAACTTATCTTGCCTACGCACCGAAAGGTTTTCGTTCTTTTTTAGCAGCAATGCCTGTCTGGCTTAAAGAAAAACTTTTTCTAAAAACAACCCTTAAAAGAGAGTTTGCAAAAATTGCTGGTTGCAAAGAAACTGAGCTACCCAAATTATTTTTTGCTGGACATCATCAATCACACGCGGCTTCGGCTTTTTATCCTAGTCCTTACGAAAAAGCCAGTGTATTGTGTCTGGATGGTGTTGGTGAATGGGCAACAACAACGTGCTGGCAGGGTGATGGCAATAAATTAGATCTGGCTTGGGAAATAGATTTTCCGCATTCACTGGGGTTGTTGTATTCAGCATTTACTTATTACACGGGCTTTAAAGTTAACTCGGGTGAATACAAGCTAATGGGGCTGGCACCTTATGGTGAGCCAAAGTATGTTGATCTTATTCTTGATAACCTCCTAGATTTAAAAGAGGACGGTACCTTTCGATTAGATATGTCGTACTTTAATTACGCGACCGGTTTAACAATGACAAATGCCAAATTTGCTAAATTATTTGGTGGGCCTGCGAGGAAATCTGAGACGGACATAGCACAAAAAGAAATGGACTTGGCGCGTTCAATACAGGCGGTCACCGAGGAAGTTGTTTTACGTTTAGCAAAAACAATTCATAAAGAACAAGGTGGCGATAATTTATGTCTGGCAGGCGGAGTGGCTTTAAATTGTGTGTCAAATGGTCGCTTGTTACGTGAGGGGCCTTTTAAAAATATCTGGATTCAACCCGCTGCGGGTGATGCTGGTGGTGCACTCGGTGCAGCGTTAGTAACGTGGCATGAGTATTATAATAATGCACGTAAAGTAAACCCGAATGTTGCGGATGCGATGCAAGGTAGTTATTTAGGGCCGAAGGCAAGTGATTCCGAGATTACATCTTACCTTGATTCTGTTAATGCTAAATACGAACGTGTGGATGACAAAATTTTGCTGCCTAAACTGGCATCTATTTTGGCTTCTGAAAATGTTGTTGGTTGGTTCCAGGGACGTATGGAATTTGGGCCGCGTTCATTGGGTGGTCGGTCAATTATTGGTGACCCACGTAGTAAAAAAATGCAATCGGTGATGAATTTAAAAATTAAATACCGAGAGTCTTTTCGTCCTTTTGCGCCAGCTGTTTTAGCTGAAAGGGTTGCGGACTATTTTGAACATAACACTTCCAGCCCTTATATGTTGATGGTTGCACCGATCGTAGAATCTCGTCGTCTTGATATGACCGATGAACAGTCAAAATTATTCGGTATTGAAAAATTAAAAATCAACCGTTCCGATTTACCTTCTATTACGCATGTTGATTATTCAGCCAGAATTCAAACGGTTCATAGTGATACAAATCCACGTTTTTATAATTTAATTAAAGAGTTTGAAAATCAAACAGATTGTGCCGTTTTAGTAAACACATCTTTTAATGTTCGGGGCGAGCCAATTGTTTGTACTGCCGAAGATGCGTACCGTTGTTTTATGCGTACGGAGATGGATTACCTGGTTCTTGAAAACATGATTTTAGATAAGCGTGAACAGCCAGAATGGGCTAAAGACGAAAGTTGGCGTGAAGAGTTTGAATTAGATTAATTTTTTAACAAACCTCAAATAATACGAAATAAAATATAATGAATATACAAGAAACAACCGATACTAAAAAAGAACTTCGAGAGTTTGGTTTAATTTTTGGAGGTATCTTTGTTGGCATTTTTGGTCTGTTACTCCCATGGCTTTTTGGTAAGCCTTTTCCAGTCTGGCCCTGGTATATTTTAGCGTTTACTGGTGGGTTGGCTATCGTCTTCCCGCTAGCTTTAAAGCCTTTTTTTAAAGCCTGGATGATGTTTGGTTTGGTAATGGGCTGGATAAATACACGTATTATTTTGGGCATTGTTTTTTATCTAGTATTTATGCCTTTTGGTCTAGTAATGAAAGTATTTGGCAAAGACTTATTGTCCAGGCGGCTAGATAGACAAGCCAGCACTTATCGTGTAGTCAATACCGAAGAAAATAAATCAAATATGGAGAATCCATTTTAATGTTCGATTTAATTAAAGATTTATGGGGTTTTATGCGTGTGCGTAAAAAATTCTGGCTTGCTCCGATTATCATTATTTTACTATTACTCGGGGTTTTACTTGTATTAACGCAAGGTTCAGCAGTCGCACCGTTTATTTACACGTTATTCTAAACACTGAGGTGGCAGGAAAATATAAAGTATTTTCCTGCTAGCCAGTACCAGTTAGTTAGTCTGTATATAAAATAGCTTAATGAGTTGCTGGTGATATCATATCCACATCCAGCTTTACAACCTTTACGTATAAGCTGTTTGGGTTGTCATTTTGTATTATGTTCGGGCGACCTTGGTATATGATGTCTCCATCATCAATGGCTGAAAAAATTAAATGTACTGTAGTACCTCTATATTCTGGTTCTTCATTATAGATAGCCTAGGTCTGTAGTGAATAGCCGCTATTTTTATTTGTATTGTAGGGTGATATTTTAACAGAGCGGCTATTCACTATCCCGTCTAGCGTAAATCATAATAAGTTTTAGATCCTTTATATCGGAAGTTTTTTGCTCATCCGTATATAATTGATAGCTAAAATTATTTGCTTCAAAAATATTTAGGATTATGGATAAGCAATCCTTATTTCCACCTATGTGGTGGTGATATTCCATAATGATGTTTTGTATATATTTTAGTTTGTCATTCTTTTCTAGATCTTGAAAAACACTCGTTTCTGCACCTTCTATATCGATTTTCAGTAAATCAACGGGGTGATCGATATAACTGGATAAGGTTACAGCTTCAACATCACGATAGGATTCAAATACCGAACCTTCTGTTGAACTTCTAATAGACCCTGGGCGATCCTTGTCATAACTTAGTTTAATAATTGTGTTGCTGTCGGATAAAGCTTTGTTATGTAATTCTACCTGTGTAATGTTATTTTGCTCAATATTAAACTTTAAGCAATCAAATGCATCAGGATCGGGTTCGAAGGCCATTATTTTAGCGTTTGGGTAAAGTTGTTTGAAATAAAGAACTGACAGGCCAATATTGCTACCAGCATCAATAATGAATGGGTTTTTATTACTCGTCTCAAACCAATAATGATTGTCTATAAAGATGTCATTGAACGTAAATGAAAATCCACCATAAACTGAATATTTAATTTTATAATCGAGTAAACGAATATATTTATTTTTAGGAAGAAAAATATCGAATACAATATAACGGAAGTAAGCACGTAAAATTTTGTGTTTATATGATGCAGATAAATTTTGTTTCTTTACTGTCTTTATTGCCCGTAAAGTATTAAGCAATGTTGTAATAAGTATCATTCAATGTTGTTCCACATGGTATTAATCCAGTCAATATTGTTAGAACTGGTTCTGTACTTAAGGATAATTTAGACAGCATGAATCTTTGTATATAAACTGCATGGATAGTTTTATAGTAGTGGCTGCACAGATATCAAAGTACCAAACCGTATACTATATTAAGTATTTGCTTGAACCAAGCTTGATGTAGCTTTAAAATCTGTACATCTTACATTTAGTATTAAATATCTACCGAATTGGAAAATAATCGTGAAATTTCTCCCTATATTTTTGAATATAAAAGACCAACCCTGTCTCGTCATCGGCGCTGGGCAGGTGGCTGCGCGGAAAATCTTTATGTTGATTCGAGCTAATGGTAAAGTAACTGTAATATCTCCTGAGTTAAGCTCTGAGATAGCTAAATTAGCCGAGCAGGGTGAAATTAACTATATTAAGGCTGAATTTAAAAGCGGGGATGTGTCTGATTATTGTGTTGTTATTGCTGCGACGAACAGTCGTTCGGTTAACCAACGAGTTTACGAAGAAGCATCGGCCAAAAATATCCCTGTTAATGTTGTGGATACACCAGAATTTTGCACCTTTATTACGCCCTCGGTGATTGACCGCGATCCAGTTCAAATAGCCATTTCAACGGGCGGTTCTTCGCCAGTTTTAGCAAGATTGCTGCGCTCTAAGTTAGAAACATTTATTCCTGCGGCCTATGGTCGGTTAGGGCAGCTGGTTGAAAGTTATCGAGACCGTGTTAAAGAGATATTTAGCCACAATAGCAACCATATTCGTGGATTTTGGGAGCAAGTTCTTGATGGTTCGATTGCCGATATGCTTATTTCAGGTAAAGATGCCGACGCTAAAAAGGCACTTGAAGAAGCTGTTAAAGCTGCCAAAGTCCCCGAGGATATAGGCGAAGTATATCTGGTTGGTGCCGGGCCAGGTGACCCTGATTTACTTACCTTTAGAGCGCTACGGCTGATGCAACGCGCTGATGTGGTTGTCTATGACCGTCTTGTTTCGGCTGAAATCCTTGAAATGGTTCGACGAGATGCCGAATTTGTGTATGTCGGAAAAGCACGGAATAAACATGCAGTAAAGCAGGAAAATATCAACGAATTACTGGTGCGTTTTGCCAAAGAAGGTAAAAAGGTTTTGCGCCTTAAAGGTGGCGACCCGTTTATTTTTGGTCGTGGTGGCGAAGAAATAGAAACCTTAATGGAACAGGAAGTGAGCTTTCAGGTGGTTCCTGGTATTACGGCAGCGGCAGGTTGTGCGGCCTATGCCGGTATTCCCTTAACGCATCGCGACTATGTGCAGTCATGTACTTTTGTAACCGGGCATTTAAAAGACGGTACGGTCAATTTAAACTGGTCGGCGCTGGCGCATAAAGGTCAGACGATTGTTTTTTATATGGGTTTACATGGTGTTAAGGAAATTTGCAAACAATTGGTCGCTCATGGTCTGGACAGTTTAACGCCGGCAGCCTTAGTTGAAAAAGGCACAACGCCTCAGCAGCAAGTGCATATCGGTAATCTTGAAACTTTGCCTAACATCGTTGATACCACTGAGATTTTACCTCCGACCTTGATCATCGTGGGCGATGTGGTTGAGCTGCATAACAAACTTGCCTGGTTTGAGCCTTCAGGGGCGAAGCCTTTGGCGTATCCGGTTTCAAACTAATTTAAGTAGACCTTAAACTAAACTTAGATACGCTTAAGTACAAGGGGTAAAAAGTGTATCAAAGTGAGGCTAGGAAGGAGTGTCATTCACTAAAGGCCGTCTGCCGCAAGGGCACGGCGGTCGAGCAGCCTGTTTTGCGTGTCTTTAGTGAATGACACACCTTCTTAGCCATGGGTCTGGCTATTAATTTTCTTATCACAAATTAAGGTCATCGAATATTTTTATACTTTTGTTTCAGAGTGAAACAACTTATACATAGCCGGCACCATCATCAAGCTAACCAGACTTGAGAACATTAACCCCCATACAATTACCATTGCAAGTGGTTGCAGTAACTCCGAACCACTGCCTAAGCCTATCGCAAGCGGCAACATACCAAAGACAGTAGTGAGTGTGGTCATTAAAATAGGTCGAAGTCGCTGTTGAGCGGCGTGAATGATCGCATCATTAATAGCCTTGCCATTTTCGCGCTCAATTTCAATTTGTTCGATTAAGACAATAGCATTATTTACTACAATACCAATGAGCATAATTAAACCTAAACGAAACGGCATGGAGGTTTGTATTTTAAAGGGTATGTTTGTTAACCAGTGCGATATTTTTGAAAAATCAAAAGGTATTTGAAATAACCAGCTAATAAATTCAGTAAACCAGAAACCAAAGGTGACGCCAATAAGGGTGAACAGCATACTAATAATAATGACCAATGGATTCACCAGCGATTCATATTGTACGGCCATCACCACAAATACCAGAAAGAGTGCCAATGCAATAAGGACATAACTGGACTGCTGATTTTGTTGCAGTGTTTTAGTTGCACCCGCATCATACAGTGTATAGCCAGCGGGTAATTGTAAATTTTTAAGTCGCTCTTTTATCTGTTGATTAATTTCGCTTAAGTTTGCATCGGCAATAAATGTTCCACTGATTTCAACAATACGGCGTTGTCGATCACGTTTGATAGTCGAGGCTGACTGGATCAGTTTTACTTCACTGACATCACCAAGCCGAATCGGCTTATTGTTTACCAGGCCCACAATAACGGATTCCATTTTATCTGGAGATGAAATAGTTTGCTTTGGCAGACGTAGTCGAATATTAAAACGTTTATCACCATCCAGAAATTCAGAGATAATCTGGCCTTCAAGTACAATGCGTAAAACCTGATTAATATCTTCGACAGTTATCGCTAAATCTGCTGCTCGTTGTCGGTTAACTTTTATGGCTATTTCTTCGCGTGCATCCTCATAGGTGTGAGTTATATTTCTTAAACCTTTTATGCCTTTTAATTTTTGAACAATGTTGCTGCCGATATTAGTCAGTTGTTCTATATCGGAGCCTTGTACGCGTAGACTCAGGTCGTCATCACCACGGCTAGTACGTATGCCACGCACACCGCGACTGCGCATATGCACCCGCATTCCCACTAATTTAAGCGCAGCAACACTGCGCCGCATTTTATTAATCCATTGTTTGGAGCTAACGCCGGGTTTTAATTGAATAAAAATACTGCCGGTATTACTCGATTTATATTCGGAACGACCAAAAACAAAACCACCGGATGTTGTAAAAACAGTTTGTACTTCTTTTTGTTTATTTATAACGGCTTCAAGTTTTTTGATCTTGCGATCAAAATTTTCAAACGGGATACCGGTATCTGCTTTGATATAAGCACGAACTTGACCTTCATCAATAGAGGGTAGGAATTTATATTTAGCAGATGATAATTGAAAAATAGAAATAAGCAGCAAAGGAATGGCTAGATAAATAATTGGTTTTGGTTTCGCCAACACATAGTTGAGCTTACTGCTTAAATAAGTACTCAAGCAGGAAACGCCGTGGGCTACCTTTGTTTGCATAAGGCTGTTCAAAGAATTTTTATCTGTGTCAGTCGTGTTCTTTATTTGTGCGCCTAAAGCCGGCACTAAGGTAACGGCAACCACGAGTGATGCGAGAATGGCTATGCTAAGTACAAAAACAAGCTCACTGAATAATAAACCGGTTAAGCCACTAATAAACAGAAACGGCAGTATCGCTGCAAGGTTTGTACTGGTGGATGCGACAATGGCACTATTAATTTCTTGTGCGGCATGTAACGAGGCATCGTTCCGGTTTTCACCGCGTTGCTGATGAAGGGTAATATTTTCCAGCATAATAATCGTACTATCGATAAGTAGGCCAACCCCTAGTGCGAGTGCACCCAGAGTCATAATATTTAATGTCAGTCCGCTTGCGGCCATGATGATAAAAGTAAATAAAATAGCTAAAGGAATGGCGGTTCCTATAATCAATGTGCGTTTAATGCTACCTAGAAAGAGGTAAACAACAAGCATTGCCAAAATAGCACCACTTAAAACAGCAATCGATGCATTTCTTAATGAGTAACGTACAAAGGTCGATTGGTCGCTGATAGCGGAAATGGATATGTCATCAGGTATTAGTTTTTGCTGGATCAACCACTGTAACTGCTTGTTCACCGCATCAACCACTTCGACGGTATTCGCTTTTGGTTGTTTTTGAATAGACACTTTTATAGCTGCATTATCATTTAATCGAATACGTAGCCTTTCATCTTCATGTCCATCGATAACCTGGGCAATATCTTTTAAGTGAATAATACTTTTACTTGTAGCTTGATTGGTAATATTGATAGGCAAGTTTTTAATATCATCAATTGTCTTAAAGCGGCCGAGGATACGGGTACTTAGTTCCTGAGACTTTGTTTGTAATCTCCCTGCGGGTGCTTCGAGGTTATTATTACGAATGATTTGTTTAACGTCGTCGAGTGTTAAATTATAATGAGCTAGACGTTGCTGATTAACAATAATCTGTATTTCGCGTATATTACCGCCGCCGACTTCAGCCGCTGCCACACCGGGCAGATTAATAAACCACCGACTAAAACTGTAATCAACCCATTCACGTAATTTAACTGCATTAAGCTTGTTCGAACTTACCGCTAGCTCAAGCACTGGGATTTGTGAAGGGTCGCGTTTATAGATAGTGGGTGGTTCAATACTGTTCGGCAGAAAACGTTTGGCTCGATCTAATCGAGTGCTTGCATCGCGTAATGCAATATCTATATCGGTACCATAAGGGAAACTAAGTGACACGCTTGTCGAACCTTCCGAACTTGTTGACTGTACTGAAATAGCACCTTCAGTAATTGCAAGTTGCTCTTCAATTTGTCGGCTAACCTGATCTTCCATAATAAGCGATGGAACGCCTGGATCGCGTACGTTGATACGTATTTCAGGGTAAATAATATGTGGTAGTAAATTAACGCCAAGTTTATCTAATGCAAAAAAACCAATCACTACAACACTTAACGCCAGCATACTAATGCCGATAGGATGCTGTATTGACCATGCGGCTAAGCCACCGCTGCGAAATCTTTTTTTCATAGCGTATGTTTTTTATTCTGCTTTATCGGGAATAATCTTAATGGGTTTATTGTTGCTTAGCCCAAGAAAGCCTTGAGTGATTACTTTATCATTTTGTTTCAGGCCGCTTAATACTTCAATTTGGCTGCCGACTTGTTTGCCTGTTATAATTTGTGTTTGTATGGCTTTATTATTTTTAATGGTATAAACATAACTGCCCTCATTATTATGCTTAACGGCAACAAGTGGAATATGTAATTTAACAGTCGTTTTATCTGGCAATATGACCTGAACAAGCTGCCCTGGCAAAGTATTCTGTGGTGGCGCATTCAATCTGATTTCGACCGTTCCCTGACGTGTAGCATTATCAATTGTAGGATAAAGTCGTGTTAAAATTGCCGGGTATGCTTTATTGCCTAAGGCATCGATGCGTACAGAAACTTTTTGACCGCTGCGAATATTTGGCAAAAGTAACTCTGAAATACTGAGCTTCACTTTAAGTTGTGATATATCTGATAAGCTAAGTATGTGGGAATATTTTTGGACGACATCACCACTATCTTTTAAGCGCTCTGTAATAACACCGGCAAAGGGAGCTTTAAGCCGGGTAAACTGGTAGCGGGTTTGCAGCACGGTTTCTTCCGCTTGTGCGAGCTCAAGCGAAGTTTTAGCTTGAGCCAGAGCATCATCGGTCGTTAAACGTTTTTTGCGTAATTTTTTTAGTCGCGTGTAGTCAAGCGCGGCCTGGCGGTGTGCGATTTTTGCTTTATTTAACTCGGCACTGATTAAGCGCGCATCCAGTTCAACAAGTAGCTGATCCTTTTCAACAACATCCCCTTCGTATACAAGCAGTGAAACAATCAGGCCTTCTTCCTGATTGTAAATTTCAACACTGTGCCTTGCTTCCAGTGAACCGGACAAAATATGTTCTGTTAGCATCGGAGCGTTGCTTACCGTAATGGCCTGAACTAACTGGCTGCGAGCCTGTTTTCGTTTTGGTGTATCGTCTGAGCAGGAAACTAATAGTACTGTAATGAACAGCATGCTAGTGATGATTGAGAAGCGATGAGTTTTATTTGAAATAGTCATATACCGTGGCTACAAATGGAATAACTTAAAGGCGTTATTGTAATACGAAAGCCTTATAAATACATAAAATATGTTAGTTAAGTTCCTATTTTAAAAAGACAAAAATATCACTCAGGGATTTTTTGCAACATCGTTTTACCTTGTTGAAGCAGAAAGTCGAGAAAGGTACGGGATACTAATGATAATTTTTTTCCTTTCAAATGCACTGCATACCAGCGATAAAATAACGGAAAGTCTTTTACATCAAGTATTGCAATATGATTCCCTGCTAGTTCTAAACGTAGATTATGCCGAGACAGTACAGATATACCTAATTCTGCCATAACGGCTTGTTTAATGGCCTCGCTGCTACCAAGCTCCATATAAGGTTGCACTTTTAAGCCTTGTGATTCAAAAAGCCTGTCGACCGCAAGCCGTGTGCCAGAGCCGACTTCGCGTACTAAAAACTTCTCTTCACTTAATTGTTTTAATGTAATCGAACGAGACTTCGTTAGTGGATGATGGGTGCTAGCAACAACAACTAACTCATTATCAATAAATGGGTAGGCTTCAACATCTAACTCAACCGGTACCTGCCCCATAATTAATAAGTCATCTTCATTAGACTTTAACCGTTCCAGTACACGGGAGCGGTTGGTTACTTTTAACATCGGCTTTACCTGTGGGTGCAAAGAGATAAAAGCTCCCAATAAATGCGGCATAAAATATTTGGCGGTTGTGATAACCGCAAGGCGTAAGGGACCTTTTACAACCCCTTCAAGCTCGGCTGCGGTTTCTCCCAGTGAAACCACATTATTCAGGATGTTTCTGGCCGAAATATAGACTTCGTTACCGATGGTCGTGGTATGGAGTTGATTCCCTAATTTCTCAATTAAAGGGTATCCTATTGATTCACCTAGTTTTTTTACCTGCATCGATACAGTGGGCTGGCTTAGGTGAAGCTCTTCGGCGGCTCGTGTATAGCTAGCTAAACGCACGACGGCTTCAAAAATCTGCATTTGGCGCAGGGTTAAATGACGAATTAAGTTCTCTGCAACGGAATAAACCATAGATTAACCTCTATATCAAAAATAGAAACTATTGATTTTTATTTATACCTGTATTTCTGTTTAATGTCCACAT
>CAZDEC010000065.1:0-16148 GCA_964504295.1 uncultured Thioalkalispiraceae bacterium
CCCTGCACCTATAATTAAAATACTTTTTATGTCGGTTCTTTTTGGCATATTCTCTTAATCTACATTTTTAAATTTAACCACAAAGGGCACGAAGAAAATCAATTAATATTTAAAACTTTGTGTTCTTCGTGGTTAATTTACTTTTTTATTAATTCAATAAACTGATCAAACAATGGCGCAACATCATGTGGCCCTGGGCTGGCTTCTGGATGCCCCTGAAAACTGAACGCGGGAATATCCGTTCGTTTAACACCTTGTAGCGATTCATCAAAAAGTGAACGATGAGTCACTTCTAAATTATTTGGTAAACAACTTTCATCAACCGCAAAGCCATGATTCTGGCTGGTAATAAAAACTCTTTTAGACGCAACATCCTGAACGGGATGATTAGCACCATGATGGCCAAATTTCATTTTCATTGTTTTTGCGCCACTGGCAAGAGACAGCAATTGATGCCCCAGGCAAATACCAAACATAGGAATATTGGAGCGGGATAATTCCTGAATAGCATTTATTGCATAATCGCATGGCTCAGGGTCACCGGGGCCATTCGATAAAAAAATACCATCTGGTTTTAATGCCAGTACCTCGGCGGCTGATGTTTGTGCCGGAACCACAGTTAATTTGCAACCACGGTCGACCAACATGCGTAAAATGTTACGCTTAACGCCGTAATCAAAAGCAACAACATGATAAGGCAAGTCAGTCGAATCTGCTGGCAGACCATTCTCTAATGTCCAGCTACCCTGCTGCCATAAATAATATTCTTTGGTGGTCACTTCTTTAGCCAGATCCATACCTTTTAGACCAGGGAAGGCCTTAGCTGCGGCCAATGCTTTTACTTCATCTAGCCGTTCACCATCTTTCGCTGCCACAATACAGCCACCCTGAGCACCTTTTTCGCGTAAAATTCGGGTAAGTTTACGGGTATCGATACCGGCAATTGCAACCACATTATTTTTAGCCAGATAGTCGCTCAGGCTATCCTGATTACGCCAGTTACTGGCAAGCAAAGGTACATCTCTAACAATAAGACCGGAAGCAAAAATACTCGAAGATTCTTCATCTTCTGAGTTAGTGCCAACATTGCCAATATGAGGGTAGGTTAAGGTAACGTGTTGTTTGGCATAAGAAGGATCGGTAAGAATTTCCTGATAACCGGTCATGGAGGTATTAAAAACCACTTCGCCAACAGATTCACCAGAAACGCCAATGGACTCACCATGAAAAACGGTGCCATCTTCAAGTATTAAAAGGGCTGATTGCCGCAATGAAACCTCCGCGTAGATGCACAAAACGGGAGTGCCCTCTAAACCGAAGGTCTCCCGCTTATTTAAGAATTCAGTGTGGCCGAGACGTAGTGCGTCGACCGAAGCGATTGTACTTTAAGATAGCTCCGTTTTCCAGTAGTGCATTGGTTTTTTATGACAAAAGAATGACGAATAAAGAAATCAATTATATTTGGTATTTAATGCCCATATCGATTGCAATCCCTACCTCCGGAATGCCGCCAGCCTGGTCGATTAATGAGGGTAAGTTGTTGTCGCGATCAAGCACATTTCTAATATTGACAAATAGCTGCATTTTTTCTTTTAACGATTTAGTTACATTAAGATCCATTCGCCAATAGTCTTTAAGTTTTACAGCGGTTAATGCTGGTATATCATATGCGTCAAGGTGGACTCGATTATTAACATTCACCGACCAACCATTACTGAACACATACCCCACGCCCAAGTTTAATATGTATTTCGGAAAAGCCTTATAAGCAAGTTTATTCGTTAGATCCCTGCTTTTAACATAAGAGCCACTTGCTTCAATTAACCACTTCTGAAGCTTTTTTGTAAAACCAATCTCGAGACCGTCTGCCTCGCTTTCAGATATATTGGTAAAAGTACCGGCAACATTTACGATTCCGTTGGTTAGCTTATTATGAAATACAGTAAATTCATATTTGGTATTTTTTTCTTGCCTTAAATAAATAAGCTCATAGGTATTGAGTTCTTCTGGGTGAATATTAGGGTCACCATTAATAAAAGCTGTTCCCGCAATTTCAACAGCCGTCGGCGCACGAAAAGAACTACCATACAGTGCCTTTAGAACCGTTTTTTTCTCCAGTCGATAGATTACTCCTAACCGAGGTGTAAACTGCGTGCCAAAATCACTGTAATCATCCAGACGAAAACCATAACGATAAATCCAGCGACTTTCTGAAAGCTGAGTTTTACCATCAACAAAAAAACTGCTAATCGTACGTTTTAACCCCGTAGAAGGCAGTTCAGCATTCACAAAAGTTGTGGTTGCATCAAAAATTGTTCGCCTCTGGCTAATGATATGCTCTTCGCGACGAGCAAATGCAGCGGTAAGTTCAGTGTTGCCGGCTAAGGTTTTATCACGGTAAACTAATTTTGCCTCTTTGCGCATTTCTTGGCCGGAAATGCGTAAATCACGGATGCTGTTTACCGGGCGAAGATTATTTTTACTTTGTTCCCATAGATAGGCTTCCAGACTAATATCGCGTTGCTTTGAAATTTGGTAAGTAACATCGCCTTTAAACATCGAAAAATCTGAATTAGTGCTAGAGGTGTCATTATTGGGTACCGTGCCAAATGAGTTTCCACCATTAAAATTATTTGATTCGTTGTCGTCGTAGTATAAACCAATCCTATATGACCATTTTTCCCGTGGCTTCGAAGCAAATTTAGCGACAAACGTTGTCGACTGGTAATTATACTCCCGCTCGCCAGAACCACCGGCATTATTATATTTGATATCTTGATCCGGTTGAGCGCTAGAAGAAAGTGAAATATTCAAACGCGAATCACTACCCAGTTTGTGACTCCCATTGTAACCGGCCGAATAAAAACCACGACTCCCTATGCGCCCCATAACATTATTGGTATCAACATCAGAATCAAAAGATTTAAGTGCAACAACGCCGTGAAAAGAATCAGCTCCGTACAATGCAGAGCCAGGGCCACGCGTAACCTCGATAGAATCCAACGTATTTAACTGAATATTCGACCTGTCGATATCGGCAGTACCCGAGGCAAAAACATTAATTGGCACACCATCCCAAAGAGTCGATATTCCCCGTGCATCACCAAAGGCGTAACCACGTATTCGAGTAGAACTTTGGCCAAAAAAATTAGGTAAAGAAATGACAGAAGGTAAATTTTGAAATGCATCACTTAAGCGCTGAGCTCCACGTTTTTCCCAGTCCTGTTTCTGGATCACACTTACCGATGCAGCCACATCCAGATAGGTTTCTGGGAAGTAAGATGTTGATGTAATAGGAATATTAAAAAGCTCTTCAAGCGACAATTCAAGCAAGTCCTGAGCACTTGCTAATTGTACATTTTCAGCAACTACCATCTTTGCCTGCCCCATTAACAATAGAGCAAAACTCCAATAAAACAGCCTCTTAGTACTAAATGATAAAGGGAAGCTTTGTAGCATAACGTCCATTTCATCTCCGTATGTAACTGCTTCATTATAATTTTTCCCGTTACAGGAAACCGCTCATAAATACAGAGCTAAGCAGATGTAGTTTAACCCGACATACAAACCTATAAGAATAGTGAAACAATTGGCTTAGGTCAATTTACATGCTATAAATATTGATATATTTCAATTATTTGAGCCCAATATCATAAGATAGGCATTAACACTTAAAACCTGAATGCGAGCCAAAAGATAAAAATGATACATTTTCCCCTAATAACATGACATTTCATTTTCAATATAAAAAAAAATCAATCGTAAGCTACTTTACATTTATAACTAGCTTGCTTTTACTTTTTTTGGTTAACTCAACAAGTGTTGCCCAACACGAGCGCAATGCCGATTTTTTAGGCGTCGCTATTTACCGCCTTGCTGAACACGTTACATGGCCGAAAACAGAAAAAATAAACCAGTACCGTATCCATATTATCGATGATAATCCTGATGTTGAAAACGTACTTAAGCGCATAGCAAAAAAACGACAACTTCACAATCGACCGATGATTATTAGTTACCAGAATACTCCAACCATCCCCTTGAATACCCAGATAGTTTTTGTTGCCCGCCATAACATTATATTTTTCGATAAAGTTTTAACGCAAATTAAAAATTCGGCCACACTTGTTATCTCGTATGGTATTGAGAATCAAGGAAAGGTGATGATAAATTTTATTTCCGATGAAAAAAACCCTACTAAAATTAATTTTGAAATCAACAAGGCAAATATTCTTAATAAAAACATGGAGGTTGATCCTGATATCATTCTATTAGGCGGAACAGAAATTGATGTGGCGCAGTTATACCGTGAAGCACAAACGCAACTATCTAAAAATAAAAAAGAACTACGAGATATCCAGAATAAGGTACGCAAAGTAAATCGGGAAAAAGCACTAATAGAAGACGTGCTTACAGAATTAACTCGTACTGTTAAACAACAGCAACAAAATTACAAAACACTTCAGGATGAAACAAGATTACAAGAGAAGAAAATACAACAACAAATTAAACAACTTAGCGAACGCGAGAAACATTTAAATAAGCAACGTGCTGAAATTAAAAAACGCAGTGCAATTCTTGCAGACCAACAAACCAAAATTGAAACGTTTGCAACAACCATCTCAAATCAAAATACAGTTATAAAAACTCAAAATGAGACACTATCAAAAAGCAATAAACAAATAGAAGTCCAACAGAATTACCTTTTTCTGTTATCCATTTTAATCACCTTGGCAGTGGCTAGCGCGCTCGTGGCCTACTTTTTATACCGAAAATATCGCTATGTTAACCTTAAATTACGCCAGTCTCTGATTAAAATAGAACAATATGCAAACCGTGTTGAAATAGCCAATGAACAGCTAAAATCTTTTTCATATACTGTTTCACACGACTTAAGAGCGCCTTTACGCAGTATTGCCGGTTTTAGCCAGATATTATTTGAGGATTTTTCTGAGCAGATAGATAAAGATGCAAAGGAGTACTTAAATCGCATTGTTAAAAACATCAACAAAATGGATAAGCTGATAACCGATATTTTACAGTTAAGTAAAATTTCTCGGGCAGATCTTACTCCAAAAGATAATATAAATCTGAGCAATTTAATTAATGACGAATTAAAGCAGCTAAACCGAAATATGCCACGCTCATCACTAAAATTGACAATTAAACCAAACCTCGTTTGCCGATGTGATCCGGCACTTATCCAGATTGTTATCAGCAATATTGTCGGCAACGCCTGGAAATACACCCCGATGAGTCAAGATGCTGAGTTTGAATTCGGCTGCGAAGCTATACAAGGTAAAGTAACTTATTATTTTAAAGATAACGGTGTCGGTTTTAACATGAAGTTTTCTGAAAAATTATTTGAACCCTTCCAACGTTTACATTCGGCTAACGAGTTCGAAGGAACCGGAGTTGGACTTGCAACGGTTAAACGCATTATCAATCTACATCATGGGAAAATCTGGGCTGAATCGGAATTAGATAAAGGCTCGACGTTTTATTTCACGTTATTTACTCACTAACCTTGAGCTCGGTATAGCAAAACTCACGTCATTCTTGGGTGATTTTGGCGGGAATGACGCTATTTAGTAGCTCTGGTAACTAAGCGATATAGAATTTATTATCCCAAACTTGGGTTTTACTAGTCACGTAAGCCGAGTACATCCTGCATATCAAACTGGCCTTTATCAAAAGCCATTAGCCAATTAGCTGCCCGTACCGCACCATTCGCAAAGGTCATTCGACTGGAAGCCTTATGCGTTATTTCGACACGTTCGCCAATGTCGGCAAACATAACGGTATGTTCGCCGACAATATCACCGGCGCGAATGGTTTCAAAGCCAATAGTTTTACGATCACGTTCACCCGTTTGGCCTTCGCGGCCATAAACGGCACAGTCTTTTAAATCTCGACCCAGTGCCTCGGCCACCACTTCGCCCATACGCAATGCCGTACCCGATGGTGCATCTACTTTATGACGGTGATGCGCTTCAATCACTTCGATATCGGTATAGTCGCCCATTACTCGAGCAGCAATATCAAGTAATTTAAAACATAAATTAACACCAACGCTCATATTTGGCGCAAAGACAATAGCGATATCTTTAGCAGCATCTGATATTAAGTTTTTTTGTTCGTCGCTAAACCCGGTTGTACCAATCACGATACGCTTCTTTGCTTGTCGGCAAAGCTCTATATTTTTTACGCTAACATCTGGGTGGGTGAAATCAATAAGTACATCGAAGTCATCAATGACAGAATTCAGATCATCAACAATAACAACATTCTGCCGTTCCACGTTAATCAAATCTCCAACGTCCATATCAACATGTGGACTAGCTGGATGATCAATCGCTGCGTTCAATGTCGTGGATAAATTTTGCAGGCTTGCTTCAATCAATACCCGCCCCATTCGACCTGCTGCGCCTGTTATCGCTATTCTCGTCATTTTAATTCTCTTCGATTATTACCGATGGTTCGATTAAGGTTAATGTATTTTTCAGAGTACTAAATTTACTATAAACGATCACAGCTGTCTCGTTAACTTATTTAGTGGGCTCGAATGCAAGGATATGAAATCGTTAGCGTCGACTAACGGACCGTCTGCTTCATGGCAAGGATTGTTCCCGACAATTCTTATTGCCTTTCTGCCATCCTTGGTGGGGTCAGTGAAGCAGTCTAGCGGCCAGGAATGGCGAATAGCGAGTCCGTTAGTCGGCGCTAGTAACTTTATGTCCGAAGGCGCCAACAATAACTTAAAAAACGTAACTACCATTTACATATAAGCAATATTTTTCATCGTTAACGAGACGCTATGATTAATTACATATCTTTAAAAAACTTTTTCACTCCATCAAGCCATGTTGAAGAACGTGGACTATGGTTAATACTGTTGTCATTTAAGGAGCTATCAAGTTGTTTTAAGAGATCTTTCTGCTCATTTGTAAGGTTAACGGGTGTTTCTATCATAATGCGACAAATTAAATCGCCTACCGCTGAGCCACGTACTGATTTTACGCCTTTGCTACGCAGTCTAAACGATTTACCTGTTTGTGTTTCCGCTGGCACTTTAAGGTTGACCCGACCATCCAGTGTTGGCACTTCGATTTCACCACCCATGCTAGCAGTAACAAAACTAATCGGTACTTCACAATATAAATCTACGCCATCGCGTTCGAAAATTTTATGTGGCCGTACATTCATATGTACGTACAAGTCACCTGGTGGGCCACCGTTTTCACCGGCTTCACCTTCACCCGATAAACGAATACGATCGCCCGTATCGACACCGGCCGGAACTTTAACCGACAACGTTTTATGTTTTTCAACCCGACCATGACCGTGACATTTATTACAGGGGTCAGAAATCATTTTGCCATTACCATGACAACGTGGACAGGTTTGCTGCAAAGAAAAGAAACCTTGTTGCATTCGCACCTGGCCATGCCCACCACAGGTCGTACAGGTTGTTGGTTTGGTGCCTTTTTTCGCACCACTGCCGCCACAGGAATCACAGGCAACCTGGGTAGGAACACGTATTTTTACTTCGGTCCCTTTAACCGCGTCTTCTAAATTCAATTCCAGGTTATATCTTAAGTCCGAACCACGAAAAACTTGCTGACCACCACCGCCACCGCGACCACCTGCACCACCAAAAATATCACCGAAGACATCGCCGAAAACGTCACTGAAGTTTCCACTACCAGCAGCACCTGCACCACCCATACCGGCAGAACCATCGACTCCCGCATGGCCAAACTGATCATAGGCAGCACGTTTTTGATCATTGGTTAGAATGTCATGGGCTTCTTTTGCTTCTTTAAATTTATCTTCGGCTTCTTTGCTGTCCGGGTTACGATCCGGGTGAAACTTCATTGCCTTTCGCTTGAAAGCTTTTTTTATTTCCACCTTACTAGCAGATTTTTCAAGTTCCAGAACCGTATAATAATCACGCTTAGACATACATCACAAACCTTTTTCCAAAATTGCCAAAAGGCGTGATTAACTCACGCCTTTTGGTTATTACCTTTAATTATGTAACCAATGATAATTACTTGTTGTCTTTAACTTCCTCAAACTCAGCATCGACAACATCGTCATTAGCTTCTGCACCAGCATTACCAGCCGCATCCGCTCCTGCATCACCACCAGGCGCCGCACCTTCTGCACCTTTTTCTGCATAAAGCCTTTCTGCCATTTTACCTGATGCATCGGTTAATGCTTTTGTTTTCGCTTCAATTTCATCTTTATCTTCACCTTTTAAGGCTTCTTCTAAATCTTTAATTGCCGCTTCAATACTTTCTTTTTCACCATCTTCAAGTTTATCATCGCCAAGCTCTTCCATTGATTTCTTCGTTGCATTAATCATTGTTTCTGCAGTGTTACGAACAGCAACAAGCTCCTGGAATTTCTTATCTTCATCGGCATGCGCTTCGGCATCACGTACCATTGCTTCAACTTCTTCATCCGATAAACCACTTGATGCTTTAATCACAATCGACTGCTCTTTGCCTGTCGCTTTGTCTTTAGCTGATACATTTAAAATACCATTGGCATCAATATCAAACGATACTTCAATTTGAGGTGTACCACGTTGTGCCGGTGGAATATCCTGCAAGTCAAAACGACCTAACGATTTATTGGCATCGGCACGTTCACGTTCACCTTGAACAACATGCACCGTTACCGCGGTTTGATTATCTTCAGCGGTTGAAAACACTTGTTGCGCCTTAGTTGGAATGGTTGTGTTTTTCTCAATGAGTTTGGTCATTACACCACCCATTGTTTCAATACCCAACGATAAAGGTGTTACGTCTAATAACAACACATCTTTAACGTCGCCACCTAATACACCACCTTGAATCGATGCACCAACGGCAACCGCTTCATCTGGGTTCACATCTTTACGAGGTGCCTTGCCAAAGAACGCTTCAACTTCTTCCTGAACCTTCGGCATACGTGACTGACCACCAACTAAAATAACATCGTCAATTTCAGAAGCCGATAAATCTGCATCGCTTAACGCTTTTTTACATGGGTCGATAGTTCGCGCAATTAAATCTTCAACTAATGATTCAAGCTTTGCTCGCGTAATCTTGATATTTAAATGTTTAGGGCCTGCGGCATCGGCTGTAACATACGGTAAGTTAATATCCGTTTGTTGGGTTGAAGAAAGTTCAATTTTTGCTTTCTCTGCTGCTTCTTTTAAACGCTGTAATGCAAGTGGATCGTTACGTAAGTCAATACCTTGTTCTTTTTTGAATTCTTCAACAAGATAGTCGATTAAACGTAAATCAAAATCTTCACCACCTAAAAAGGTGTCACCATTAGTAGAAAGCACTTCAATTTGATGTTCACCATCGATATCGGCAATTTCAATAATTGAAACGTCGAATGTACCACCACCTAAATCGTAGACAGCAACTTTACGGTCGCCTTCCTTTTTGTCGATACCAAAAGCAAGCGCCGCTGCCGTTGGTTCGTTAATAATACGTTTGACATCCAGGCCAGCAATTTTACCGGCATCTTTGGTTGCCTGGCGTTGTGAATCGTTAAAGTAGGCCGGAACGGTTACAACCGCTTCGGTCACTTCTTCGCCAAGATAATCTTCAGCGGTTTTTTTCATTTTCTGTAAAACACGTGCGGCAACTTCAGGTGGAGCCATTTTTTTACCTTCGGCTTCTACCCAGGCGTCACCGTTATCCGCTTCAATAATTTTGTAAGGCACCATGGAAATGTCTTTTTGAACTTCATCATCTTTAAAACGACGACCGATTAAACGTTTAATCGCAAACAATGTATTAGTTGGATTCGTCACGGCCTGACGTTTTGCTGGTTGACCAACAATAACCTCATCGCCAGTGAAAGCAACAATAGAAGGGGTTGTGCGGTCACCCTCGCTATTTTCAATAACTTTTGGGCTACCGCCTTCCATTACAGATACACATGAATTTGTTGTGCCTAAGTCGATACCAATTATTTTACCCATTACCGTTTATCTCCAAAAAAATACTAAAATTATTTAAACATTTGTTGTTAAAACTCAACCTGACTATTTAATAGGGGCTTATTCCCTAACATCAAGTGTTCACTGAACTTTTTCATTAAATTATTGCCGTCTGCAGCTAATCCTTGGCCTTATCTGATACCGGTGCCTTTGATACAACCACCATGGCAGGACGAATAAGCCTTTCCTTGATGGTATAGCCCTTTTGCATCACATCAATAACCGTATTGGGTTCCTTTTCCGGGTGCTCAATCATAGTCATTGCCTGATGAAAATCCGGGTCAAACGTTTCGTCGATTGGATGAACAGGATTAATACCGAACTTTTCAAATGCTGAAACCAGCATTTTAACAGTGAGTTCAGTACCTTCGCGTAGCTTTTCAATATCGACATCTTCCGCACTTGCTGCAATAAGTGCTAACTCTAAACTATCGACAACCGGCAATAATTCGGTAGCAAACTTTTCCATACCGTATTTATGTGCGTTTTCCAGCTCGCGTTCACTGCGACGACGGATATTTTCCATTTCGGCATGCGCCCGTAACACTTTATCTTCACTGCCTTTGGCTTTGGCCTCGGCCTCTTCAAGACGTTTTTTTAAAGCTTCGATACCAGTACTATCGCCATCAGACTCAGTTGATTCTGCTGCTTGCTCTTGCGCTAATTCTTCTTCATTAGCCTCGTCTTGTTCTAACTCTTCATTTTCAACTGTGTTTTCTGTATCACTCATAACAACTCCAAAATTCTGCTCTTAATTTTAAATTCAAACTGTTCCGAGACATCAAACCAAATGGCCAGATTTCTCTAAATTCCGTAGGTTATATGGGGTCTATTATTCAGAGGTCAAGACCGAGCCTAATAATTTTGCCGTCACATCCACAATGGGAATGACCTTGTCATAGGCCATTCGGGTTGGGCCGATAACACCTAACACGCCCACAATTTGCTCTTCTACTTTATAAGGCGAAGTCACCACCGAGCATTCACCAAAAGCGGAATACCCGGACTCTTCACCAATAAATATTTGCATACCGTCAGCCTGAATCGAATTGTCTAACAGATGCAGCATGTCCTGTTTGGTATTGAATGCTTCAAATAACTGACGCAACTTGTCCATATCGCCCATATCGTTGTATTGCATTAAATTGGTTGCACCGGCGAGGATAAAATCTGAATCTTTATTTTTATCAATAACCTGGTCGGCCATTTCCACTGCCGTTTGCATTATATTATGCATATCATCGCGCACATCCTGCATACTTTGAAATAGCTTACCGCGAATGCTCGAGAGCTCATGACCAGCATATTCCTGATTTAACAGGTTAGCGGTTTGTTGCAACTCAATAGCCGAGTATTCGCGCCGGGTATTGATAACCTTATTAATAACCTCGTCGGCATTGACCACCATAATAACCAGTACACTGCTCGAAGATAAAATGAGGAATTCAATATGCTGCAAAATAACTTTGTCGCGCCGAGGTAACATCACCACCCCGGCCATTTTTGTCACCGCCGAAAGCATACCAGAGGCATTTTCAATTAAGCTCTCCGACGAAGCTAAACCGTTTGGCACCTGCAATTCAAGCTGAGATTTAAACTGGTTGATTTGCTCGTTATCCAACGGTTTAACCGTCAGTAAATTATCAACAAATAAACGATAGCCCTGAATCGTTGGAATTCGCCCGGCGGAGGTATGTGGTGAGGTAATCAGCCCTAAATCCTCCAGGTCAGCCATAACATTTCGAACCGTGGCCGGGCTTAACTTAATACCGCTGTCTTTAGCCAACATTCGCGAACCCACCGGCTGGCCATCAACGATGTAGCGCTCGATAAGCGATTTCAGTAAACACTGTGCCCTTTCGGATAGACCGGATTCCGAAAGATCAGACAATTCAGACAATTCAGACATAAAAAATAAACCCTACGGCAAAATTCAAACAAAACGAGCTGGAATGATGGTTAACCAGAAAACTTAGAGGGCTATAGGCTTATAGCCCGGATAGGGAACCTGGATCCAGCACTAAAGACACGCAAAAGATGCCATCCCTGGCTGCTCGCCTGCCGCGTCCATGTGGCAGACGGTCTTTAGTGCTGGATCCCTATTCCCTATCCTCACATTGATGGATTTAAGCACCACTTTTCTTATCCCTTGTTCAGGATATTCATACTGCGCTTATTTTAGCACTCGAATGGCGAGTGTGCTAATTATGAACACTATTAGATTGCCGATAACACAGAAAATTTTCTCATTCACTTCACCGCTGCCCGGTTAACCCTGGAACAATATAGCGACAAAATGTAAACCATACCTACGTATCTGAGTTATATCAACGCCACCGGACATATAACAAAATCAAATCTAGCTTCAGCAAATTCAAATTGTTCTCTAGCCGATAAAGCGGCGCTATGATAACTTTAGTGATATGAAAAACGAATTCTCAAAAATCGGTTTAATTGGCAAATACGGTGACCCTGGTGTCGAGGTAACCTTGCTGAGTCTGTACCATTTCCTGCTAAAAAGAGGCTGCGAAGTCGTTATTGACCAGGATACAGCAAATGCGCTTAGTGAAAAAAACGTCTCCAGTGCCCCACTTGAAGAGATAGGTAAAACATCAGATTTAGTTATCACCGTTGGAGGTGATGGCACTTTGCTGAATGCGGTCAGAAATCTGGTCGAGCATAAGTGTCCTATTTTAGGCATAAATCTTGGCCGGCTCGGCTTTTTAGTTGATGTTTCACCCTTCGAAATGACCCAGCGCATGTCCGAGATCCTCGATGGCAAGTTCGAAGAAGAACACCGCATTATGCTCACAGCCAGAGTTGAACATGCCGATGGTAGTTTCACCGAAACCGACGCGTTTAATGATGTTGTTGTGCATAAATGGGAAATGGCACGAATGATTGAGACTGAAACCTATATTAATGGGCGTTGGCTAAACACCATGCGCTCTGATGGACTGATTGTTTCTAGCCCTACCGGCTCAACGGCTTATGCCTTATCCGGTGGTGGGCCGATTCTTGAACCGGATATGGATGCAATGATTTTAGTACCGATTTGCCCACACAGTATGAGCTATCGCCCCATCGTTATTGACGGTGACAGCGAAATTGAAATTATTGTAAATGAAAGTAACAGCACCAAAACCCAAATCAGTTGTGATGGGCAAATAAACGTACCCATTGAAGCCGGTGATAAAATACATATCTTCAAGAAAAAGGCGATTGTGCGTATTATTCACCCCTGTAAACACGACTACTTCGAAATTTTACGTGCCAAGCTGCACTGGGGCGAGAACCTGTAATTTAAAATTATGCTGACTTATATACACATCTGGAATTTTGCAATTGTTGAAAAGCTCGATATTGAAATCAACAATGGCCTAACAATCGTGACCGGGGAAACTGGTGCGGGCAAGTCTATTCTGCTTGATGCGCTGGGTTTATCCTTAGGTGACCGTGCCGACAGCTCCATTGTGCGCCATGGTTGCGACAAGGCTGAAATTAGCGTGAGCTTTAGCACTGCCGACAGCCCCGATGCCGAAAGCTGGCTGGTCGAACATGAAATGAATAGCGAAAACGAATGCATCATTCGCCGCTCTATTAATACCAATGGCAGCTCGAAAGCTTTTATAAATGGTATTCCCAGCCCGATAAAATTACTCCGTGAACTGGGTGAAAAACTGGTGGACTTACACGGCCAGCATGAACATCAGTCGTTACTTAAAAATGATTTGCAACGTTTGTTACTCGATGATTATGCAAAAAATCAAACCCTGTTAGCAAAAGTTAAACAGGTCTATAAAACATGGCAGCAACTTAATAATGAATACCAGCGACTAACGCAAGCCAGTAAAGATCGTACCGCACAACTTGAGCTATTGCGTTACCAGGTCACCGAACTTGAAATATTAGATTTAAAAGTCGGTGAATTAAAAGAAATTGATGTTGAACATAAACGCCTAGCCAATGCTAACCAGCTACTAAGCAGTAGCGATTCGGTCTTACGGAGTTTAATGGATGATGAAAATCTTAATATTACACATATTCTCAATCATTCAATCTCCGAGCTAGAAACACTGGCAAAACTGGACGATGCTATTAACCCGGCCAACGAACTCCTGAATAATGCCTTAATCAATATTCAGGAAGCGACAAGCGAATTACGCAACTACACATCAACACTGGAAATTGATCCGCAGCGCCTGGAAATTTTAGAACAACGCTTGGCCGATATTCAAAACTTATCGCGTAAACACAATATAAAAAGTGACACGTTACATTTATTACTGCCGAGTTTATCTGAAGAGTTAAACAATTTAGAAAATGCCGATGTACGCCTCGGCAATTTAGAAGCCGAAATTCAACAGGCCGCAAATGATTATCTAAGTGTTGCCGCTGAACTGACAAAAAAACGGCAAACGGCTGCTAAAAAGCTATCCAAACTCGTTAGCAGCAGTATGCAAACACTTGGCATGGAAGGTGGAAGGTTTGAGGTAAGTGTTAACACAGCCGACGATACAAACTATTCTGCACTTGGTTTAGACAATATTGAGTTTTTAGTTAGCGCCAACCCCGGCCAGGGTTTAAAACCACTCACCAAGGTTGCATCCGGAGGTGAGCTATCGCGTATTAGTTTGGCTATTAATGTGATTACCGCAAAAGATACCCGTATACCCACCTTGGTGTTTGATGAAGTCGACGTGGGCATCGGTGGTCGAGTCGCCGAAATTGTCGGGCTTGAACTGCGCGCATTGTCTCAACATAGCCAGGTACTCTGTGTTACCCACTTACCACAAGTTGCAGCGCTGGGGCATTATCATTTACAGGTGAATAAAACATCCCAAAAAAATGTCACTACAACCCAAATTAGCAACCTTTCAAAACAGCAACGTATTGAAGAAATCGCCCGAATGCTCGGTGGTGTTAACATAACCGAACAAACACGCTCACACGCGAGTGAAATGATTGAGCAGGCGAGCCAGCAATCAAGCAAAGAAGTTGAACTGGTTTAACAGATAAGAGTGTTGCACCATTGTAGTGAGCACGCAGCCTATAGCGCCTTTTTATAGTGCGCACAGATAATAAAAGCGTGCATTTTTTTGTAAATCCATCCATTTAGAATGCAAAATACCATTAAATAACAATACCTTAGCTATTTAACCGCGTTATTGGTATGTTTATTGCTTAACCCTACAAAAATTACTACAAAAACTTTAAGAATAATATACCTTTAGGAAATACTCATGGCTGATCTATCGACACTCGGCAGTTTAAAAACTGCTTTTTTTATGCTTATCCTGCTTTTTGCATTCCAAACCACAGCAACCGCTGCCAAAAGCAGTAATAAGAAAGGCGAACCCGTTCAAATATTAAAAGGTTTTGCAGATTTAAGCCGTGAAAGTGCTCAGTGCGTTTCGTGCCATAAAGAAAAAAGCCCGGGCATTTATGATATGTGGGGCGGTTCAGGACACTACCGCGCTAATGTCGGTTGTTATGAGTGCCATAAAGCTAAACCAACCGATAAAGATGCGATTAAACATAAAGACTTTATTATTTCCGTTATTGTCTCGCCTAAAGACTGCAGCAGCTGCCATGAAAAAGAAGTAAAAGAATTTGATAAAAGTCACCATGCTACCGCTGGTAATATTCTAGGCTCACTCGATAATGTACTTGCAGAAGTGGTTGAAGGCGCACCAACACTGCACGGGACTTCACCGGTTGTATCCGCGGGCTGTGCCGGTTGTCACGGCTCGATTGTACGGGTTGAATCAGACGGTTCACTCAATGCCGCAACCTGGCCAAATACCGGCATGGGACGTATTAATCCAGATGGTTCCAAGGGCGCCTGCTCGGCTTGCCATTTACGCCATAGTTTTTCTGCTGAACAAGCTCGACATCCAGACAACTGCGGTCGATGCCATCTCGGCCCGGATCATCCGCAAAAAGAAATTTATGAAGAATCTGTTCACGGCATTGCCTTTAGAGCCAATATCAAAAAAATGAATATGGATTCTAAAAAATGGATCCCCGGTGAAGATTACAGTGCCGCACCCACCTGTGCGACTTGCCATATGTCGGCAACCAAAGACTTACCGGTAAACCATGATATTGGTAGCCGTATTTCATGGAACTTACGTGC
>CAZDEC010000066.1:0-16098 GCA_964504295.1 uncultured Thioalkalispiraceae bacterium
CACCCTTTCGTCATTGCGAGCGACAGCGCGGCAATCTTATTTAGTTAAGGCTAAAAATTTATTTATGTCTCAATATAAAATAGATACTGGGTTCGACCAACAACATATATGGCATCCATATGCTTCGCTGCCAGCAAGCTTTGAATCTTATCCAGTTGTATCAGCAAAAGGTGTACGCCTAAAACTGGAAGATGGCCGCGAGTTAGTTGATGGCATGGCTTCATGGTGGTGTGCAATCCATGGTTATAATCATCCTGTTCTTAATCAGGCTATTAAAGATCAAACCGATAGAATGGCACATGTTATGTTTGGTGGTTTAACCCATCAACCCGCTGTTGAACTTGCGAAAAAACTGATTTCACTTACACCTGAACCTTTACAAAATATTTTTTTCTCAGACTCAGGCTCTGTCGCAGTTGAAGTTTCTATAAAGCTGGCGCTACAATACTGGCAAGCAAAAAATCAGAAAAAAAAATCAAAGTTACTCACGATAAAAAATGGCTATCACGGTGATACCTTTGGCGCAATGGCGGTATGCGATCCTGTCAATGGCATGCACTCTCTTTTTAAAGACACACTCGCGCAACATTACTTTGTTGATGCACCCTATTGCGCTGATGAATTTCACCAGGAAGATATTGCAAAAGTTAAGCAACAACTTGAACAACATAGCGAAAACATTGCCGCTTTTATTTTAGAACCACTCGTACAAGGTGCAGGTGGTATGCGTTTTTATCATGCTAAATATTTAACGCAAGTACGCAAACTTTGCGATGAGTATAATGTTTTATTAATAGCGGATGAAATTGCTACCGGCTTTGGTAGAACCGGAACTTTATTCGCTTGCGAGCAAGCAAACATTAGCCCGGATATTATGTGTATTGGCAAAGCATTAACCGGTGGTACTCTCAGCCTTGCCGCAACGTTAATGACAAAAGAAATTAGCCAGACTATTTCACAAGGCCAACCCGGCTTATTTATGCACGGGCCTACTTTTATGGCCAACCCACTCGCCTGCGCTGCTTCTATCGCAAGCATAGATTTACTATTAGATTCAGAGTGGCAGAAAAATGTTACGCGAATCGAAACAATACTAAAAGAAAATCTACAGAACTGTATAAAACTAAAACAAGTTAAAGATGTACGAGTAAAAGGTGCCATTGGTGTAATTGAAACACACCAGAGTATTAACCAGAAATGGATGACTCAGGAATTTGTTAAACGTGATGTATGGGTAAGGCCTTTCAGTAATCTTATTTACATTATGCCAGCATACATTATAAATGAAGATGACTTAATTAAAGTATCTTCGGCAATGCAAGTCATTGTTGCCTTATCATAAATAATTAAGTTGTATAAGACGGTTGCATTTACTCAAGATTAAGGTTTTCAAACCTGCTTCGATATAGATTTTCAAGGCTCATCGTTCTATCTCCATATTCAATAGCATCACCAATTTCGACTTCTATACACAAGCCTCTTTTTCGTTTATTAATAGCCATATGTAATATTTCATTCGAGTTTGTCTTTATATGCACGGGTAACAAAGGCAATTTATTTTTTATCGCTATAACCTGGGGGCCATTCTTAAATTCAACTAAATCGGTACCTTGCTTATTACGTGTGCCTTCAGGGAATACAGCAATCGACGCTCCACTGCTCAGCCCTTCTTTAACTGCCATCAAAAACTGACTTATTTGTTTTGAACTTCTGTCGAGTAAAACTGAACCACCATTTCGAACAAACAAACCAAAGAAAAATGAATAGTAAAGTTCTTTTTTTGAAACCCATAAGGCTAAAATATTTGTATCTTTTAACGTCTCTTCAATAATGCAAGGATCTATAATACTACGGTGATTAGAGAGCAGAACATATTGTCCATCAGGATTAATTTTTTCGAGGCCAGAAACTACGACCTCAATATTTAATCGAGAAAGAATTAAGCGGGCATACTCACAGCGAAGTTTCTTTTTATCTGCATTGGTTTTAGCCTTTTTTAATTTCAGTCCATATTTATTAGTCAAGTATAACGAATAAATTGCCATTCTTATTTGTTTAAGATTCAAAATTACTCCTTCCATCTATACTTAAAACAACAAAAGCTTAAACATCAGCTTAATCCTTCTTTAAAAGATTAAGAATAAAATAACTCTGCTAATTTTACACCGGGTTCATCAACGACCATAAAGGCTTCGCCGACTAAAAATGTGTTTACATTATTACTTCGCATCAACTCAATGTCTTCAGGTTTATGGATGCCACTTTCAGTAACAACTATTTTATCTTTTGGGATAATTTTTAATAAATCAAGCGTGGTATTTAAACTTGTTTCAAATGTTCGCAGGTTTCGATTATTGATACCAATTAAAGATAAATCCAGTTTTAGAGCTCGCTTTAATTCATCCGCATCATGAACTTCTACTAATACATCTAAGCTCAACACCGTTGCCAAGGTCGCTAATAACTGTAGTTGTTTATCGCTTAAACAGGAAACAATTAACAAAATACAATCGGCGCCCATCGCTCTTGCTTCATAAACCTGATAAGGGTCGATAATAAATTCTTTTCTTAACACCGGCAAGTTGCAGGCAGCACGAGCCTGTTTCAGATATTCATCACTACCCTGAAAAAAATCAACATCGGTTAAAACAGACAGGCAACAAGCGCCACCTTTCTCATACGAAACGGCAATGTCTGCCGGAATAAAATTTTCTCGCATGACCCCTTTACTCGGTGATGCTTTTTTTATTTCTGATATAACCGCTGCTTTTCCTGCTTTTATTTTATTGCGAATCGCATTTACAAAACCACGTACCGGCGAGGCTGTTTCAATAATCTTCTTTAGCTCATCTAAAGACACTTTTGCCTTACGCTCAGTCACTTCTTCCTGTTTGCGTTTTATAATTTTCACTAATATATCGGGTGTGTTATTCATACTTATTTAAACTTCAACTTTAAAACGATTGAGATAATTCAACTAAAGCAAGCAGCTTTTGTTTTGCTACGCCAGAGCTTATAACACCATCTGCCTTTTTGATGCCTTCTTCAAGTGAACCGACAAGGTTAGCCGCATAAATGGCAGCGCCTGAATTTAATACGACAATATCTCTTGCTGCACCCGGAATATTATCCAGCACACGATTAATAACAGCTAAAGATTCTTCGGCGCTATCAACTGCAAGTGTCGTTATATCAGTGGATTCAAAGCCAAACTGCTCCGGTGTAATGGTATAGGTTTTCACCTGCCCATCTTTTAACTCGGCAACCCGTGTGCTGGAGCCGATACTTATTTCGTCCATGCCGTCTTTTGAATGCACTACTAAAACGTGCTGACTGCCTAATTTATTTAAAACTTCTGCCAATGGCTCAACCAGCTCATCTGAGAATACACCCAGCAATTGATTGGGCGCACCGGCAGGATTGGTTAACGGTCCTAACACATTAAAGATGGTACGCACGGCCATTTCTTTACGCGGGCCAATCGCATGTTTCATCGCGCTATGATGCAATGGCGCAAACATAAAACCCACACCTACTTTTGCTATGCATTCGGCCACTTGTTCGGGGTTTAAATTTAAATTAACACCCGCCGCTTCTAATAAATCGGCACTGCCGGATTTACTCGAAACAGAACGATTACCATGTTTAGCAACCGTACCGCCGGCGGCGGCCACAACAAAAGTACAGGCAGTTGAAATATTAAAGGTATTTGAACCGTCTCCACCGGTGCCAACAATGTCGACAATATTTTCACCGCTAACTTTAACACCCGATGCCAGTTCACGCATAACGCTGGCAGCCGCCGCTATTTCATCTACCGTTTCGCCCTTCATACGTAAACCAATTAAGAAGCCGCCAATTTGAGCCGGTGTCGCTTCGCCGGTCATAATAATGCGCATGACCTGCTTCATTTCATCGGCGCTTAAATCTTGCTTATCTAATACGTTTTGAATAGCTTGTTGTATATTCATGCTCCTCCCCTATGTAAAACGTTTCTCATCAATGCGAGCGTTTATTGAATTTACATATTGTCTAAAAAATTTTTGAGCATATCATGTCCATGCTCAGTCAAAATTGATTCCGGGTGAAACTGTATTCCCTGAATTTCAAACTCTTTATGCCTGATACCCATAATTTCATCAATACTACCATCTGAATTTTCAGTCCAGGAGGTCACTTCTAAACAATCAGGTAAACTGGACTGTTCGATAACAAGTGAATGATATCGAGTGGCTTCAAATGGATTATTTAACCCTTTAAACACGCCGCTGTCTGAATGATGAATCATGGATGTTTTTCCATGCATAATTTCTTTGGCATGAATAATTTTCCCGCCAAAAGCCTGACCAATACTTTGGTGCCCAAGGCAGACACCCAGAATGGGGGTTTTAGCGGCAAAATATTTTATGGCTTCAACCGATATACCCGCTTCATTTGGCGTACAGGGGCCAGGGGAAATAACCAGGTAGTCAGGATTCAATTTTTCAATTTCATCAATTGTGATTTGGTCATTACGAAAAACCTTTACCTCGGCACCGAGTTCACCAAAATATTGCACCAGGTTATAAGTAAACGAATCATAGTTATCTATCATTAATAACATTATTTATGTGCTCCATCGAGGCCGGCAGCCGCTTGCGCAACGGCTCTAAAAATAGCACGCCCCTTGTTCATGGTTTCATCCCACTCGCTCTGCGCGATAGAATCGTAAACCACACCGGCACCGGCTTGAATATGCAATACTTTATCTTTGATAACCGCAGTACGAATGGCAATGGCAGTATCCATATTACCATTCCATGACAGGTAACCCACCGCGCCACCATACACACCGCGCTTAACCGGCTCTAACTCGTCGATAATTTCCATTGCGCGAATTTTAGGTGCACCCGATAAGGTTCCAGCGGGAAAAGTTGCCCGCAACATATCCATTGCCGATAGATTGTCTTTTACCTTAGCAGTAACATTCGACACAATATGCATAACATGTGAATAACGCTCAACGATCATTTTATCGGTAACTTCAACTGAACCCGTTTGTGCAATGCGGCCTACATCGTTTCGACCAAGGTCGATCAACATCAAATGTTCGGCGATTTCTTTTGGGTCGGCTAATAAATCTTTTTCTAACTGTTTGTCTTCAGCTGCTGTCTCGCCTCGAGGGCGGGTGCCGGCAATAGGCCGCACTGTAACCATGTCATCTTCAACCTGTACTAAAATTTCAGGTGATGAACCAACAATATGAAAATCGCCTAAATCCAGATAATACATATACGGTGATGGGTTTAAGCTTCTTAATGAACGATACAAATCTAACGGTGGAGCCGAATAAGGAATCGACATACGTTGTGATAACACCACCTGCATAACATCGCCTTCAACGATATATTCTTTGGCTTTAAGTACCGCCTGTTTAAATTTGTCTTCGGTAAAGCCCGATACAAAATCAGACTCTTTGACTTTAGTCGGTTTACTTAAAAGGGTTCTCGGTACACTCTGCTGCAGCTGTAAAACCAGTTCTTCTAAACGGCTACAGGCTTTTTTGTAAGCGTTGTCCTGTTGAGGATTTGCATAATGAATTAGAAATAATTTACCGGCAAGATTATCAAATACCAGTACTTCGTCCGAGACCATTAATAAAATATCCGGCACCTGTAATGGGTCATCGTTTGGACAGTCGCCTAGTCGCGGTTCAATATAGCGAACCGTATCGTAACCAAAATAACCAACCAGGCCACCGGTAAAGCGAGGCATGTCGGGCAATTCGGCTACTTTAAATTTGGCGTGAAAGTCTTCTATCCATTGCAGGGGATCGTTGTGTTCAATCGTTTCGATGCATTGCTCGTCTTCGATAATTTTAATTGTTTTGCCGTGAATTCGAATATGCTTTCGACACGGCAAGCCAATAATAGAATAACGACCAAATTTTTCGCCGCCCTGTACCGACTCAAATAAATAGGAATACGAGCCATTGGCCAGTTTTAAATAAGTGCTAAGCGGAGTATCAAGATCGGCGAGTACCTGACTAACAACAGGAATACGGTTATAGCCCTGACTGACTAGGTCATTAAAAACCGATTGTGTAATTTGTATTTGTTGCATAATGTTGAACAATAACCAGATAAAGTGGTTTTAGAAATGAAGCAGCCTGTTTTTAAATAGGCCAGCACAATAATTAAATAGCAGGTTTTACTAACCCGCGTTTTTTCTTTAGCGATGCCAGCACTCTTTATGATTAAATATTGTTTTTTTCATGTTCTACGACTTTATACGGCTGCCTTATTGCCTCGTCATTCACGCCCCCGATTAAAATTCTCGGGGCGTGAATGACGATTTTACTTTCACAACTAGGTTCTGAAAGCATAATTTAATTTTGTTCTAACACCGCCTGCAACTCTGTCATGCTATCAATAACCGCATCGGGATTAGAATCGCGAATATCAACACCGTGATTATAACCGTATGACATGCATACTATCTGAAAGCCTGCGGCACGTGAAGCTTTAACATCACTGACCGAGTCCCCTAGCATCATCGCATTTTCCGGTTTCACTTTAAAAAATTCAGCGCCATGCAGTAACGGCATGGGATCGGGTTTTTTCTTCGCCAGGGTATCGCCACTGATAACAATCTCGAACTTATCAAAAATGCCTAAATCTTTCAGTAATGGCTCGGTAAATTCAGCCGCTTTATTTGTTACACAACCAAGCTTAATACCCGATGAATCTAAATAGGCCAAACCTTCAGCAACGCCAGGGTACAACGAGCTTCGCTTGCTGGTGTTTTCGGCATACAGTGCCATAAAGATGGGGTAGGCTTTTTCGAACAGGGCATTATCAGGCTCACCATCGAGCTGACCAATTAAAGCACGCCGCGTTAAACGTTCCACACCATTGCCCACCCACTCGCGGACTTTGGCTTCGCCGTGTACCGGCATGTCGAATTGTTTCATCATTTCGTCTACACAGTAGGCGAGGTCGGGAACACTGTCGACCAGAGTGCCGTCAACATCGATTAGGATCATTTCGGGTTTTTTAATCATGTTTTTGCTTTATATATTTTGAGAGCATTAACCACAACGGTACCTAAAGGTATACATTCAAGTTATTTAATATAACTCTCAATAACACGGCGGACACAACGAAAACTCAGTTAAGCTAACGTTGTTATTTATTTCTTTCGTTATATCCGTTGTGGTTATAAAAATTTACGCCTTAGCCAACTCATCACGCATTTGTTTAATAACAGTGTCATAAACATTAGCGTCTTTGTCGTTTTTGGCATTAAAAATAGCTGAACCTGCAACGAAGGTATCGGCACCAGCTGCTGCAATTTCACGGATGTTGTCAACTTTAACGCCACCATCAATTTCAAGACGAATATTGTAGCCGCTATCGTCAATCATCTTACGTGCCTGGCGTAGCTTATTAAGTGTTTCTGGAATAAAGCTTTGACCACCAAAACCGGGGTTAACCGACATTAATAAAATCATGTCTACTTTATCCATCACATGCGATAAAACGTCTAGCGGCGTGGATGGGTTAAACACTAAACCCGACTTGCAGCCACCTTCACGAATCATTTGTAAGGTACGGTCAATATGCTCGGATGCTTCTGGGTGAAAGGTAACATAGCTTGCACCGGCCGCAATAAAATCTGGAATGATGCGGTCAACCGGTTTTACCATTAAGTGCACGTCAATCTCAGCGGTGACACCATGCTTACGCAAGGCATCACAAACCAATGGGCCGATGGTTAAGTTAGGCACGTAATGATTATCCATAACATCGAAATGCACAATGTCGGCGCCGGCTTTAAGTACGTTATCAACTTCTTGACCTAACATTGCAAAATCTGCTGATAATATTGAAGGAGCAATTTTAAAATCTGACATAATATTCGTCTCTTTATAAAATAAAATCTGTTAAACAAAGCCGCGCTTATAACCTACAAAATACATGGTTGATGCCTTACGCTGACCACGAAAAAATTTGAAGCGCCACTTTACATGATTGTGCGAAGTTTTTCAGCCTTTCCGGGCTCGACATTCATATAAATCACTCCGCCTTTAAATATCCTGAGTGTTTCATTGCCTCAAATAAAATACATATATATAGTATAGAAATACTGACTAATCGCCTCGGGCACCCGAAATGTTTAATAAATATAAGCTTAATATATTGTTTTTACTCGCAAATTTTACTTTTCTGGCTCTTTTTAGCTCAGCTAGTTTTGCATCTAATTTAGCCAAGGAAAAACGTTGGGCGGAGCAGATCACTGATAGCTTGATGACCGGCGAAGCCGTTTGGCTTCCCGATGGAAAAAACAAATTTTTAGCCCTTTTTACTGAAAGTACCAAAAACAAAACCCTTGGCGCGGTCATTGTGGTTCATGGTATTGGGGTACACCCAAACTGGCCGGACGTCGTTTTGCCCGTTCGAACCGAATTACCCGACTATGGTTGGGCGAGCTTAAGCCTACAAATGCCTGTTCTTGAAAATGGTAAATCTGCCAAAGAGTACGTGCCACTGCTCAAAGAGGTTAATGGTCGTTTCGATGCTGCGGTAAGCTTTTTGAAGAAAAAAAATATTCACAATATTGTCATTATTGCTCATAGTATGGGCACCACCATGGCCAACAACTACTTAACAGCTAAACCCGATCCAGCAATTCGAGGCTATATCGCCATTAGCACACCAACCAACCCTAAAGTTGTTGAGCTCGACAATATTAAAAGAATATCAAAAATCAAGGGGCTGCCAATGTTGGATATCTATGGCAGCCTGGATCTTGATTCAGTGCTACGGTTCGCTAAAAAGCGTTTAAAGGCAGGCAAAAAAGCCAACCCAAACTACCGACAAAAAATGTTAAAAGGTGCTGACCACTTTTATCAAAGTCAAAATGAACAACTGATAAAAACAATACGTCTGTGGCTTTTAAAAAATGCACCGGGTAAGGAAGTTCGCAACGCTGCATCTAGTTAGTAGAGGAGTACTCCCTCTATTAATTAACCACAGCAGCATCGCAAAAAATACAAAATACCACTGCCCTCCCGTTAACTTTTGAACTGAATATAAGAGTAGGGCTTAGAATGGCTGGCGTTAGTATTATCATAAATGTAGACATAGCTTTGCATTTCAACAACAATGGGTTCAAGTTAACGCGATAGCAGTAATAAAACTGATAAAAAAGCCTATGTCAGCGTGGTTATAACAATATACTTACTCTTTAAATTTATTTAGGAAAATAAAATGCCATCATATATTTTACTTGCTCTTCACGTACTCTCCGCCGTTATCTGGGTTGGAGGAATGTTTTTTGCCTATGTTGTATTACGGCCAACGGCGGCGGCGCAACTTGAACCACCGGTCAGGCTGACCTTATGGGTTGGTGTATTCAGTCGATTCTTTCCGTATGTATGGGCTGCGGTAATCTTGCTACCGTTAACCGGTTATATCATGATGTTTAGTTTTTATCAGGGTTTTGAAAATGCACCCAAGTTTATCCATACAATGAATGGACTGGGTATAGTAATGATTTTGCTTTATTTGCACGTATTTTTTGCACCTTATAAAAGATTAAAACAAGCTGTTGCCATAGAAGACTGGCCAGCGGCAGGTAAAAAACTTGCGCAGATACGAATTTTAATTGGTGTTAATTTAACGATTGGATTAATTGTTATTAGTGTTGCTGCGGCTGGGCGATATTTATAATCTCTTTTAACCACAACGATACCTAAAGGCATACATTCAAGTTATTTAATCACTACTGTCCCATTAACTTGATCTAATGTTGTCGAAATGCGAAGCAGTGTCTACATTTATGATAATACTATCGCCTATCGCCGCCGGACATGGATTGATATGGCTGACTGATAAGTTATTAGCATCACATTTAATTTCTTTCGTCGTGTTCGTTGTGGTTAAAGAATAATAATTACCTTTTATTCTCGGGATTTTTTAATCAACTCATACGCCGCTTTAATTTCCTGCGTTTTTTCGGTTGCCATTTTTATCATTTCTTCTGGCAAACCTTTTGATACTAATTTATCAGGATGATGTTGATTCATTAAACGGCGGTAGGATTTTTTAATTTCGGCATCAGTTGATGATTCATTTACATTCAACATAGCATAGGCATCTTTAAGCATATCACGCGTTGGTGCTTGCCCGGTGTACGACTGGCCGCCGCCCTGGTGAAAACTACGCTGCGAGCGCACCATATCATCAAGCTGTTGAAATTTTATAGATGAAAAACCCAGTGTAATGGTAATGTGTTTGAGTAATTCTTTTTCTTTTGCATGCATAACACCATCAGCATAGGCGGCATGCAAAAGTACTTCGATAAACATTTGCACCAGGGTGACATGACGGCGGCATTCTTGTTTAAACTGATGTAACACACCATCAAGATCAAAATCGCTTTGCTTGCCTTGATTAAATAATTCTATCGCAACTTTCTTTTGCTGCTCATCCAATGCCATTTGCTGCATCATGGTACGTGCAACGGCAATCTCATCGGGGGTTACTCGGCCATCGGCTTTGGCAATATTGCCCATAACCGAAAAAACGGCTGTAAAAAATGCCAGCTGTGTTCTTTCCTGTGTTTGATAGCCCAGGCTTTCAAAGTCCTGATTCATCCCCTTATCAAATTGATGACCAAACGCGGCTCCCATAGCTGCACCCAAAGGCCCACCCATTAAAAAACCAAAACCACCACCAACTATTTTTCCCCACCAGGCCATATCGACACCTTTACCTATTTTAAATTTTTAATTCCAGCTGAAAACATTCTATCAATCATATCAATGACCATATCACCTATTCCTATCTAAAAAACAAGCGACTAAGACAGCATCTAAATCTATACAAAACGCCGCCCAAATCACCTGTTTTGATTAAAATTTGTAAATAAATCATATAAATACTTAACTATCTTAAAATCCATTCTATACTTATAGGCTTATTCAACTGGTACCTAAGTACTTACTGGAAACGACATATTCAATGCTACTATACCAAGCATTGCAGAAGGATAATGGAGCCTTAATCTATGCCGATCAGCCCCGATTCACTTTTAAATAACAATATCGATCTTGTCTCTCTACCAGATATTGTATTCCAGATAAATAACATGGTTGCTGATCCAAATTGTACTGCAGCAGATATTGGGCACCTAATTAGCCTCGATACCGCTCTGAGCATGCGCTTACTTAAAATTGTAAATAGCCCATTTTATGGCTTCCCATCAGCAATAGAAACAATCCCGATGGCAATAACCGTGCTCGGCATCCGCCAGTTACGGGATTTAGTTTTTATGACCTCCGTCATCAATAAATATAACCACATCCCAAGCGATTTACTCAGCCCGGAAACTTTCTGGAACCACAGTATTGCGACCGCCATTTCTGCACAGCTACTCGCCAAAGAAGTTAAGCTATCTAATAATGAACGTCTGTTCACCTGCGGCATGCTGCATGACTTAGGCTTGCTTATTATGGCAATCACAGTACCTGACGAAACTCGTCAGATACTAGAGCTGGCGCACAATACGAGTAAATCCAGTCACGAATTACAAATGAATGTATTCGGCTTTAGCCAGGGTGACCTGGGGGTCGCGTTGATACGAAAGTGGAATTTGCCTGAGTCATTTATCGAACCCATTCAACTTCAACAAATCAATAAACCTGCTTTACGCTACCCAATGGAAACTGCCATTTTAAAAGTTGCAAATGTACTCGCAAATAATAACCATGACACCGCCCTGATAGGTGATAACCAGATAATTCACCCCGGCACACTTGAAATTCTTGGTATCGATGAGAATATTTTAATCGACATTCAAGAAAAAACGACCGGCAAAGTACAGGCTGTCTTACGAATCCTTTATACCAAACAAGCCGCTTAAAAAAAATCTGTCGTCTTTTTTAAAGTGCATCCCTTACACGCTCTAAACGCGTCTTAACTTCAGCCGCAAGTTCTTTAATGCCATCTTTTTCTACCAGGGTTAACACGGCAGAAGGGTCCATAAAGGCTACGGTAATATCACCATTTTCTTCTTCACGCACCAACACATTACATGGAAGCAATAACCCAATATCGGGCTCAGCAGTGATAGCCTCATTGGCTAATACGGGGTTACAGGCACCCAAAATAGTATAAGGGCGTTTATCAATATCTAATTTCTTTTTCATAACGGCTTTAACATTAATTTCTGTTAAAACGCCAAAACCTTCTTTTTTTAGCTCTTCGGTTACTTTAGAAATGGCTTCGTCAAAATTTCCTGAAAAGCTTGTGCTAAATCCATACATGATTGTCTCCTATAATATAAAATTCTAAAAAGTTATTACTAGTGCTAACGATTGTTAATTTCAAGCCATGACTTATATGCTTCTTCTGGCCATTTAGATTGTATCCAGGTAATGATTGCATCTATTTCCTGCTGCGTTAACTTGCCACCCCAGGCAGGCATACCACCGCCCTGTGATAACGTGCCATTGATAATAAGGTTCGTTAACACTGCTCTTGAATGATGCCACATATGGCCAGTGCCATTTAATGGCGGTGGTTTTAATTTTCCATCTGGCTTGCGCTTACGCCAACCCGGGGTTCCCTGGGCGTTAACTCCGTGACATTCAGCACAATTCTGTTTAAAAAGTTTACCACCTGAAACGACTTTTGAAAATTCAAAATCAGACTGTGATGCAAGTTCCGAGCGTGAAGATTGCTTAACGGGCTCTACGGCAACCGAAGCAGTAGGCTGTTTTTGGGTTGTTGATGTTTCGTCTTTTGAACACGATACCAATGTTAAACTAACAAGCAATATAAATAATATTCGTTTCATAATAAATTCCTGTTCTGTAAAAAAATTCTAGAGAAATGTCTGTTTACGGATTATAAAGCTAACTACGCTAACGTAAATAGAAATGCTAAATCAGTTATCAATATGCACGTGTGCCTGTAGATATTGAAATTCAACCATCACTTTTTCTGTACGCTTTTTATCTTCAACAATAACTTGTATCCGGTATGGCCCTGGCGAAGCGGGTTTAAAATAATTGCCATAAACATGCATTTTGTTAAATGCCATATTTTGCAGTTGCTTAAACCCTGTATCGCTACTACTGTTGGATATTCGTGCTGAAACATTTACATTAACAATTCTTTTTCCCGTATCACGATCAAAAACAGCAACCGTAACATGATAGCGAAATGCACCGATGGGAACACCGCCATGCATTTTAACATGCCCAAGTATCATTTCTGCAGGCAAGACGCCCATGTAAATAACATAGTCACCCGCTGATCTGTATTGACTTGTTCCAGCTGTATCTGTCTTATTTGAAGCATAGCTATTAACCATAAACGCAATCATTAATAACAGCGTATAAGCCACAACTGTAGCTGTTTTTTTATAACAATATAAATGATGAGACATAACGACGCTCCTCTAAATTTTAGTCAGAACACGTTGCATACTGCTATTATTATTTACGCCAGGTGAAATGCTCATAAACACCCGCCCAATACATTCCAAAGGCAATAGCAAAAAGTAATTCCTCCAATGGCATAAAACTAATCATAACACCGGATAAAGCCGATAAATTCCAGACACGTTCAATATAATCCGGCGCGCTCCATTGAAGTCCCATTAAAAAGATACTGTAAAACGCCAAAAATAAAACACCGCCCAACCATGTTTTACGTTTTAAATCAGGCCGACAAAGCATAGTTGCTATCGCCCCAATAAACATCGCAATAATTGATGGATAAATAGGATTCCACGGGAAAAAATAAAACAAGGGGAAGCTAATAAAGGGGGCCGCAACAGCTTTATAATGATGCCGATGCAATGACTGTTGACGTTCAGGCTCTGAAACTTTTACAGGTGTCTGATTCAGACACACATTATAAAGAACAACACCGATGCCACCAATCGCAAAACAAAATATCAGGCTTTCAATATCAAAGCCTGTGCGTAGAGCAAGATCAAATAAACTCGGTGGGCTCCAGTATTCAGGTACAAATAACGGCTCGGTTAATCCAAATGGCATGGTAAATAAACTCACCCGCAACATACTCTGGCGATGCTGAGGGAATGATAAATAAATTGCAACCCACGGGATTAAAAAAGCACTTGCCCAGAGTAACCAGATATATTGTTCATTTATCATTATCTAAAAAACTCCAACTTCCGCACTATAGCGAAATCTATAGAAAGGACATTCACAAATATAAAAAATTCACAATAATAATACCCGATCAGAGATTCATTTGACCTGTATCAGCTTAACCAAAAAACATGCCCAATAGTTTCTTTAGTGTGAGTGACCATCAGCATTATGCGCAATAGGTTTTTTCTGCGCCGCTTTTGTGGCGACAGATTTTTTATCATGGGACATTGCATTATCAGACCCATCCTCACCATGGCCGCCACCTTTATGTGCATGCATACCACTGCTAACAAGTTCCTGATATTTTTCTGGCGCCATTTTATCCATCGCTTTAACGCTTGCTATCATGTCCCATATTTGTTCATCACTATTATATACTCCCCATGCCGGCATAGCCGTCATCTTAATTCCGTTCTTTATTACCCAGAATGTTTCATTGGGCACTTGAGCGAACTGAGAGTCTTTATACAGAACGGGGGGTTTCGGATTTAAGCCTTCGTATAGTTCGGAGGTACTCGTACCCGGCGCTAAATGACACTGTGCGCACATTGCAGCATAGTTTGCCACACCTCGTTCAATTCGTTCCGAGTCTTTTAAATCTGGAACGATTAAATCACCGGCACGCGCACTGATTGAGCGGTTACGTACTAGCTCAAGAAAATTTGTTGTTATTTGCCAATGCTGATTATTTGCAGCAATATTAAAAACACCTGTCCAGACGAATATAAAACCTGCAGCAAGCGTAAGCAAGGCAACCGTTAACGCTACTTTAATACCAAACATACTTAATTTTCCTGTGAGTGTTATCAAGCGCATTCCTTAAGGAATAAACAATACGCATAATCACATATAGTAAATCTACTTTATTTTAAATGGCCGGTTAGTTGAATTAATTTGGAACAGTCCAAACAATTCAGACTAACCAGCTATTCACTTAGCTACTTGTTATGCTTAACCACCTCACGTCGTTTCCAGATAAAGAATACTGCTGGAATAACGATTAAAGTTAATATGGTTGCACTAATCATTCCGCCAACCATCGGTGCAGCAATCCGCCGCATCACTTCGGAACCGGTACCAGTGCCTAACATAATAGGTAACAAGCCGGCAAAGATAGCTGCGACCGTCATCATAATTGGACGTATACGTAATAACGCACCTTCTATGACCGCTTCACGTAACTCATCCAATGTTAAACGATGTTCACGTTCAGAATGGTGATGTAGACGTTTGTAGGCCTGATTTAAATAAACCAGCATGACCACACCAATCTCGACCGAAACGCCGGCGAGGGCAATAAAGCCCACCCCAACCGCAACGGACATATTGTAATCCAACCAATATAACAACCAGACGCCACCTACAAGTGCCATCGGTAAAGTACCCATTATAATAAATACTTCTGTTAAATTTTTGAAATTTAAGTACAACAGAAGCAAAATAATAAACAGGGTAAACGGTACAACGACGCTTAAACGTTCTTTCGCACGAACCATGTATTCATACTGTCCTGACCATGCCAGCGAATAACCTGCTGGAAGCTCAAGTTGTTCCTTAACAACTCGTTGAGCTTCGGCAACATAAGAACCTAAATCTCTGTCCTGAATGTCCACCAGAGTCCAGCCGTTAAGTCGTGCATTTTCACTTTTAATCAAACCCGGTCCTGATTCAATCCGTACATCCGCCACTTCACCTAGCGGAATATTGGCACCCATTGGCGTTACAATAGGTAGGTTACGTAATTTGGCCAAAGAGTCACGAACATCACTCTGGTAACGAACATTAATGGGATAACGTTCCTGACCTTCTACCGATTGTGAAACATTCATACCACCCACTGCTGTTTTAACAACGTCCTGTACATCGGCAATGTTTAAGCCATAACGAGCTGCAGCGACACGATCAATATCAACAACAACATAACG
>CAZDEC010000067.1:0-15961 GCA_964504295.1 uncultured Thioalkalispiraceae bacterium
CAGATCCAGTCAAACAAATGGAATTTTACCTTGATTCTTTTAGTGATTTTATAAATGAAACAGGTGTTGTTATCGGAGTAACCCGAACCAGCATCAATGACCAGGCAAGCATTGAAGACTATCAGGCAAAGCTTTTTGAACGCAATCAGATTTTTCCTGTTTTCGAAATTGATAGTCGTTCGGAAGATGATATCAAGGTTCTTATTCAGGCTCTACTTGCAATTCTTGCAAACTAGAAAAGGAAAAACAATGGAAAGCATTAGTGAAATAATAGACAAAGTCAGTGATGAGAGTGCATCACACAGTAATGATGTATCAAGAGTAATACAAAAAAAGCTGACTTACATACTAAGCAACTTAATATCAGGTTGCAATGAAATAACCAGCGCAATGATAAGTAGCAGCGATGGCATAGCATGGGCATCGTATTTAAATGAAGGACTGGATCAACATCGGTTTGCTGCAATGAGTAGTGCTTTGTTGGCATTAAGTGACAACCTCATCACCGAAACAAATAAAGGCAAAACAAAAAATGTCATTATTGAAAGCTCGGAAGGAAATGTATTTGTGATGCATGCCGGAAATAATTTGCTATTAACTATATTTACAAAACCCGGCGCAAACCTGGGGATGCCATTAGCTCATGCGAAAAAAGCATCAGAAGAAATTGAAAAACTCAGCATAAGTATTATCTAACCACGTGCTATTAATTTTTTAAACAGGAGAAATATAATGTCCAGTATAAATGAAGTGTGTAAAACAATTATTAATAATGTCGATGATGCAATGGCAGCCGGTGTAGTCGATCTTTCAACCGGCCTGTTATTAGGTGTGCACCATAACGTGCCCTACTTTACCCAGAGTTATCTTGATGCGGTTGCAGCAGCAGCAGTCGAAATGTTCCGTGGCCGAGGAGTAACCGGGGTTGAAAAAAGATTATCAGAGTCAAGGGGGGAAGAAGTCAAAAACACCATGCTGGAAATTCAGATGACAACGCCTAAAACATTTCATTTTATGCAGGTTATTCCGGGCAAGCCCAATGCACTTGCCGTGCTGATAACCGGCAAAGGCGCAAACCTTGGCATGGGCTGGGCAGGTTTAAGAGCAGCAATTAATGATTTGGCACCTTTATGCCCTTAGGATTATTTTTTTAGTAACAACCTGAACAGGGGTAACCTTTTACCCCTTTATATTTAATGCTGTTACTTGCCTTGCAACAGTCTCTCAGCTAATGCAGCAGGGAAATGCCGTGCATTCATTGCAGCAATCGTTTTATCTATATTATAAGGTAGTCGCAGGAATTCAAGTTCCAGCGTTTCAGTATTAATAATTGCAAACTCCACTCCGGCTTTACCATTTCTTGGCTGGCCTATAGAACCGGGGCAAATTAATGCATACTGTGACAATTTAATTACTTCTGTATTATCTTCAGTCATTAAATCATTGCCTTTATGACGATAATATATTTTTTGAATATGAGTGTGCCCATGAAAACACAATGGAATATCCCGTTTCTGTAACTCATCCAGGTTTTCCTTGTATGTCATTTGGTACACATAACCATTAAAGAAGGTTTTATCACGTGGCGAGCCATGTACTGCCAGCCAGTTATCCATCTTCAAATAAGAAGGCAGACCATCCAGCCATTCCCGGTATTCATCAGTTACATTATTCTGTGTCCAGTTAAGCGTCCAACCAGCAAGCGAATTTGAACCTGAAACTTTTTTCCCAGTTACCACCGCATGGTCATGATTACCCCGAATAATTGAAAAGTGTTCCCGATCTCGTAGTAAATCAATACACTCCTGGGGATGTGGACCATAACCAACAATATCACCCAGAACAATGACATCGGCAATGCCTCTTTTTTCAAGATAGCTTAAGCATGTTTCCAATGCTTCAATATTTGCATGAGGGTCGGCCAGTAATGCAATAATTTTAGCTGTATGGGCGGGATGATAATTAAAAACACTACCATGGTAAAGTGCATCAATTAATATTTTTCGTAAAGGAACCTTGTCGTCTGACACGAAAAGATCGCGCAGTTCTTCTGCAATAACAGTTGACCAATGTGTATCCTCAAAATATTTTAGTAACAACACTCTTGTTCTTTCACCCAACAGGGTGACAAAGTTTGCTGTTAGCCAATCCTGTGTGCGAATAAAATTTGCCAGAAAATGAGGCAGGAATGAAAACTTGTCCCATTGGCAGATTTCATCATCGACATAATATAAATTATTCTCTTTATCCACTGCAAAATTTGACAGGCTTAAATCCAGCCCTGCCTCATGCTCATGGGCTATGCGTAAATAAATATCTAATATTGATATAACCAGTTCAAGATAATCTTGCTTACTTTTTATTTCTAATATTTCATCAGATTGATGCAATGCCTGTAATAATGGGGAAATATTAGCAATACGCACACGTGCATCCATGCCATCTTTTTTCTCGATGATTAAAAACCAGGTCTTTAAAGGGTGGTGTATTTTTAATGCCTGTTCTTTTTCAACCGACTTTTCAATAAACAGCCTTGCCTCATGTTCTGCAAAACTATACTCTGCTCTTATTTTAATCAGATCAGTGTCACTACAGATTAATTCTGTTACTGGACGACCGGTAAATTTACTACCATAACTGGCGCATACACACTGCTGTTTTAACAGGTTTTCTATAATATCAACTGTATAGCACGATTTTTCTGATGCATTAACAATATCAATAATTATTGCATTCTCTACACTCACTTGTTTCGTACTCTTATGTAGTTAAATTGTGAGTACAATGATGTTTCAACTACACATGAAGAACACTCAATGGTAATAACTTTACCGTTCAAAGTCATATTAATTTTTGATGATTGTTGTAACACCCCATTTTCAACAAGAACACGGGGTTGCAAACCCTTATCTTCGTTAAATGAAAAATAGAGCCCATCGTAAGACTGGCTATCTCCAACACAGTGGCAAACTACAGGTGCTGCATTTCCCTTTATAAATTCCACACCCATTTTAAACGTATCATTATCGCCTCTAACCCATCGCACAAATACAATCTGAATGTGGGCTTTTCCTTTAGCATCATTAATAATAATACCGGCAACATCTCCAATTACCAGCTCTTGCGTTAGCATATTTTTTTTGATTGTTAATGAGCAACCGGATTCTGACTTATCACGTAACTGCCATACATCCAGAGAAAAATCAGCCTGTTCTTCAAAATCAATACTGGTAACTGTCATTCCCTCTGTTTTTTCAGGTTCTATTAGTTCTTTTATCCTGCTTTTATTTATTAAATAAAAATTAATGGCTGACAAACCAATAGCAACATGGCACTTACTTATTGCTGGCTGGCGTTCATGCTCTCTGCTCATTTTCCCCATTAACTGCTGAGTGAGAATTTCAACAAACCGTTTTTCCATAGTCGAACTGCTCAGGCTATATTGTCCTGAAGATGATTTTTCTACTCCAAAGCTTTCCAGATTATATTCACCCGAAAGTTCTTCACCAAATGCCTGTACAACAGGCCATACATCAATAGTACGATGTGACAACAAAGTTGCCGGCTTTTCTGCATATTCATATAACTGTGGGGGCTTGTCTTCCATAAGGTCAATCAAGTATTTGCCTTCTTCACTTTTGCAATCAACGCTCTTTTCAATAACACACAAAGTTGCAAATTTCTCAAGGAAAAAGTAAATCTCAATTAACTCATTGGAATTTACCCTATATGGGTCAGATGCAACCAGAAGTAGTATTTGTTTATAAAGTGAATTAATCGTTGAGTGATGACCTGAATTAATATTTTTTATTTTAGTATCAAGAACGTGATAAAACTCGGCATACATATAAAGCTGGTTTATTTCGAGATAAGAAAGTGGTGGCGGTGTTTCATGCGAACGAAAAGCATACAACATCGCCTGAATAATCAGCTCCATTGCTCGATAGATACTAACGAGTAAAGTAGTATTCTTCTCTGAACTTAATTTACTATCAAAACCGGATTTTACAATTGACTTATATCCATTTGCCAATGATAGATATAACCACATAATATCATTTTTAAGACTACGTCGCTCCTCAATCGATATGGGTAACATCGTTATTCGCATATCATCATACGAGAACAGGATATCATCCATAACCACATAATATATCTCAAGCAGCTTTAAACGCTCATCATCGGATATCTGGAGTTCATTAAATGGTTCGATAGCAGCATGTAAACTTTCCACTGTTTTTATAACATCCATAACAGGCAAGGCATCTAACCATTGTTTCAGCCGTTTAGTATTTAATTCAACCGCATCATTCTGTGCAGCATGATGGGCGGGCACCGTCAAAAAGAGAAATTCCATTTTAATGACTCAATAATAAACTGACTATGGAAAAACTATTTTATATTGGTTTATTAAATATTTAATATTGTTACGAGTTTTATTAACAAAGCTGTACTTGACCGTCATATTCAATCCTACTGTTGTTTCTGGCTATATAAATATAAAGTATAGGAAAAAACGGAAAAATTTCTCTTTATACCCAAAATTAGTAATAGAAATACTACTGTTTATTTAGCCCATCTCATTTTCAAGTAATGTCTCAATCAAGGCAAACAATGCTGCTGCCTTCATTGGTTTTTCAATATAACCACGAATACCCATTTCCATGGCCATTTCTCTGTTTACTTTTTCACTGTATCCGGTACTTAAAATCACAGGGAAATCAGTACGAATGGATAAACATTGTTGTGCCAGCTCTGTACCACTTATTTCTGGCATCGTTTGATCTGTCACCATAAGATCAAATTCACCTGGCATATCTGAAAATAATTCAAGTGCTGTTTTTGCATTGTTCATAATTGTAGTTTTATAACCATGGCTTTCTAACAAGTCACCCATAAACCGACCAACCGACTCTTCATCATCAACGACAAGTATATGGGCACTCGCACTTCTATTTTCCAGGATTAGCTTGCTACTCTCTTCCGGTTCAGACTCAGTCGTCATTACAGCTTCAGCAACAGGCAATAATAGTTGAATTGTTGTTCCTTTTCCTTCTCCCGACTCCACTAAAATATGGCCACCATGCTGATGCATAATACCATGCACCATAGACAAGCCCATTCCTGTTCCCTTCCCCACATCCTTGGTTGTAAAGAATGGTTCAAATATTTTACTCAAGGTTTCGCTATCCATTCCGCTACCATTGTCCACCACAGACAACTCAATATATTCACCCTCTTCAATAATATTATGGCAGGCAACACACAAAAGATGGGGTTCTGTTGCTATCAGCTTTCTGCTGGCATGAATTTTAATGCTACCCTTTTCATTCAGCGCATCACGTGCATTAATACATAAATTCATTATGACTTGCTGTAACTGTACCGGGTCAAATATAACATCCGGTAAATTATTGTTACCCCCTGCCGTTAAGTGGATACTGCTAGGTATCGCTGCTTGTAACAATTTTTTGCTTTCAGTAATAATAGATAAAACCGACAAAGGAATGGCCCTGGCTTCCCCCGTGCGACTAAAGACCAGCATTTGCTGTATTAAGTCGCGTGCACGTTCGCCAGCGTGCACAACTTCTGTTAAATACTCATGTAATTCTCCCTGTTCTTCGGTCACAAAACGCTCCAGAGCAAGGTTGGTAAACCCTAATATAGATACCAGAATGTTATTAAAGTCGTGGGCAATGCCACCCGTTAAAAAGCCAATAGATTCCATTTTTTGTGCTTGTTGTAATTGCAGATCCAGTTTTTTACGTTCATTATTTGATCGCAAGCTTACAAGCCCATAAGCCAGATTATCTGTTAAATCCTGAAGAAAACGAACTTCATCTTTATCAAAAGCATTCGCTTCGGCAGCATAAATATTTAAAGCGCCAAAAGTTTTTCCTTTACTCTTAAGAGGAAGCGCAATAGAGGAACAGTAGCCTCGTTCTACTGCACTATCGCGCCACATTTCATATCGTGGATCTTCCATAATATTCCGAATAAAGTTTGCCTTGCCGGTTCGAATTGCTGTACCTGTTGGCCCTTGTCCTTCATCTGTGTCAGACCAGCTTAACTTTATGCTATCAAGGTAATTTTTCTCATAGCCGGATTGAGACGCAACTTTAATCATTTTCATTTTATCATTCAGTTTAAAGCCAATCCATGCCAGCCGGTAACCCGCCACTTCAGTTATTATTCGGCAAACTTCATCTAGCAGGTTTTGTTCCTTATCATAATGAATTACTGCTTCATTTACTAAACTTAAGGCAAGCAACACAATATTTTTTCGTTGCAATGTGTTTTCTATATTCTTTCGTTCGCTAATATCACGTGCAACACCTAACAGGCCGATAATATTCTGGCTTGAATCACGCAAGGGAAGTTTGTGCGTATCAAAGATTCTGATTTCTCCACCCACATTGGCAGGATCATCAGGATTGTGAACCAGTTGACCTGTTAATGCCTGTTTATCATCACTCTCAAATCCACGAATATTTTTAGCAGAATTTCCTTTAACCAGTTCAAGATCCCAGCCATTTTCAATATCGGTAAAACCCAGCATCTCATCTGGAGTTTTACCAACAGCTTCAGCATATGCTTTATTACACAGCATTATTTTAAGATTATTATCTTTTACAAAGATAAAATCAGGTGTGGAATTAAGTACATTTTCCAGTAGTACATTGGACTCTGTTAATGCCTGTTCAGCAGATTCTCGTGCTTCAATTGTTTTACATAATTCTTTATTTACAGTAATAAGAGTATAGTAACGCCACCACACCAGTAAAATAACAATTATAATAATAACCATGCTCATAATCAGCAGGATCTTGTTCACTGTTAAAAAAGGAACAGGTTTACCATACCACTTTTGATAAATTTCATTATATTTATCAGATGGAATAAATGTAGTAATTGCCTTATTTAGCTTCACTAATAATGCAGAATTTCCTTTGTGCACTGCAATGGCTCTTTTTATTTCTTTCAAGGGGGGAAGAATCATTCTTATACGCTCACCCAACCTCGCATCACGTGCTACTTTCTGCATAACATATTTTGGATATATTATGGCGTCAACATGTCCGGCAAGTAAACCAATTAAAGCATGCTCAGGCTGCTCATAAATAATCGTACTAACATTATTCAGGGAGTCTGCAATCTTGCCTCCAACATTAAAATGCACAACACCCACATATTTATCTGTTAGATCTGCTGCAGAATTAATATCTGTTATCTCGGTGCGCACAGCAATTGATATAGGTGATGTTTCAACAGGTTTTGAAAAGTCAAAATACTTGCTTCTTTCCTTTGAAATACCCAGATTTGGAATTAAATCAGCACCACCATTTTGAAGGACTGTCGCTGTTTGTTTCCAGTTATCCTTTACAATATATTTAACTTTCAAGTTGGCAATATTTGCTAACTCATTCATAACATCAATCGCAAACCCTTGCGGCCTACCCTTTGCATCTACTGAGTAATAAGGTGGGAAGTTTTTCACCACCACAGCGGTAACATTTTCTCTATCGTAAGCAGGGATATCCTCTGCTCTTGCTTCGGGAGCATAAACAGAAAAAAAGATGCTCAATAGTATGAATATTTCAAGAAGATAATAACGTACAAAATTGGGCAGGGTTGCCATTGGTTTGTTTGTATAAATCCTGAAGTAGTCCACGTTCATCACTTTGCTAAAGTTACACAGCTTCAACTTTAATTAAGCCAAGCTGCTGCCTTAATAACTCACTGGAAAAGGGTTTGGATAAACATATTTCTGCACCCGCCTCAATTATTTCACCTACATTATCTGTTGATGGATAACCGGTCATCGCAATAACGCGTATATTTTTAGTTGAGGGTGAGGATTTCAAATCTTTACAAACCTGAAAGCCGTTCAGACCTGGCATCATTAAATCAAGCAATATCACATGGGGGCAAAACTCACTAACAATAACACCCGCCATAAAACCATTGCTGGCAGTTTGTGTGACCACCTGACTCGGATAGCAGGCCAGTAACTGTTCAAGATACGACCTTATTTGTTCGTCATCATCGACAATCAACACACGCAATGCGCCACTGTCTCTGGAATTCAATGTTAAGCCACGTTGCAATGCAAATCGCTCAATATCTTCTGGTAAAAAACGGCGATGACCTCCCGGTGTTAATAGTGCTTTCAAATCTCCCTTTTCTGCCCATTGGCGTACCGTTGCTGGTGACACCATTAATAATTCTGCAACCTGGTTTGGGGTTAGATATGACCTACTCACTCACTTTATCCTTTTTTAATGATTATTATTAATAACACGAAATAATCGTTATTTACGATTTTAACGTTTTAGACCTATTACTTCGGCAAACCGACTGAAAGCTTTAGGAAAACTTATCTTTTTGCATCCCACAGCAGGATAAACTGTAAATCTGGTTACTTATTTAAGTTAAATCAACTAAAATAGCCTATTTATCATAAACTTAGCTATTCAGGATTTATAAGTGAACACTTCAGTGGATGTCTATCAATCATTAAGCCAAAAACTTAACTTTAAGGGCAGCTTGCCCCATACCCAGGATTGGTCTGCGGCCGCTGATTTTCTGGAGCTTATCGCTGACTATTGTCTTACCAAAAAGCCCCAGACTATTCTGGAATGCAGTAGCGGCCTGAGCACTTTAATTCTGGCGCGCTGCTGTGAAATAAACCAGCGTGGGAAAGTGGTTAGCCTGGAAAATGGAGCAGACTATGCAGCCAGCACAAGAAAAAATATCAGCCAATACGGATTAGATAACTATGCCACCGTCATTGATGCGCCACTCCATCATATGCAAGTGAGCGGTCACGATTACCAATGGTATAAAATTAATAAAAACAATATGCCCGAAATTGATTTAGTTGTGATCGATGGTCCCAATGGATACATTCAAAAAAACTCACGCTACCCGGCACTGCCTGTTTTGCAACCTTTCTTTGCAGAGCACTGTACCGTTTTCCTCGATGATGCTGCCAGAGAAGATGAGCAGGAAATTATCACCCAATGGCGGCAGCAATATCAACCTGCAGAATATGAGTATATAGAAACTGAGCGGGGTTGTGCTATTTTTAAATTTTCTTCTTTATAACGGAAGTTATCAGCTAGGATGCATTATAAGTAATACGCCACTCTTGTAACGCTTTATTAAGGTCACCTTCGGCATTAATTTTTTTCCAGAATTTCCTGAAATCATCATTTGCATTTCCAAGCCTAAACTCCATTTTATGAGTTTTATCTTTCAGAAAATATTTAATATTTTCAGTAACAGTATCAATATAATCCCGGGCAACATCATTAATATTAAGTTTTATCTCAGAATCCTGCAAAACCCCCTGTTGGTAAGCCTGCATAATGCCAAAGTCCGCACGTTTAATAAAACTGGCTGCTGTTTTATCTTTATCTCGCGTTAAATGAATATAAAAGGCATTATCCGCATATTTTTTACCGAGCCGCCCCAGGAACCAGGATAAACGATTGTCTGCTTCAATATGATTATCAGGATAGGATAAACGACTAACACCAACTTTAGTCACCCGAGTTTCATGCCCCGCCGAGTAATTTGAAATATGCTGACATGCCTTGATAAAAGTTGTTGAACCACAACGCCCTGTGTTTAAAATAAAAATATTCATTATTCGAATAACCTGATCCATACTGCCATTTCACTTTTATAATTCATAATCCCGTTAATTATATTTTTTAATTGTGGGCTTTTACTATTATTTTTTCTGACTAACTGATAAGGGAATGAAGCATCTGAAAAATTGAGTTCCATATTAGCAATAAAACGCTCAATACTTTCCATCTTTGAACCATTATTATAGAATTTTTCTCTGTAAATAGAATTCAGGTTGTTTATGTTATCCTGAACCTGATGTAGTTTTTTTAAATAACTTTTACGTAAAAAGGCCTCCTTCTTCGAGACAATCTTTTCAATATCGTCTCTGGCCAAATCTTTTTCAGGATAACCTGACTTTAGCAATTCTTCTATTGAAAACAACATTACATCCCCAAAATACTGACGTTCAAATTCACCTTGCAGGTTAATACTGTCTTCATCATGTTTAATGCCGGTACGAAATTCAGATTTCCCTATATGCTCAACCGTTCGTTCATGTAACATGGGCAAATTTGCAGATACAAACCGATCACCCAGTTTATCTTTAATCAATCGCCCCATCGTCGGCCCAGCCATTCGGAGTTTTAAGTTTGCAAAGGGAATAAAATATTTTAATGCAGATTTAGTAAAGGCAAAATTCCCAGTATAAACCGTGCGTGCAGCAATCACATTCTCTTGTATGTTTTCATATTGATAGTAATTTTTGCGTGTTAAATGTACACCATCAAAAAACCGATCAAGTTGGCTGGCAAATCGTTTTAAACACGCTTTATTAGTATGTGGAAGATCTAAATCACAGAAATAATTAAATGTATCCGATTTTATTTTAAACCCAAACAAATCAGCCATATCATGGTATGCCGCGCCATTTGTATTGTCATACTGCCGGTTACCATGAAAACAACAGGAACCAGCCGGATCACAAGCAGATACTGATAACAAAAACGAGCAAACATCATCCAGAAAATTAGCAGCCATAACCGAAGGTGAAACGGGTGGGTCACCCACTACTTTACCAGTAAATACTTCAACATCATTGTTAGCGAAAATTCTATCCAGATGATGAAAATAGTTTAGTGTATGAAAAGTAATATCCCCATCTTCTAAAACAGGATTAACTTTAAATTCCTGATCGCTATCAATAAAATAGAAGATAATATCGTTAAAATCATCTTTAAGCTGGTTTAATTTAAGGTAAGTTATATTTCGTGTAATGGATGCACCTTTATGGCCAGAATCCTCGGAAGAAACATCTCCCACAACGCCAACCAGTGCATCCCGTGCAGTAGAACTTAAACTGGCTAATACCTCTTTTTGTTCATCCAGGCCAAAGTAAGTGGCACGCAAGCCGCGCTGGTTAAATGATTCTATTATTTCTTTATTTTTATTCCGACAGGAACTGTTGTTGCTGTCTTCCGCAATAAGAACAGAAACCTTAGTAAAATATTGTGCTTTGCCACCATAACAAAAAGATTCACATAAATTATAAATACTTTCCAGGCAACTTTCTAAATGTTGAGGGCGATCTGCAACAGGGATAACCAGCATAATATGATGTCGTTCATCACTATCCTGTGCTGCGATGAAACTTTCCATTTCTCGTGATAGATTCTTATACTGCTGAATTCCCTCTGTCTTTACTTCATCACATAAAATGAGTTTTTCAATATGCTCAAGTTCTTTATGGAAGTCACTCAGCCGCATAGCAAGGTAATAATTATCGCTTCGAAGAATAAGTTGGGAACGTGTCTTTATCAATCATAATTTCAACTAAATTAATACCAGCAACAAGATCCAGTTCAGAGAACAAACCATTCAAATCATCCGTTGATACTATTTTTTTATACTGAATACCAAAGGACTTTGCAAGATATGCGTAATCCGGGTTAATAAAATCGCAATTAATAAAACGCTTATCGTATTGCTGAAATTGATTTTTTCTTATTAACCCCATAGTCGAGTTATTAAACATAATAATATTCAATGGAATGTCATAATTAACGGCAGTCATAATTTCCATACAACACATCTGGAAGCCACCATCCCCCAAAATAGCAAATGATGGTTTATCAACAGAGAAACGGGCTCCAATGGCTGCCGGAATTGCATGACCTAATGAGGATATACCTGAATTTGAATAGTAACGATTGCCATTCGAAACATTAAAAAAGTTCTGCGCAAAAATGACATTATCATCAAACACCATAATGCCCTGTTTAAAACCTTTTTCCAGTTCAACAAAGAATGCCTCAACCAGTGGAAATTTTTCCTTAAAAGCTAAAAAATTATTGTCAACGGCATTATCATCCTTTTGTTTCGAAAACTTGGTATAAGGTGCCAGTTTTTTCTCTTGAATATTTTGTGCTGCAACATCAGATAAAACATTGGTTAGCACTTCTTTAATATCACCTTTTATTGCAATATCGGCAGTGAATACTTTTTCAAGCTGTTCTTCATTATTATCGACCTGGATAATTTTTTTGTTTTGTAATAATTTATCATCCCAAAGATAACTGGTTCTTTCATTAAAGCTGGCTCCAAGAAAAATAAGCAAGTCTGCATTGTCTTTAATGTAATCATACGCATTGGTATATGAAGTAACTCCTAAACTACCCAGTGATAATGCAGAGTCTTCATTGATAACGCCTTTCCCCTTCAAACTGGTTGTTACTGGTATATTAAGTGTACTGCTTAACTCTGTAACCAGATCTTCGGCAGAGGCACGAATACAACCATAGCCGGCAATAATAACCGGCTTATTGGCGTCTGTTATAAGTTCAACAATGGCTGCAGCAGATTGTGTATGTGCAATTTTAGAGTAGTAATGTTTGCTTGTTTTTAGTTGTTCAAGAATAGATTCATCAACTTTTTCCTTTTGTATATTGTAAGGAAAACTCAGCAACACAGGGCCGGAACTGGATGAAAGTAAAATTCTTGAAGCCTGATTTAATATATTAACCAGGTAGTCCGTTCGTTCAATTACCTTGTTGTAGCGGGTAATCCCTTTAAATAAGGCATATTGATCGATCGCACCACCCTCGCCTGAACTTTCCTGCAATCCACCTTTACCAAAGATATGTGTCGATGTTTCACCGGTAATAACCAGTACCGGTAGCTTGTCAGCATACGCATTGGCAATACCAGTCACCAGATTAGTCGCTCCCGGTCCCGCAGTTGTGATGCAAGCAGATATTTTACCGGATGCACGTGCACAACCACCGGCCATAAAGGCAGCACCTTGCTCATGCTTGGCAAGTACGCTTTTAACTTTTGAATCATACAAACTATCGTAGACGGGTAATATATGCGCACCCGGCATACCAAAAATCGTTTCAATTCCGAGACGCTCGATATACTTTACGATTAATTCACTTACTGTTATTTTCATATTGTTAATTAATATCAAAGTTATAGCATGATCGTTTTATTATCAAAATTGCCGTGCTATCGTTCGCAATGACTACCTGTATTATTGTACTGGATACCCGCCTTCGCGGGTATGACGACAAGTATAAAAAGCATTCATTTAATACAAAAAAAGCCTGTGATTAGCAGGCTTTTCTTGTTAACTCCGATCACTGACTTAAATTTTATAAGGATCACGAAGTACAATTGTTTCATCACGATCAGGGCCGGTCGAGATAATATCAATCGGTACACCAATCACTTCTTCTATTTTCTTAATGTATGCTTTCGCATTATCCGGTAACGCGTCAAATGTTTTTGCACCAACGGTACTTTCAGTCCAACCCGGCATTTCAATATATTTGGGCTTACATTCCTCGTACGCATCGGCTCCAATCGGCGGCGCATCAACATCAACACCATTATGGTCGTAACCTGTCGCTATACGCAGGGTTTCTATGCCGTCTAAAACATCCATTTTAGTCAGGCAAATACCGGTTAATGAATTGATTTGAGCCGAGCGACGTAAACAGACTGCATCTAACCAGCCACAACGTCGTGCACGGCCGGTTGTGGCACCAAATTCATGCCCCTGCTTGGCAAGGTAAGCGCCAATAGGATCATTCAGCTCTTCACCATCATAAAGTTCGGTTGGAAAAGGGCCTGCACCTACTCGGGTCGTATACGCTTTGGTTATACCTAATACATAATCAATATCACAAGGGCCAACACCGGTACCGGTTGCTGCACCACCTGCGGTTGGGTTGGATGATGTTACATAAGGATAAGTACCGTGATCAATATCAAGCAAGGTGCCTTGTGCACCTTCAAACATAATGTCTTTACCTTCGGCACGCATTTTATGCAACTCACCGGTTACATCGGTAACCATAGGACGGATACGTTCAGCAACTTCCAGGCCAAAATCCAGTACTTCCTGAAAATCAATCGTGTCAACTTTAAAATAATTTTTTAATGTAAAATTATGATAGTCCAGTACTTCATCTAAACGTGCCGCAAAGCGTTCACGATGTAACATATCGCCCACTTTTAGGCCACGGCGTGAAATTTTATCTTCATAAGCCGGACCAATACCACGGCCGGTTGTACCAATGGCTTTCTTGCCGCGTGCAATTTCACGTGCCTGATCCAGTGCGATATGGTAAGGCAGAATTAAAGTACAGGCTTCACTGATAAATAAACGGCCATCGGTATTCACACCGCTTTTTTCCAGCATATCCAGTTCGGTAATCAATGCATCGGGGGCTAACACCACACCATTGCCAATCATGCATTTAACATTGTCGCGTAAAATACCGGAGGGAATTAAATGTAAGACTGTTTTTTTACCCTCAATAACTAATGTATGACCAGCATTATGACCACCCTGAAAACGAACAACTGCATCGGCTGTTTCTGTTAACAGATCAACGACCTTACCTTTACCTTCGTCGCCCCACTGTGTACCGACAACAACGACATTCTTACCCATGACTTAATCCAACCTGTGTTTAATTATATTAAAGTTATAACGTGTTAAAATTTTAAATTTCTTTGACTGTCCAGTTATTACCATCTTTAACAATAACCCGATTACACTGCATTGCTGCTGCATCACCTTGTTGCTCCGGCAAAGCCATTACAACGCGTTCACCTTGAGCGCGCAAATTTTTAATAAACTCAAATAATGCAGGCTCATGATTTTCTGCTGAAAATATACCCTGAAACGGTTTACCCTGAAGACCGCTTAAGGACACCAACATTTTCAAGTCTGCACTAAAACCGGTTGCCGGACGAGCCAGACCAAAGTCTTTGCCAATGTCATCATAACGACCACCTTGAGCTATCGCCTGGCCTTGCCCAGGCGTATATGCTGCAAAGATAACACCAGTGTGGTAATTATATCCACGCAGTTCGGACAAATCGTAATGCAATTTAATATCGGGCACCCTTCGTTTAAACTGGCTGGCAATTTCCTGCAGGTTATTAATTGCGGCTATAACAGCTTTATCTGCTTTTGAAAAAATTTTAGTGGCCTTATCAAAAACTTCTTCACCCCCATTTAAATCAGGCAAGCTGGTAAGCATATCGGCGATTGGTTTATTAAGTTTCCACTGCGCCATTAGCTCGACCAATTCAGGTTTTGCTTTACGCTGCAATACGTCAAATAGCTGGTTTTCCTGTTCAGTAGAAAGCCCGGCCTGATTCACCAGACTTCTGAAAATACCTGCATGGCCAAGATCAATGTAAAAGCTATCCATGCCGGTTAGTTTTAATGTTTCAACCATCAAACACAAAATTTCAACATCACTCTGCGCACCTTTGTGGCCATACAATTCTGCACCAATTTGCAGTGGACTGCGTGAAGCTGAAAAGCCTTGTGGTCGAGTGTGTAAAACTGTACCCAGATAACATAGCCGTGTAGGCGTGTTTTGTTTTAAGTGGTGTGCTTCAATGCGAGCAACCTGTGGTGTCATGTCGGCACGAATGCCCATCATACGGCCAGTAAGTTGGTCGGTTATTTTAAATGTTTGTAAATCCAGATCGTGTCCGGTACCACTAAGTAGTGATTCCAGATATTCAACCAGCGGCGGCATCACCAGGTCATAACCCCATGAGGTATACATATCAATCAGGCTACGGCGTAGCTCTTCAAGCTGCATCGCTTGTGCAGGAAGAACTTCTTCGATACCTTCCGGTAAAACCCAACGATTATTTAATGTCATGTTCTTAAAATCTATTCTGTTAATTTTAGCTTTAATTCTAATTTTTAAAGAGGTACAAAAGAAATGTACCTAATACCATGCTGAACAAACCCCATATTCGTACATGTTTATTATCCATCTGTAAAAATATCGATAATGCTTTTTTATAACCATTGGGATTAACCGCAGGCAATAACCCCTCAATAACAAGC
>CAZDEC010000068.1:0-15512 GCA_964504295.1 uncultured Thioalkalispiraceae bacterium
ATATTGAATTTCATGATAATGCTGGCTACACGAGCTTTGCTAAAGCTAGAAATAAAAAAATAAAAGGAATTATCATTGTAAGAAAAGATTCTGAAATTAAAATCTTAAAGGACTTGACAGATAAAAGGCTGGCCTTTCCATCAAGTGATGCGTTTGCAGCCAGTATTATTCCAAGGGTAGAATTAAAAAGACGGAATATAAATTTCCATATCAAATATCTCGGTTCACATGATCAAATTTACCACAGTGTTGCTGACGGCATCTGGCTAGCTGGTGGTGGGGTGATGCGTACTTTAATGGCCTCGATGCCAAGGGTGCGGAAAAACTTAGAATATTATGGATGAGTAAAGGCTATACCCCACATGCTTTTGTAGCTCATTCCCGTATCCCCATAAATGTGGTTGCAAAGATGCAACACGCACTAATCAATATAGAAAATAACCCTGAAGGTAAAACTCTGCTCAAAGAACTCAGATTAAAAGGTATTGAAAAGGCTGTTGACAGTGACTGGAATGACATCAGGCTATTGAAATTAAGCAATTAATGAAAAAAAACCAGCATGAAAGGTCATGCTGGAAAATAGTGTGTTAGATAAAGAATAACAACTAACGACACTAGCTCTCGAGGAGTGAGAGGCGTTAATCTAAAAAATTGTCCTAGCGATATTTTTAGATTGAATTTATGTTGCTTAATATATGCATTTAAAAAGAAATAGAAAAACAAGATTTCATGGAACAAATTATGTTATGAAACGTATTTAGTCACAGTGAATAAATACAGATCAAAAATGTAAGATAATAACAATTTAAGATCATGTTAAAAGTAAGGGGGATTTTAATAATGATTACTAAACTCGTTGAATAGTTGGTAACGACTAACATCGATATGCAGGTCGCAAGAATGGAGTATTGAGAGACAACTTAACAATCGCTTCTGTTGATATACATCAATACCATTCTGCTCAAATTATCATCTAATACACCACAGAAATAAATAAAATATATATTTATCATATAGTTAAAAGTGGAATAGATTTTACTGGAGGGGTTGTGATAAATCAGAAAAATATAAATCTTAAACAAACCTTATTTATCCTACGTATCGTTTTTATTATTTTCGTGATGAGTATGTTCGTTATGGCAAAAGCAAATGCTAAACATTCGGATGATTGGCTGCCATATTTTGGCTCAGCACAGGTAAGTCACGGTGATTCGAGTCGCACACTAAGCGGTACGCCAATGGTTGCTGTGAAGATTAACTTTAAATTTTAATATTGTGACTGGATTTTTTATCCTCTGCATGGTTACTTATTAACCAGGAATTGGTTCTTTTTGGCCGGTTTAGAACAGGCTTGCAGGATAACCAGCCGTATTATCGCTATGACAGCTTACGCAACTACCAAAAACATCAAATTGATAAAAGTGCTGATGCAGAAACATTGGTGATCAACCAATATTGCTTGATTTGTTCAGGGTGTTGGAATTGGCCAGGGACAAAGTAGAAGTATAAATTTTGAGCATAGCAGTGACCCATCTTATTTCCCTTTAGAATACATCTAGTTAAATCTCGAATTTGTACTAAGCTATTTTGGTATTCAAAAATTCTGGCTATTAGGCGATGTTTGCTCAGGTGAAAATAATATAAACATCTAAAATTAAGAAAATAATAATATATTGATATAGATCAAAGAAGGATTAGCTCATTGGAGTATGTTTTCATGAAGATGAACTTTATTTTTATATTGAATTAGATACAATGATTAAAATAAACAGTGAGGGAATAGTGTGAATAATAAACGTTATTTTATAGTACCAATATTGCTTTCCGGATTATTGCTTAGTGGCTGTAATCAAAAAACCGATAAAACTGATACGTCGGGCTCTACCAAGAATAAAGCCGTGTATGCAGAGCCGGTTGGTGTGCCCGTTAAAATAGATCCGGGACTCGCGAAAACGGGTGAAGGCTTATACAATCAAAATTGCATATTTTGCCATCAGGCGGATGCCATTGGTAAACCGGGTTTTGCGCCATCACTGACCAATAAAGAATTTCTCCGATCTGCATCGAATAAGTTCCTGATGGGAACCATTCGGGATGGTCGACCCGGAACAGGAATGCCGCCTTTTTCTCACTTAGGACGTAGTAAAGTTGAAGCTATTGTTGCTTACTTGCGTGCGCATGCAAAGGGTACGGATATCTCTAATTCTATCGATGCACAACCCGAATCACATGGTGACCCGCGTTTAGGCAAAATCTGGTTTGATCAAATATGCAGCACTTGCCATGGAGAACATGGTGACGGTTATTCTGCTGGTAGTACCGGCACTGCGATTGGTAAAGCCGGTTTTCTCAATAAGGTAAGTGATGGGTTTATTCGATTTACGATTGTCAATGGCCGTTCTAATACTCGCATGCTTGGGTTTAAAGGGCCTGCTGCGATGGCTGATTTAAGTGATGCAGAAATTGAAGACATTATTGCCTATCTGCGAACAGAGCCAAGCAAGAGTTAAGTATTAAAACGAAACAGTACCTTTTACTAAAGAATTAGTTATACCGAATTTAACCAGGGAGTTAGAAATGAAACGTTTTAAAATGAACCGTCGTGATTTTCTTAAAAGTAGTAGTTTTATTACTGGGGCTGCGGCTGGTACCAGTTTGTTCGTTGGAAATAACCCGGAGTTAGAAGCGGCTCCAGCTGAACCGGCTAAAGGACGTACAACGGCTATTGCACAATGCCCGTACTGTGGTGTGGGCTGCGGCACAATTATTCAGGTTCAAGATGGCAAGATTGTGTCCATGCGACCAGATAAAGATCACCCTACAAATTATGGTTTACAATGTATAAAGGGATTAACTGCGGCTGAACCTATCTATGTCGATAGAATGGAAGGCGAGCCGTATGTGCGTAAAGATGTCTGGGCCGAATGGCAAAAACCAGGCCATGGCGATATGGAATATATCAGCAAGACCAAAGGCTCTTTTGATGAAGAACACTTTGTCCGAGTACCTTATGAAAAAGCTTCCGATATGGTGGCGCGCAAGGTTGCTCATTTAGCAAAGAAATACACCGGTAATTCTATTGCTTTATATGGTTCTGGCCAATTAACAATGGAAGGCCAGTACCTCGAAAATATATTTATGAAAGGGGTATTAGGTTCTAATACTATTGAAGCGAATGCGCGGATGTGTATGACGTCTGCGGTAACCGGTTACTTTAAAACCCTGGGTTCGGATACCCCACCACTGGCATATGAAGATATTGAGCTAACCGATATGATTATGCATTTTGGTCATAATGCACGTGAGTCTCATCCTATTATTTTCTGGCGAGCCGCTGATTACAAACGCAAAGCCAATATTCCTACTGTTGTGGTTGACCCTCGTTATACAGGTACGGCAAAAGGTTATCGGGATATAAACCAAGATAATTCTGAGCATGTCCCCATTTTGAATGGTGATATCAGTTTTCTGAACGCGATTGCCCATGTGTTATTAAAAGATCATAAAGATGTTATCGACTGGAAATTTATGAAAGCCCATACCACCGGCTGGAAAGAGTACGTTGATGGTGTAACAGCGGATTACAGTCCCGAACAAGTTCAGGATCGCATGGGCGGTAAAAACCATGAAGTTCCTCCCGCTCAGATTCGCCGCATAGCCGGTATGTTTGCCGATGCAACACGTAAACGTTTAGAGCGTAGCAAGGGTAAACAGGAAGGTAAAGGTTATGGTGGTGTTATCATTATGTGGGGGATTGGATATAACCAGCATATTCATGGTCAGCACAATGTTATTTCGATCATCAATCTGTTAACGATGACGGGTAACCTGGCAAAACCAGGCTGTGGTCCTTTTTCTATGACGGGCCAACCTAATGCAATGGGTGAACGTTTTACCGGCGGTTTAACCGGCCGTCTACCTTTTAACAAACCATTAAAAGATGCTAAGCATCGTAAGTGGATAGCTAAAAATTGGGGAGTGCCTGAAAAGAATTTAGTTACAGCAATGAAAGCTAAAAACCCGGGAATGGCTATCGGTATGATGGAGCGTGCTTTAAAAGACGAAGTTAAGGCAATGTTCTTTGTTTACGCAACGCATATCGATTTACCTGATCAGGATAAGTTGATTCGCCCCGCTATTTCGAAAACATTTAATGTTGTGCAGGAAATATATCGTCATGCGCCGAACAATCTTTATGCCGATGTTATATTTCCTGCGGCAACATGGGGTGAAGTGGATGGGGTATATATCAGTTCTGAAAGACGAATTAATCGTACAGAAAAAGCTGCTGAGCCACCTCCTGGCTGTCGTCCTGATATGGATATGGTAATTGATAAGGGTAAAGAAATTGCGCATTTACTGGGTCTGGATGCAGATAAGATCTTCCCATGGAAGCGTAAGAAGGATGGTTTCTATGATAGTGAAGAGATTTTTCGTGCAGTGGTTGTTGCATCGGAAGGTACTGATACCGATTTAACCGGCATGTTGGAAGTTGAAAAAGTTGATAAGAAGGGTTTGTATGAGCAACTTATCGATTTACGAGGCATTCAATGGCCAGCACCGACTTATGAGATTGCAAAAGCGGGTGGTACCAAACGTCGCTTTATGATGCAAGAAGGTGTTTGGAAAAATAAACCCTATGGTTATTTCCGAACTAAAGATGGCAAAGTGCATATGCAGCTGTGTCTACAGGACTATAGCCAACGTAAAGAGATTACTAAAAAATTAATGGAGTTTGGTGATAAAGAAGGTGTTTATACCATCGATAATATCAAGCTACTAAAACAGGCTCGTGACATGGGGTTAACACCGGATTTGCCTGATGAAGAGTCGCAGGGTCTGAGCTGGGATAACGTACCAAAAGATAAATATCCGTATTGGTTAGGCTTGGGTGTGGTGTATGAACATTTCCATACAGCTAAATCTAACCGTAGCCCAACAACACGACGTTTGGTTCCTGAAATGTATGTGGAAATGCATGTGATGGATGCTAAAGATTTAGGCATTAAAGATGGAGACAAAGTTCGTCTTGTCACTCGTCGCGGTTATTATGAAGCAAAAGCTCAAGTGGGTAGTAATAGTTTAGTGAAGCCTGCTCGTAACACTGTGCCACGGGGATATATGTTTAGCCCATGGAACCTGTCTGTTGCAGACAGTGCAGATCCCAAAAAGAACAAGTGGTTAGTTAATAAAGTCTCTAGTCGTGTTTGGGATCCTGTATCCGGTCAGGTTGATTTTAAAAAACTGGCCTGTCGCATCGAAAAAGTTTAAATAATTAGTTGTCATTCCCGCGTATGCGGGAATCCAGGCCTTCATGGATAATTTTACACTGTTTGGATACCCGTTTAAGCGGGTATGACGCTTCTTTATACAAAAACGCTTGTTTAAAAGATTTAGTTAAATACATGAAACGTAGAAATTTTCTTCAATACCTAGCTAGTTCTGGTTTAGCAACTTTTTTAAACAATGAAGGTGTACAAGCTGCTTTTGCTCCTTCCCTTCGTTACTTGCGACCCCCTGGCTCACATGACGAAAAGAAATTTTTATCTAAATGTATTCGTTGCGGTAAATGTGGTGAGAGTTGTCCTAATCGGGCAATTAAGTTTTTTTCTATAGAGAATGGCATTGCATCTTTAGATACGCCATTTATTATTCCACGCGAACAAGCCTGTATTTTATGTATGAAGTGTGGTGAAGTTTGTCCCACAGGTGCCATTCCAAAAATTGAATATGAAGCGAATGCCATTATGAAAGATGTGCATATGGGGCATGCGCGTGTGGATACGAATTTATGTTTATCTTATCAAGGGAAAACTTGTGGTGTTTGTTATCGTGCCTGTCCTTTGCAAGATGTTGCAATCAGGGTTGGTATGTTGGAACAACCCCATGTGCTGGATAAATGTGTTGGTTGTGGTTTATGTGAACGCTCCTGTATTCAAATACCGCAAGCGATCAGGATTATACCTAAGCGTTAAATATTAATTATTCACCACGAAGGATAGAGAAAATATTAAAATAGAAAATGTTGTAAGTTGAAATATTATTCTTTGAGGGTTTGGTGATTAAGAAATGATGAGTAAAGAAAAGAACTCAGTTGGTAGATTACGCCACTTAAATAAGTTTCGTTGGTTAACATTAAGCAGCGTTTTCTTGATGTTAATTGTATTACCATTTATTTATTTATATCAGACATATGAAGCGGCGCATGCTTATGATTTATTAACGCCATCTGAAAAATTTATTTCAGATACAATGGAAAGCTTTACTTCCCTTTTCGTGAAAGAGCCGGAAGAACTTAATGCTATAAAAGGTAACACATGGTCGGGAACCTTATTTGGCTTGAAAATAAGTGACCCGCTGGCCGTTGTGGGGCAGATTTTTTCAAGTTTGTCTTTGTACTGGCCTTTTATCTTAACCGCTTTAATTCCACTTATTGCAACCTTGTTATTTGGACGGTTTTACTGTGGCTGGATCTGTCCGGCAACATTAATTTATGAGCTTAATGATAATCTTGCAGCATGGTTGCGTAAATCTGGTTTACCGGTTAGTCGGCTCAAACTGGATCGGCGGATAAAATATATAGTTCTCGTTGCAGGCCTGATTTTGTCTGCTTACTTAGGTACGGTTATGTTTGGTTCTATTTATCCACCGGCGATTATCGGTCGGGAAATTTATTATGCGATTGCTTTATCTGGTTTTGGTGCAGGGGCTGTTTTTTTTCTATTAACTTTACTATTTGATTTAATGGTTTCGCGGCGTGGGTTTTGTCGTTATATTTGTCCTGGTGGGGCTCTTTACTCATTGCTCGGGCGTTATCGTTTATTTAGAATTAAACGTAATGTTAAAATCTGTAATGACTGTGCGAAATGTAATGTTGTTTGTCAGTTTGGATTGGGACCTTTGCAGGACGATTTTGGTATGGAATGTAACAACTGTACCGCCTGTATTGCCGTTTGTCCGACCAATGCATTAAGTTTTACGGTTAGTCTACAGGACGAAAAATTTCAGGGGCCAGGGCATCTCGGTCAGCAGTATCGAAAGCAACAACGTGACTGAATAATATTTAACTCTACTTTAAATGACAGTGATAAAATAAAATCTATGAATATTAACACTATTTTAGTGATGACGAGTTTATTGTTCGTAACATTCAATAGCTTTGCTCATCATGTTCTGGGTAGGCCATCTTACAGTCTGGGGGAAGACTCTAATACTCCACCTAGCATGCAGGTAGAAACGCAAATTGGAGAGTATTATGTTACTTACATGGCTTTTCCTGCGTTTCCAAAACCCGGTGATTCTGGCCGGGTTAATTTGTATGCGAGCAGAATAGATAATGGTTTACCTTTCAATGGGAAAGTAAGGTTTAAAGTGCGAGATGACAGTTTTTTTTCATCGAAAGAAGAAATCCTGGGGGTACAGAATATTGATGACGGTGTGTATCGGCAGGGGTTTGTGTTTAAGGATGCTGGTGATTATATTGTGACGGCAGAGTTTGAGTCCAATGGAGAGCCATACGTAATCGATTTTCCGCTTAGAATAGGTGAGCCATTTCCAATTGGTCCTATTGGTTTGACGATATTTGTTATTAGCCTGTTATTACTTTTTGTAAATATAACACAGCGCAAACGATTAGCACATGTTAAGGCGAGTCAGCATCATCAAAAAGATTCGAATGAACAATCAGCTGGGTATAAACCTTGATAGAGTCGATACTCTCGCAACTTAATCATCTTATTTACCAATCAAGTGATGGGATGGTGCATCCGGGATTGTCAGCTGGTTGGGTTCTTGTTGTTCTGGTTTCAATGATATTACTCTCTGTGTGGTTGATGCGTTCTGTGCCTGTTGCAACCCGTTCGGTTAATTTGCCTGTTATTAGTATTTTTAATTTACCTTTTGTGGGCAAAATTATTCAACGTATTATCAGCCGCCCAGCTGTTATTACGATGCTAAGAATTTTTGCTGCAGCTACTTTCTTATTGGTGATAGCGGCTGGTTTGTTTGGAACACAGGTTGCTGAAAGAAATATTGCAACAACCTTAACCTGGACACTCTGGTGGTCGGGTGTTGTTATTAGTGTATTTTTTGTTGGCTCAGCATGGTGTGCGATTTGTCCCTGGGATGCAATCGCGACGTGGCTAGTGCGAAGAAGATTATGGAAAAAGGGCAGCGCGATAAGCAGCTTTAATATCCGTGTTCCAAAAGTTATTCGCAATATCTGGCCAGCATTAATAATGTTTGTGGTTTTAACCTGGCTGGAGCTGGGTTATGGCGTGACAACCAGCCCATACGCAACGGCCTTATTAGCTTTACTTATTGTGGTACTGGCTACAATCTCATTAGCTGTTTATGAACGCAAAGCCTTTTGCCGATATTTTTGTGCGGTAGGTCGAACATTGGGCGCGTATGGTGGTATTGCACCGATTGCCTTACGTCCGATAGACAATGCTGTATGTGCAAATTGCAAAACGCTTGAATGTTATAATGGTTCAAATGATATTGAACCATGCCCAACGCATCTGGTTATGGGGAGTTTAAAACAAAATACCTATTGCACCTCCTGTGGTGCCTGTACACAGAGTTGTCCGTATCAGAATATTAACTGGCAGATACGAAATATAGGTGATGAAATCACCTATTCGGCCAGACCTCATTGGGATGAGTCCTGGTTTATTTTAGGTTTACTATCTTTAACCATGTTCCATGGTTTTACCATGATGCCTTATTGGGAAGACTGGATGCGCCAGTTGGCATATATGATTGGTGATTCAGGACGTATTTTAACAAGTTTTAGTATTGGTATGGCCGTTGCTATGTTTATTCCAGTTCTATTATACAGTGCCTGTATAACATGGTTGCAATATATTACGGGTAAACAGGAAAACTGGCGGCGTATTTTTTCAGCAATGGCACTAAGTATTTTACCCTTGGCTTTTGCTTATCATATTGCACACAACTTAAGTCATCTGGTTCGTGAGAGCCAGGGATTTATTTCAGTTGTTTTTAACCCCTTTGGGACTAATACACTGCCTTTATCGACACATGAGATTCATATGCGGCATCTGAATCCGGTTGTTGATAATAATATTGTCTTTGCATTACAGGCAATACTAATTCTATTTGGATTCTGGATGGCGTTAAAAATATTGCGTTATCGACTGCCACAAATTAGTACTTCAGGGAAACCAGAATCACGTTTGGCCTTTATGCCAATGCTGGTATTTATTTCTTTAATGAGCATCATTAATCTCTGGTTATTGATGCAACCAATGATCATGCGTATGTAAGGCGGCTAAATGTTAATTAAATTAGTGAAATATTTCCAAAATTACTGGAGGCTAATTGCAAATTGTCCGGTTGGTGTTTTCTTTGGCGTTTTATTATTAGGTGTGATTTTTTGGGGGGCGTTTAATACTACTTTGGAAGTAACCAATACCGAATCATTTTGCATTTCATGTCATGAAATGAATGTCAATGTTTATCAAGAATATAAAAAGACCATTCACTATTCTAATAGAACAGGCGTAAGAGCCACATGCCCTGATTGTCATGTGCCAAAGGAATGGTGGCATAAAGTAACCAGAAAAGTTGCTGCAACCAATGAGCTGTTTCATAAGATAATCGGTAGTATCAATACCAAAGAAAAATTTGAGGCCAAACGCTTAGAACTTGCCGAGCACGTATGGACTACCATGAAAAATACAGACTCACGGGAGTGTCGAAATTGTCATAGTTTTAATTATATGGCGTTAAATAAACAAAAAAGTAACTCCAAAAAGAAACACAAACGTGCTTTGGAAAATAATATGACCTGTATTGATTGCCATATGGGTATAGCGCATAAAATTGCGAAGAAGTTTGATAAGAACGGTGAGTTGCATGAAGGCTTTAGAAAATCAAAGCGCCCCTGTAGTGATTGCCATAAAGACATGGTGGACGGCGAATGGTGACAAATAATTAACTTGGCTTGTTAGAATGGACAGAAGAGATTTTTTTAAACGTGGATTTAGCCGCGCTGCGAACAAAGCGGTAGAAGCGGTTGATGCTAAGGTTACAGAACGTGCTTCACGTTGGATACGTCCGCCTTTCGCAATTCCAGAGTTAGAGTTTTTGCTTGCCTGTACACGTTGTGATGCCTGCAAAATTTCCTGTCCACATGAAATTATATTTCCGCTTGCTGCTAATAATGGCGCAGACGTAATGAATACCCCCGCTCTGGATTTATTGAATAAAGGATGCCGCCTTTGTGATGACTGGCCATGTGTCAAGGCTTGTGACGTTAATGCACTTAAAATCCCGGATATTGAATCTGGAGTTAGTGAAGCGGAGGTTACTATTACCCATAGGCCACAACCAAAACTCGCAAAAATCACTATTGATAAAGATATTTGTTTGCCTTATAAGGGGCCTGAATGTGGTGCGTGTGCTTCGGCTTGTATAATTGAGGGTGCTTTACAGTGGGATGCAGAGCGGCCGTCAATAAAGGATGAACTCTGTACGGGCTGTGCAATGTGTCGCGAGGCATGTATTACCGAGCCAAAATCAATCCTGATTATCAAAAATTAAACTGAATTGCTCGGTTTTTCATTGAATATACGATAAAATTACTCAGTAAATAATCATATGATCAAGCTGGGGTTTAATAATGAAGTGTATTGTTTTCCGCTGTAGTCGAAAGCAGGAAATGTACCTGTACTTACCGTATCAGGAAGACGAAGATAAAATATTAACTGAACTATCAGCCGAATTGTTGAAGCTAACCGGGAATTTAGAAAAAGTAATGGAGCTTGATCTAACGCCAGAGCGTACTCTGGCGCGGGTAAAGGTTGACGATGTAATCGCATCATTAAATAAAAAATCCTATTATCTTCAAATGCCTCCCAATGCAGTTTTAATTAAAGATGATTCCATGCTGTATAACCAGGATGATTCCCTATAATGCTTAATTTGAAATCAGTTGTATCAGATTGGGGTAACGAGTCTTTTCCTGAACGGTTTAAAAACACGGTAGAAAAACTCGGAGTGAATGAATTGCCTTTACAACAAGGTTTATCTTTGAGTAACATCGCATTGGATGATAATGTTAAAGTTATTATTTTAAACTGCAATGATTTAAAAACAAAAATAGAAATTAAAGCAGGACTGTTTTATACGGGAATGATAGCTGGATGTAATTGCTTCGACGATCCCAGCCCCATAGATCTGCAAAATGAATATTGTGAAGTTATGGTTGCTATTGAGCTTTCATCGGGTGATACAAGTATTTTCTTATTAGATGCTTGAATAAAGAAAGGTTATGTTTATGGATAATTTTGAAGACGTTAATTCTATACATAATTTATTAACCAGATCACCTACACCTGTTGCCAAATCTGAATTACAGGATTTAATTCAAGCTTCTGAAACTGATGTTGAACAAATCATACAAAATATGCGCTTGTATCTGGATGCACCAATAAAATTTGAGGTGGACTCTAAAAGTTATTATTACGATATCGATTCTAATGCTAGCTATGAACTTCCAGGTTTATGGTTTAATTCTTCAGAATTATACGGTTTGTTTGCCTCATATCAATTATTATCTGAAATTGGCCCCGGCTTACTTGAGTCTCATATCGAACCTATAAAAGAAAAATTACAGTCCTTAATGCATACAGAAAAATCTTCGCATCAAGGTGATTTAGAAAAGCGTGTTCGTATATTAAAAATGGCAGCGAGGAGGCCAAGTCCTAAACATTTTAGTGTTGTTGCCAGTACATTATTGATGAGAAAACAATTGAAAATTAAATATGTAGGTCGAGATAGAAATAAATCTACCGAACGGATGCTCTCGCCACAACGTTTAGTGCATTATCGTGATAACTGGTATATCGATGCCTGGTGTCATATGCGAGAAGAATTACGTACATTTGCTATTGATCGCATTGAGTACAGTCGTTTAATAAATAAAAAGTCAGAGGACATTGATGAATCAGTTTTAAAAGAACATTATTCATCATCTTATGGTATCTTTAGCGGTACACCTAATAAGAAAGCTCTTTTAAAATTTAGTTCATCAGTAGCGAAATGGGTATCTGACGAAATTTGGCATCCAGAGCAAAATGGTCAGTTCTATTTTGATGGTTGTTATCAACTTGAAATCCCGTATCGTGATCCACGCGAATTAATACAGGATATATTAAGGTTTGGCCCTGATGTTCAAGTATTAAAGCCTGAACAATTACGCGATGAAATAAAGAAAAAATTAGAAAATGCAATAAAACAATATGACTGACTTCCGTAAAACTTAAGAGATATTTTTAACAATGGTATATGTCTTTTTTATTGCTATTTCTATTTTATTTATTGAATGTTTTGTTTTTTTTAAAATCACTCATCACGTTTCATCAATGATGGATATTGTAAAAGAAGCCGCTAATGTTTTTCTATCATCAGCAGATGATAATAAAAAGGAAGAAATAATTAAACGTTCATCCGTTAAGTTATTTATAGAAACATTTTATTTAATTATAAGGTTTTTACTTATAAGCATATTCATATTTGGTTTGTATTATTTAATTATAACTATTTCACCACAAGACAAGACGGAAATAATAAATGGCTTAAGTTCATATACTATTTTAGCTGGACTAACGATTTTCTCCTTTATTTATATATCCATACGCAATGTCATCAAAAAAATATTATAATTTAATCGAACGTATGCTTCACCACGTTGCTTTTTCTGTACCTTTTGTGCAAAAAATATTAAGTGATTTAGAATCAGATATCTATGCTAAAGATATTTCCAAAATAAAGTTAGGTAACGAAGTATTTGTAGCAGGCTTACCTCGATCCGGTACAACATTGCTGTTGGAGTTACTTTATAATACGGGTGAATTTAATACCTTCACCTATCGGAATATGCCATTTATTCTATCACCTCTTTTATGGGGTAAAATATCAAAGCCTTTTCATCAGAGTAAAATTGAGAAGGATCGTTCTCATGGTGATGGAATGAAGATGTCATTTGATAGCCCTGAAGCGTTTGAAGAAATTATATGGCTGTCGGTACTTAAAAATAAAATTATTAAAGAAAATAGAATTGAAACACTATCAGCGCTAGATGCTTCAACTGAAATATCAAGCCGACTTCAAAATTCAGTTAAAAAAATACTTTTTTCTGAATTTGGCGGAGAAAATAAGGGGGGAGGGAAGGTTCAACGGTATCTTTCAAAAAACAATGCTAATATATCAAGGCCTGGCCTTGTTTTAGAAATATTCCCAAGCTCACACATTCTCGTGCCCTTTAGAAACCCATCTATGCATGTAACTTCTCTTTATCGAGTGCATAGCCAATTTTCTCGGGAACATAAAAATGATTCCTTTTCTAAAAAATATATGAAATGGTTGGGGCATTTTGATTTTGGTGAAAATTTCAAACCTGTTAACTTTGATGGTTGGGTGGATTTACAAAATGAAAAAAAGATCAATGAAAACTATTTTATGAAATACTGGACTGCAGCCTATTCTTTTTTACTCACATCAAAAACAGATAATATAATATTTATTGATTTTGATAAGCTACTAATCGATCAAGGAGAAACTTTGTCAAAAATTTCAGATGTATTGAAATTAAAAAACAAAGAAGTTTTTGTGAATTCTGCAAGCATCTTACGCTCACCAACAACGCAAAAAATCAGTATGGAAAGTAAATGTATGCCTGAAGATTGGGGAAAGGCTCAGGAAATTTATAGCTTACTGAAGGAAAAAGCCATTTAAAAATAAGTGTAGTGTTAAGTTATTCTTCTTCCTGGATACCCTTTTTGCTTTTTATTTTTAAAATAAAACGTTTAAGTGGATACCAGATAAAACCTAGAACGGCGAGTAAAATAACCCCAATAAGCGCGAGTACGGTGCCTATTGCTGACAACCCCGCACCAGGGCCAATATATGCAAATGCATATTCTGGTGTTACAGTCAGAATCAAGCTATATAGAATAAGAGCATTAATTTTTGTAGACATCTTTTTTCCTTATTTATTGCTTATTTGGCATGACCAATCTGTAATATTAAAGTAATTTTTAGGGTACGCGCGCGCTTCTGTTAATTCCAAAACAGAATCCTCATCATAACGATTTATATATTGCCATATAACGGTTCCAGTTGAATCGACTTCAAATGCACGTCCTGTTTCAAGCTCGGTCATCAGAATGCCGCCAGAAGGTGTTAATTCATGCTTGCCCCTAATAACCGATAAAAGCTTCTGTTTTCCATTTTTACCGTAAAGTATTTTATGTTCGTTTGTTAGAGGATCAATTTCTATAATATTGGAGGCTTGTGGTATTTTGAGATTAACTTTATCGTTAATATAAGATGTTAAGTATGTATTGTTGTTAAAGACAGTGATTGTTCCACCCGCTTTAAATTCAGGATCATGTTGGCGTATCCATGGGCCAGTCTTTAACCATTTGATTTTTTGTGTCTTTGGATCAATGACTAAAAGGGTATTATAACTTCGCAGTGATAACAGTAGGTCACCAGTTTTAAATAAAGGGAAATCATCTGCTATATCAGCTTTAAGTTCAGTAATTTTATTTAAGTGGACAAGTTCATGATCCCACTCTCTGCCTGTTTTTATTATTTCACCAGTTGATGTTAAAAAAGATTCATAGCCATTGACGTACAATAAATTTGCAATAGATATTTTAGACTCTATGGTACCGTTAGCAGAAATTTTCATTATCACGTCTTCTTTATAGGGTAATGAAAAGGGTGAATATTGTATCGTTGTGTCGGTTTTACTGCGTAGTGTTCTACCCGGTACCCAAAAGCCGCCTGCTTCAGCTTTTTCAACAGAATGGTGGGATAATGTTGGAATAGTCCAGATGACCTTGCCGCAATGGTCAAGTTTTACGATACCGCCATATTCAAAGTTGAAAACGATTGAGCCATCCTGAAGTGCAACAGCACCATGAAGGTCGACATTCCAGTCTGTTGTTGGTGGTTTTGGAATATGAACGGGGTTGGGAAAAATTTCAGAAAATTTCACTGGCCAGCGTGATATTATTTTCCCATCTCTATTGATTAGACGAAGTTCGTTATTACCGTCGAAAAAACCAGTTAAAAAAATAAGATCATTCTTAGAGTTAGTCTTTTTGTTTATTGTAACACCGGAGCCAGCATAACGTGAGGGTTGGATAAAATGAATAGGTTTAAATGCATTGGGTGATTCCGACAAAACGAGATTAACTTTCTTTTTTACATCGAGAATAAATTTGAAAACAGCATTTTCATTTGTCCCCGAATAAAGCCCATAGCCAAATGCAATCAACATAACTGTTGACAGAAAAACAAAATAGAAAACTATTTTTGAAATATTTATATTTTTATAATTAGAGTCTGTCATTTTACAACGTTAGCAGTAAATATTCAGTAGGGAAGTCCCTGTTAAAAAGATTTTGATAGACCTAGTTTTGGTGGAGGCGGGGGGAATCGAACCCCCGTCCGCAAGACCTCCGCCCTCGGCT
>CAZDEC010000069.1:0-15452 GCA_964504295.1 uncultured Thioalkalispiraceae bacterium
CCAATCCATGCCCTACTTTTTATCCTCTGTTTCAAAGTTAACGGGACAGCAGTGATAATTTGTTATTTTAACCCACCGTCACTCCTGGCGACAATAGAAGAACGTTCAATAGTTTCGTTATTCCGGGCTGGTGTTTTAGTATCGGTGTAATAATTTTGAATACGTAAACAGTAAATAACTCTTAATACTATGTTCCGGCCATAAATGTTGTGCCGCTTGCTGGTAATGCATCAGTTGTGTTTGATAGTGCAGCGCATAGTGAAGAATGTTTTGATTGTTTACCGATTGGTGTGTTTTGTAATCAATAATGTAAATGGTTTTATCGGTAATAACGATACGATCAATGATGCCGTAAATAGTTGCATCATTATCCAGGTAACTAATAGAAACTTCATTATATGACTCATTTTTTGTAGAAAAAATAAAAGCAAACTCTTCAGCGGTAATAACCTGTTGAACTTCCTGCCAATATTCATCCCATAAAATATCGGTAGTTTTTTTGCCATATATATTTTTGCATACCATTTTATCCAGCTTAGAATGACTGTTAATGGCTTCAAAAATTGAATGAATAATAATGCCACGGTTAGTAGCGTCAACATCAGATGTTAGTGGAGTAATATCAGTTTTAATTTCTGTATTGGGCCGGTTTTTTTGAATTTGGCCTAATAACATTTTATCGGCGATACTTTTACTGGGCGAAATCGTTTTTTGTAGATCGTTAAATACGGTTTTGACATCGATAGTTTGTTTCATGCGTTTATCGATTATTGTCTGAATAGTATTCGTCACACTTGCATTGTTTACAATTGGGCTAGTTTTGAAAATATTTTTCTGTAGAATTATTTCACCCTGTTTATCCGGTTCAAGAGCATAGCATTGTCGAATAAGGCTATACCAGTCTGCTTGAGACTTAGTTTGCTTAGCCGCCGATATATACAAATGTTGTCTTGCACGGGTAACCGCCACATAAAATAAATTAGCCGTTTCACGTTTTTGTGCAGCGCTATCTTTATCTATCAGTGATGTTGTTATCTTGTCGCGGCATTTACTGTTGTTTGCCAGTAGCATTATCGTTGGCTCGTCCTGTTCCGCGGGCCAATCGATAATTGTTTTGTAGGTATATTTATCCCGATCATCACTGCCAGCGTCTGCATTCGCTAAAAATATAACCGCTGCTTCAAGACCTTTCGATGCATGAATGGTCATGACTTGCACGCGATTTTTATCATGACTGGCTGCCGGTGTATCCGGTGCTTCATCCGTCAATGTTTTAAGCTGGCTTATGTGTGCAATAAATTGTTGCAGACTGGGGTAGCGGCCACTGTCGACTTTCAGCGCTAGTTCAATAAGCCGTGTTAAATTTGTCTGGGTGCGTGATTTTAAATGTGCCGGGTAGGCATGATGGTACTGGTTTAATATATCCGCTTCACTATAAATAATATCAAGTAGATCATGTACTGGGATTTTTGTTGCAATAGCTTGCCAGCGTTGTAATAAGCCAACGGCTTTTTCTAATTTAGGCTCAGGTTTTTTTTGAGTTAATAGAATTTTGATTTTATCAAACCAGTTAGACTGACTTGTGTCTTTAGAGTGTATTTGTGCGATTTCAATTAAGTTGTGGTCCGAAATAGAAAATAACGGGCTACGTAAAATACTTGCTAAGGCAATATTGTTAAACGGAGTAATAAGCCAGTTTAATAACATGATAATGTCATTTACTTCCAGACAATCGAGTAATGTTCCACGCTCGGAACCAATAAATGGAATATTAAGTTTATGCAGTGCTTTTTCGTAATGTGCAGCATTGGTTCGATTTCTTAATAAAATAATAATATCCTGATAGCCAATGCTTCGCGATTTTCCATTTTCTATAATGCATTCATCACTATTAATAAGACTCATTATTTTATCAGCGATTTTTTTCGCTTCTAGAGCATGCTCACTTTGACTGGTTGGACGAGGTTGTTGTAACGGGTTACGAAAAGAATCACTTTTTTGGTTATCTATCTCGGGTATTTCAGGATAGTCCAGCAAGGTTACACTGCCGGATAGGTTAGTTAATTCAGTTTGATGCAGAGGGAACTCACTAATTGCCTCTGCTAATCTGGTTTCCGTAAATATTTTATTTACAAAATCAATAATTGCAGGAGACGAACGCCATGAAGTATTAAGTTGCATGCGTTGGCTATTAAAATTTTGCTTAATGAATTCACTTGCGATAGGAAATAGCTTTGGTTCGGCACGTCTAAAACGGTAAATAGATTGTTTGCTGTCGCCAACAATTAAAACACTTCGGTTATTGTCCTGTTGTTGATTAAACTCATCTATTAACGGTTGCAGTAATCGCCACTGCACCGGATTGGTATCCTGAAATTCATCAATAAGTAAGTGGTCTATTCTTGAGTCTAATTTATATTGCACCCATAAAGCATGCTGACTTTTATTGAGTAAACAATAGGTTTGCCATTCAAGGTCAGTAAAGTCTAACAGTCTTAAAGATTTTTTTATTTGCTGGTAATAGTTTAAATATGCATTACCTGCAATATACCATTGCTTGTTAATTTTATAGTTATTTAACAGGTTTAAAGCGTCCTGTAGGTCAGTAATTTGTTGACATATTTCATAATGACATTGAATAAAGCTTTCTGTATCAGATTCTCCAAACAATGTTGTCATTTCTTTAGTAGCTTTAAGTGAACGTGGTTCACCACTGCCGGTTAAAAATGCATTTTGTAATGAAGTATAGCGTTCATTTAAATCCAAATTTGGGTTGCGAGCATCGCCGATGGCCGTTAACCATGTTTTAAATTTAGCGGCCTTGAGTTTTTCGATTCGCTCACTGAACTGGACTAGCCTTTGCGTAAGTAACTCATTTTTAAAAAAAACATCAAGAGGATTACTGTTTGGATCAACCTGGAATAATTCCTGCATTTTACTAATTGCCAGCCCAACCGGGTTATTGGCATTTTGAGTCCATGCCCACCAGTCACTACGCTGGTTTAAAAAATTATTTAAAATATCCCGCGTCGTACTTAATCCAAATTCAGCAAATAAAAATGCAATCGCCTGGCTAACATTTGGGTTTGTTTTCCCCTGACATTCGGCCATCAAAGCTAACCAGGCTTGTTGTTTGTGAAGATAGGCTTGATCGGTCAATTCAAAGCCAGGTGGAACTTCAGCTTCAAAGGGAAACCGTTTGAGTATTTCCTGGCAAAAAGAATGAAAGGTTGTACAGCGAACAGATTGTGCGCTAAAGATAACTTGTTCATATAACTGCCGTGCGTTTGCAATTAATTGAGGACTGGGCTGCAAACCAATTTGAATGAGTGCCTCGTTTAACGCTGCTTTATCTAGAATAGCTAATTCATATAAGCGCTCCTGTAAACGTACTTGCATTTCTGAGGCAGCCTTACGGGTAAAGGTAATGGCAACAATATTTGCTGCTTTTGCACCATTAAGAAGTAGTTGAACAAGACGATTAATAAGCTGGTATGTTTTACCGCTACCCGCTGAGGCTTCAATAATGATGCTGTGTGAAAGGGGGGAACTTTGCATAATTGATTAAATTTTGTACACTTTAAATGAATTATTGCTAAATAATTAAAAACAATGAAATTAAAAGGTGTTTCAGTTCACACTTTTGCTTTGTGCCGACTATTATATTTATTAGCTGTGCTACTTTAGCAAAAATCGAATGCGTATGTGGAGAAACTCCTGGCATCACACTCGAAAATAACAAATTTAGGTTTAGGAAACTCTCACATGGAATCGTGAAACAGGCGGGATTGCCTGTGAGGATGGATGAAGGCAGAAAAAGGATTTTACAGGAAGTCATACCCCTATGTACTCGTACTGCGCGGGAATAAAAACGGGCTGGATTAGCCTGAAAGGACTTACCAAATACAGACGGCGAAAGCCGTCTTTTTTTTTAGTGGCTGTTTTTCTTATTTTTTTACAGCCACTTATGATCTTTTTCAACCATACTCCCCTGAACTAGATGCCTGTTTTCTTACAGCCACTTATGATCTTTTTCAACCAGACTCCCCTGAACTAGATGCCTGTTTTCTTACAGCCACTTATGATCTTTATCAACCAGACTCCCGCCAACCTGCATACCCGTTACAGCCACTTATGATCTTTTTCAACCATACTCCCCTGAACTAGATGCCTGTTTTCATACAGCCGCTTATGAGCTTTATCAACCAGACTCCCGCCAACCTGCATACCCGTTACAGTCACTTATGCTCTTTACGAACCAGAATCCCCCCAGTTTCTATCTTTACTGGTTCCTAAAAAAACTCAGCGCAACACAAAAGCCACAGGTACAACAAATTCCAGCTGTGCGCGCGGGTCATTTAATGGCATGGGCGGGAAAGGGTTGGCGCGTTGTGCCATTTCAAGTGCGGCTTTATCGAGTAAGCGGTTACCGGTACGTTGTTGCAGATTGACTTGTTGAGTTTGTCCATTACGATTGATAAGAATACGTAACATACCTTCGCCTTCTATACGCAAACGTTTAGCTCGGCGCGGATATTTTTTGTGCTTTTCCAACCAGGCAACCAATAATTGCTCATAGCGGGCAGTGGCGACAGCATCGATTGCAACAGGACTGTTTTCAACTGGAGGTGCAGGAGTTGGCTCGCTCATTGGTTCTGGTTCTAGATCAGGCCCAGAGATGTTTTTGATTTGTTGAGGCTTAACTTTTTCAGGTTTAGGAATGGGCTTTTTCGGCATGGCTGGTTTAACAACTTTGCGCTGAATCTTTTGTTCGATTATTTTTTGCGGGGGGGGCACCTTGCTTGATACATTCGTTGTTGTTTCGGCCACAATGGCGAGTAAATTAATTTTTAGTGGCTGGTCACGTTTGACTGGCGGCACTGACTCGGGGGGTGAACTCCAGAAGGCAATACCCGCATGCAGCAGAGCCGCCAGTAATATTGTTATGCTCATTTGTAGCCGGGTGATTATCATATTGCTTACTTTTGTATGGTTGCCAGCGCAACATTGCTGCCACCGGCGGCGCGTATTTCGTCCATTACTTTAAGTAGCTGTTGCACCTGGGTACGGGCATCACTTTTTAAAGTGATAGCGGCGTCGGTGTTTTGCAGCAATGGTTTGATTGCTTGTTGAAGTAGAGCGAGTTCAATGTTTTTACCATTGAGTGCCAGTTGACCGCTTTGATTCAGCGATACGATAATGGGCGTGGTATCGGTGACGACAGCACTCTTTGATTCGGGTAGTTCCAGTTCGATTGCTTCGGGTACCATAAAGGTGCTGGTTAACATAAAAAACACCAGTAACAAAAAAACAATATCAATTAACGGTGCGATATCTAGATGCGAGTGGATGCGTGCACGGCCTTCAAAGTCCATGTGTTTCATCCTCAATACGTTCTTCATCGTGGCTGTCGATATGCGGGCTTTTGCCAAAGTGACGTAACACCTGGATGCTGGCATCTTTCATATCGGCACGCACATGGTCTACCACACCTTCCAGATAATAAAATGCGGCCATTGCTGGAATGGCAACGGTGAGTCCAAGCGCGGTTGTGAGTAGTGCTTCCCAGATCCCGCCGGAAAGAATAGAAGGGTCGACTCGACTACCGGCTGCCTGTAAATTCATAAAGGCGACTATCATGCCGGTTACCGTACCCAACAAACCCAATAGCGGGCTTAGATGCGCAATTGAAGATAAACCCCGCAGCCAGGATTCAAGATTCCGGATCTGCGCACTACCAACCCGACTAACTTCGGCTTCGACATCGCCACTCGACATCGCCGGGTTAGCACCAAAACTTACCGCACTTTCGAGCACCCGTGCAACGGGGCTGGCTTGCCGTTGCAGGTCCTGCAATGCAAGCGCATATTCACCTTGTTCTATCGACGCAACCGCTTTTTCAACAAAAGCCGTTTGCCGTAACGCACTACGATAGAACTGATAAAGTTTTAGCAGGATAATGGCTGTCGCTAGTATCGACATAAGCAATAGAACATACATTACACTGCCGCCTTGCTGGAATAATTCAAACATAATTAAAGCTCCATATAATAGAAAAAGTAGTACGCCAAAAGGCGCACTACCTGGTTGCTAATAATTCAATCTCACTAGAATTCCATTTCAATACCGGCGTAGGCAAATAAAGGCATGCCTGGTCGAGGGCCGGCCGGTTGCCGTGATACGTTGTAACGTTCATCCAACGCATTTTGTACGCCACCAAATAATTTTACGTTATCCGTCATTCGGAAAAAGGCAGAAACATCGACAACTAAATAAGCATCGGTTTTACCAAAGCGAGCATCAGGATTGCCTGCACCATTAAGCTGGGTGTTCACATTATTGGCACTGCTGAAAGTATCAGAAACATAATTAGCGGTAATAAAGGTACCCCATTGTTTTGTTTCGATGCCGGTTCCCACACTAATGATCCATTCAGGAATATAAGGCACTTTGTTTCCGGCTTTACCATAACTAAAGATAGATTCAGCATCGGTTGAGGTGGCACTATTTTGCTGTGTAGCATTGGTGTAGGTTGTTGTTAGGTACCAGGGGTTGCGATATTTCCAGTTGTTTGCAATACCGGCATCATATTGAACTGAAAATTCGATACCGTTACTTTGAACCATGCCAAAGTTTTCAGTTTCACCGCTACCGGTACCACCAATGTTATCAATAACAATCAGGTCATTAAATTGGGTATAAAAAACCACGGCTTCAATCGCCAGTGCCTGTTTAGCATCGGTAAAACGTGCACCAATTTCATAGGCATTACTGGTTTCTTCCTTGATGCCAGCAACAGCACTTTTCGGACTAGGCGGTGAATAACCACGGTTAATACTGGCAAAACCAATCCAGGAATCATTGAATTTATAAGTTGTACCAAGGCTACCAGCTTTCATGCTCATCTGGTTTGTACCGGATTTGGCCGGGTTACTGAAGTCCTGATAGGTTTGATCCAGTTTTTCGTAACGAATGCCGGGGGTAAACGTCCAGGCACCTGTGGTAATGGTGTCTTGCAAAAACAGCGCAAGGGCATTGGTTTGTTGCAAGCGGTTGCCTGCTCCGCCGGGCGTACCGACCGTCATTCCATCGATAGCACCATTGGCTAACTGGCTATAGTCGTCATCCCATTGATAGCGACGAATCCAGTCTTTATTAAAACGCACACCGGCGGCAATTTCGTGTTGTACTTTGTCTGAACCGAAACGGTAGTAGCCAACCGTGTCGATGCCTTTTGAATTGTAAGTACGGTTATTGGCACGAACTCTCAAGGTACAGGCCAGGTCGCCTTTTAAGCAAGCCAATCCTTCGCCATTTTGTGCACCGGCGAGGGCACTAGCAAGTTTAATTTTGTTGCCGTTAACGTTACGAAGATCTTTAAGTTTGTACCAGTTACGTGAAAAATCATTATTGTAAAGCGTGGCGATAAAATCCATATTGTCATTGGGAGCGACGGCATAACGCAGGTAGCTGCGGTTTTGCTTGCTCTTGATATTATCGAATCGAGTCGCCGAATAACGACGAAACGGTGTGGCAGCAAAATCAGCTTCACTCAAGCCAAGATACGTTTCATTGGCCTCCAGTTCCGAACCACCAAACTTTAATTCGAAACGCTGATAGATAGTTGTATTTGGTTCCCAGGAAAGTTTGATCATCGGGTCAGATTTAGTAAAGCCGGTATTGTTGCCATTTTGAAAATCAGGCGTTTTATCAATGGTTTTAAAGCCCTGATTTTTGCGCGTATAGTTTTCCAGTAAAAATCCAAACTGGCCGGCGTTAGTATCAATGGTATTACCAACATAAACATGGCTGCGCTGATCGCCAAAACTACCAAAGGTTGATTTTAAATATGCCGTTTCTTTTAACGGGATGGGCGTCGACAGGTAATTAATAACACCGCCGGTTGTTTGCGGGCCATGCTTAACCTGGCTGGAGCCTTTTAGAATTTCCATACCGCTCATACGACCGATAGTGGGTGTGTAATAGGCTGCAGGTGCAGAGTAAGGAGCGGGTGCGGTTAATACGCCGTCTTCCATTACGGTTACTTTAGAACTACGTGTCGTATCCACACCGCGGAGACTGATATTGGAAAAAAGTCCGAAACCGTCTTCCTGGCGCAGATAAACACCAGGCACTTTGCGCAAGACCTGGTTGATATCGTCGTAATTTTGATTGCGAATATCACTTTTACTTATAACGTGAGCCGAGCCGGGTAGGGTGTCGATGTTGGCTGGATTACCAATAACCATAATTTTGTCGAGTACTCTGGTGCTCGATTTGCTGGCGGAATTGTCTTCTGCGGCAGCCGCTGGCAATAGCATGCCAACCGATGCAAGGGCAAAGGCACTGCGTAATAAAATCTTCTGTGTTTTCAATGTCATAACCTCAAAAAGTCAGTTTTCAAATGTAATGGAACCACCCGGGATATTGCTTTATGTAAGCTAATCGGGCGTATTTGTTGGCTGGCTATTGCGGCATGGTTAAGATGCGACTTGGCTGGCTGGCTGAAAGAGAGTATGTATGAGTTGGAATTAAATGTAAATAGAAATCATTCTCATTTGCATTTAAGTGCGTAAAACGGTTATTATCTGAGCAAATCAGTTAAACAACCACTTTATTGTTAGTTAGAGACCTATTTACTATGAAAACAGAATTGAATATATCAGCTACAGAAAAACCGTTGACAGAAAAAGAACAAACAGTGCATCGTTATGAAAGTCAGCAGCTTTTTGCTGGACAACAGGAAATACTAATCGAGCATGCCGGTCACGCTTACCGGTTGCGTATTACCCGTCAGGACAAGTTAATATTGACCAAGTAATATTGAAAAATTTTTTCATTGAAGAAATCTTTCTTTGTTACTGACACGCTAAAATTTTAGGTATTATTTATTTGATCCTGCCACATTTGCTTACGACATATTCCCTGCATTCCGCAGTAACCACAGGTTTTTTCATCGCCCCATGCGGGTAATTTTTCCTGTTGATGCAGTTGGCTGAATATTTCCTTTAAGCGTTCGATGGATTGTTCGGCAATGTCATCAAGCTTATCACCACTGAGTTTTGCCTTGCTGGATACAGCATCACTTTTTACTGCCAGGTACTCAACTTGATGTACCTGGCGGTCTTCTTCCTGCAATAAGCTGTGGTAGAAAGGGAGTTGTACCGCTTCGCCAGATTCAACCTCTTTGTTGCTGCTGGTAACCCCTGTTTTATAGTCAATAACATCCAGTACTTCGGTGTTGTCGTTGGTTAACTTTTTATCGATTCGATCTAGCCTGCCCGATAGCTTTAAGGGTTTGGCTGCATTGTCTATAGCCAGCTCGGTTGTTAAATTTTGTTCAACTTTATACACACTCCAGTCCTGGTTATGTTTTATTTGCCAGTTAATATAGTGGGGTGTTATTTTTTTAGCCTGTGTATACCAGGCGAGGTGTTCGTGGTTTTCGCTTAAGTCCGGGCTGAATACATATTGAATAATATTATTCAGCACTTTTTCGGCTGCTTCGCGGTTGTGTTCGCTCACTTTATTTTTAAACGCGGCTGGAAAACCTTCAGTGTTATGATGAAAAGCTTCTAAACACTGATGAATTCGTTCTCCAAAGTCAGCCTTTGATAGCGCCTGACGCATTTCATCGGTTGCTTCGAGTTTTAAACAGCGTGCGCTAAAAAATAAATAAGGACAATTTATTAACTCCTGATACTGCGATGCGGATATTTTTTTCGGAATTAAATTTTCAGGAATAGCCGGCCGTGGTTGTTGCACGATTGATGCGGGTGTTTCTGCCGCGAGGCTAAAGGTATTTTCTGGTGCATTGACTAATTGGTTTAAGGTTTCATCTTTTAAGTCTTTATTAAATGCAAGTTGGTGAAATTGTTCCAGCAGCGCAAGCCAGGCTGCCGAGTTTTTTACTTCACCATTTTCTCCTTGGTTACGGTAGCTTAGTAAGATATGATCGCTTGAATGTAACAGGCGTATAAAATGATAAAAGCGTTCATTTTTATCGTACAGGGAAGTATTTAGCCCGAGCTCATGTTTAACCGCATCGTTAAAAAAAGCAGATGGTGTGGGCGAGCCGGGTAAAAATTCTTCTTCGACGGCGGCAATAATTAAGCCATCAAACTTCTGGAACTGGCTTTGTGATAAACCAATTAACTGTACCTGGGTATCGCTTGCCGGTGGCATAAAACGGCTGCGTTCAAGCTGCATCGCCAGCCAGGCGCGTGCTTCCGGCCAGTCAAATTTTAAATTTACTAAGTCAGATTCAAACCTTAAGTTATCGAGTAAATTTATAATTTTAATGCCAGCCGCATCGTCAGCTAATGAAGCGTCCAGACCAAGTGATTTTAAAGACTCTAAAATGGTTTCAATAAATTCCTGCGGACTGAATTTTTTATTTTCGCTTAACTGTATTAATGGTTCGGCGGCCTGTTCAAGTTGCTTAAGTACATCATCAATAATACTGTGGGTTTCTGTAAACCACTCTGGTAAACGTTGCGCGCGATTCTTGATGCCAGCACGATAAGCCTGAATGTTCTGGTTAATATTTTCGTGGCGAATAATATCCTGCTCGAGTCGGTACACGGCGTACTGTCGTGCCTGTGTTTCTATTTGCGAAAAAACAAAAGATGATTTTAATAGATCCAGCAAGGATAAATAATTAAAATCATTTTCGATACATTCCAGCCAGCGTTCAAGGGTTGCTGCGGCACGGGTTGTGGATAATGCCCAACCGGCAGCATCTTGCAGGTGGACACCGCTGCGCTCAAGTAAGGCACGTACGCGTCGAGCAAGCCGACGATTTTCTGTGACAATGGCAAGTTTTGTTTTACCTTCTAATAACCAGCGACGTAATTGAATATCGATAGCACGAGCTTCGAGTTCATCGCTATTGGCTGAATAAACATGGGTATTGTTTAATGGTGTTGTCGACTGAGCGTTGTATTGTCGGGCGCGCTCGATTAATGGTGCAGTATTAATTGCATAAACATTTTTTATAAAATCAGATTTTGAAAGTTTTTGTTGGTTTAGAGGAATGTTTTTTTCTGATTTTTCATAAATAACCTTCGCAGTAGGGAACTGTTTGATACAGTCGAATATATGTTTGTCTGCATGATATGGAATATTCTCTGCAGTATTGTCTGGCGCGTCACCTTGTAAAAAATAAAAAACATTATGCTGTTGCGCGAGTTGTTCTAACCATTGTGATTCGGTTTTACTTAAAAGGTTATAACCTAAAAAGTAAAAATTAATTTTACTGGCTGAGTTTGGTTTTAATACTTCCAGACCATGCTGCATACAAAATAATTGTGCGGTCTGGCTATCAACTACTTTGTAGGCCGTTAATTGTTTATGCCAGGCTTGCCAAAGGGTATATACAAAATTCGCTTCCTGGCTTAAGGCTTTAATCGTGTTTAGAGGGGCGATACCATAGGCGGTGTTGAGTAGCGTTACAAAGTCTTCTTCTTTTTCTGGCAGCTCAATATTATTGGCGGTTAAAGATTGAAATAATTCCAGTAGGCTATGGGCGTAGATCCAGGGGTTAACTGAGGCAAATATTCCCTGCTGTTGTTTTAACGCTTCAACAAGAATAAGTTCCTGTGTGGTTGAGTTAACAACGTTAAGCTGCCCCGGTTGGAATGTTTGTAACCATTGATGCAATGGTAAAATTTGAGGGCCAAGTAAGGCGTTGCAGTTTTTTTGTTGTGCTACTTTAAGTAATCGGTAACGCAACTGTGCCGCAATATTAGTTTGCGGTGTAAAAATAATAGTGTTGCTTAATAAGGGAAGGCTGTCACTGTAGGCAATAATATGCTGGCTAACAAGCTCAACAGGATCGTCCGCAAAAGATGTTAAATGAACATTGATTGCGGACATAGTTTGCCTGTGTTTTTTTAATGTTGTTGGGTTTTAACGCTCTAGATATTGCAGTTTATCTTTCTTGCCATCCCATTGTTCGGCTTCGGGTAAACCGGGCTTCATTTCAGTTATCACCGGCCATTCGCGTGACAGTTCTTCATTTAATGCCAGGAAGTGTTCCATACCCTCGGGTATTTCATCTTCGGCGAAAATGGCACCAGCGGGGCATTCGGGTTCGCATAGGGTGCAGTCAATACATTCGTCGGGATCGATAACTAAAAAATTCGGCCCTTCGTGAAAACAATCAACAGGACAAACCTCAACACAGTCGGTGTATTTACACAAAATGCAGTTATCAGCCACGATATACGTCATAAAAAACCTCGGGAAAAATTAAAAATGTACTCTCTATGGCTGCGTATTCTAATACCTAAACTCAAAGGTTGCGAGTTTTTAGAGCATTTTTTTGAGCTGCTCGAGCTGTTTGAGTGCTTCCATCGGTGTTGTTTGATTTAAGTCAATATTTTGAAGTGCTTTTAAAATACTTGACGATAGCGGTGTATCCTCATTAGAGGAAGTAGTTTGGAATTTGTGTAAGGGTTCCTTTGCCTCAATAAGAGAAGATAAAGTTTGATTGGCTAATGTAATGACCTCGGTTGGTAATCCTGCCAGCGCGGCGACCTGAATCCCATAACTTTTATCGGTCGGCCCTGGTTTTACCTGATGCAGAAAAACAAGCTGATCGTTATGCTCAACTGCATCGAGGTGTACATTGATACAGCCCTGTAAATTTTCAGGTAATTGGGTCAGATGAAAATAATGGGTTGCAAACAAGGTGTGTGCTTTTATTTTATCCGCTAAATACCAAGCGCTTGCCCAGGCCAGCGACATACCGTCCTGGGTGCCGGTGCCGCGACCAACTTCATCCATTAATACCAGACTGTTGCTGGTGGCATTATGCAGAATATTGGCAGTCTCGGTCATTTCAACCATAAAGGTGGAATGGCCACTGGATAAATCATCGGATGCGCCAATACGGGTAAAGATTTGATCGGTTTGCCCAAGTATGGCTTCGCTTGCGGGCACAAAACTACCGACATGCGCCATGATAACGATAAGCGCAACTTGTCGCATATAAGTTGATTTACCTCCCATGTTCGGCCCGGTAATAATAAACAGGTGTTGTTGACTATTAAGCGTAATATCATTGGGGCTAAAGGCCTGGCTTTGCACCTGTTCGATAACAGGGTGTCGCCCGGCGGTAATTTGAATACCCTGTGTTTCTGAATCAACAAAGCGGGCTTTACAATAGTGATTTGTTTCAGCGCGTTCGGCCAGGTTATTCAGTACGTCTAATTCGGCAAGTGCATGTGCGGTTTGTTGCAGCGGCAGTAACTGTTCATTTAGTTTATCTAAAATAGTTTCGTAAAGTTTTTTCTCTCTGGCCAGTGCCCGTTCATTGGCGCTTAACACTTTGTCTTCAAGTTCTTTTAACTCGGGGGTAATAAAACGTTCGCTTGCTTTTAAAGTTTGCCTGCGTTGATAGTCGTCCGGCATTTTTTCGGATTGGTTGCGGCTTACTTCAATATAATAACCATGCACCCGGTTATAGCCTACTTTTAAAGTATGCAAGCCGGTGCGTTGTTTTTCGCGCACTTCCAGCTTAGCCAGAAAATCGCCGGCGTTATCCTGTAAGCTACGCAATTCATCAAGCTCGTTATCAAACCCTTTTTCAATAAAACGACCGTCTCGAATAACAACCGGTGGGTTTTCTATAATGGCTGTATTTAATAGCGCTAATGTTTTGGGGTGCTCGCTGATACGGGTTTTAAGCTGTTGCAATAAACTCGTATCAAGGTCGGCCAGGCTATTTTGTAATGCAGGTAACACTGCAAGGGTAGAACGCAGTCGGGACAAATCGCGAGGTGTAGCACTTCTTAATGCAAGTCGGCTTAAAATACGTTCGGCATCGCCAACTTGTTTCAGCAGCGTTTCAATTTGTGGGTAACGTTGTTGTTTTATTAATGTTTCAATTAAATTATTTCGCGCAGTGAGTGTTTGCGTGTTGCGTAAAGGCTGGTTTATCCAACGGCGTAACAGACGGCTGCCCATCGGTGTAGCGGTGAAATCCAGAATGCCGGCAAGCGTATGGTTATGTTGCCCGCCAATATGGTATTCAAGCTCCAGGTTACGGCGGGTGCTGGCATCAATAAGTATGTAATCGCTTTTTCGGTCGACTTTAAAATGATGAATATGCGGTAAGGCACTGCGTTGGGTGTTTTTAAGGTAGTCAATAATACAACCCGCGGCGATGATGGCGGCAGGTTGATCGTCACAGCTAAAACTCTTTAAATCTTTTAAGGCATATTGCTCGGTTAAGGTTTTGCTTGCATGTGATAAATTAAAAATCCATTCATTTTGTTGTTTAAAGCTAATGGGGTAATTTTGTTGCAGCTGCCTGGGTAAGTTAAACGGATCGGTTTCATTAAATATAATTTCGGCTGGATGTAAACGTGTTAATTCACTTTTTAAATTTTCAATGCCTTCGACCTGGCAAATACTAAAATGGCCACTGCTTAGCTCCAGGCTGGCAATACCAAAAGTTGGTGCTTGCTGGTCTTTTTGCTGCGCATGCACGGCGCAGAGTAGATTAATTTGTTTTTCATCGAGCAAGGCATCTTCGGTTAAAGTACCGGGGGTAATAATACGCACCACCTCACGCGCCACTGGCCCCTTGCTGGTTTTGGGGTCGCCAATTTGCTCGCAAATGGCAATCGACTGCCCTTGCTTAACCAGTTTGGCAAGGTAATTATCGGCCGCATGATAGGGCACGCCACACATTGGAATGGGTTCCCCCTTTGCCCGACCGCGAGCGGTTAGAGTAATATCAAGCAAATTTGCCGCTTTATGCGCATCATCGAAAAACATCTCGTAAAAATCACCCATGCGGTAAAACAGCAAGGTTTCGGGGTGTTCGGCCTTAATGCGCAGATATTGCTGCATCATGGGGGTGTGAGTTTGTTGTTCTTTTAGTTTAGCCATGTGCGCTTAAGTATACTCTATCCGAAAATCAGCTTGAAGCTTAAGCCAATGGGCTTTGAGTTTTTCTTTTTGCTCATCATTCATGGGTAAACCTTTTAATGCCTCAGGCCATAATGAGCGTGCTTTTTCCATCGTATCATCAATATGCGGTTTGATTGCTCGCCAAGGGATGCCTGACTTATCAGCCCACGATTCAAAATTCCCCATTGACACTGAATACCATTCTTTAGTTTTACCCAGATTCAAAGCGTATTTTTTTTCACCATCCATATAAACGCTGGTGGTTACGATATCGTATGCTGGAGATAATCTTGGTGTAGTTTGATCTTGATAAAGAAGGCTCCAATTTTTTAAATGGGCATCGCCATTGGCAAGTAAGATATTTACCAGTAATCGTCTTGCAAATTGCTGGGCATCGGCGAGTCCGTCACCAGAATAATCGTAAATGACCTTGCCAACTTGTTCATAATTGGCGGAGTTATATTTATCAATTGGGTACTTCACTAAGACTTGAGCAAAGTCTTCCATATGAATTCTTGTCGTGGTGTTAT